>SXMN01000107.1 GCA_005777315.1 Verrucomicrobiales bacterium
CTGAGCCTCTCCCGCACACTGCCCCGCAACCGGTGCCCCTGGCGCCCATCCGCTCGCCCGCCTGAATACCGTCCCGTTCGCAGGGATTTCAACTCGCCATTGCTTTTTCAGTCCGCCCCATCTCATCTGAGGTCAGATCTTCTGATGACACCTTCTCAGGTCCCAGTCATGAGGGGCCGAAGATCTTTACAATGCCGCTCATGGCATCGGGGCCGGTTCAAACCCCAGCCGGTTCCATGACACCACCACGCCGGTATCATCGCTCATTTAGCAGTCCGCTTGATCTGCCGTCGGCAGGGACGGTTTTCATGATCCCACCGGGAATCAACCGATTCGGATTCCAAGGACAGTGGGGGATAGACTGGGAATTGTATGCTTTCGCCGAAGGGACGCACCAAGCCCATATTGGCCACTGGGGACATGACTGGAATTTTGTTCGCGAGCGAAGCGAGTTTCGAGTGGCGCAAAGTCGGGAATTCGTCGAGGAACAATACCTCCTGCGAATTCGTGCAACCGGCAGTTTCCGAACTCTCTTGATTCCTTACCGCAAGGGACAACGCCCCGCTAATCTTCAAGTCTCGGAAGTGAATGGTAACATTACCGTTTCGACAGACACGGAAACCAACGTTATCGGCACGACGAGCTATCGCTACAATGGGCCGAGCCGGCAAGTCCTGAGCGAGTTGTCGAGTGACACTGTCATTGACTTCGGCATCGAATTGAGCGGCGGCCCCACCGAAACTGTGATGACGCCAGGACGATTCATCGTGACCGCCCAGGGCACTCCGGGACTGCGGCGGATCAAAGTACCGGGCAATTGGATTCCAGAACCACCACTCGTCCGGGTTGGTGATGAGTTCCAGCTCAACCTGACGGGCTCTGGTTCGGTGACAGGTGTTGCCACCATTCCCAATCACGCGCCTGAGATTCAGCCGATCCCGGATCAGATTGTTCTCGAGGGAACTCCGGTCTCACTTCAGATCGAGGCCATTGATCTCGAGGGAGTCGCTCAAACCCTTGCTTACACTGTGGATACCGCACCGGAGGGACTCATGGTCGATAAGACCAGTGGCCTCCTGACTTGGACTCCATCCGATGCTCAAGGTCCGGGACAGCACAAAGTAACGGTGAGGGTGACGGACAGCGGTGAGTCGCCCCTGAGCGCTGTGGTGATCTTTGGAATTCAAGTGCTGGATGTCAACAGTCCACCGATCATAGATCCGATCGGGAATGTTAGTGTTGATGAAGGAGTCTTGCTAAACGTAACGCCGAGCGTGACAGACCCGGATATTCCAGTGAACAAGCTCACCTTCCGCTTAGGAGCAGGAGCACCTGTCGGTGCCAGGATCGATTCAATCACGGGTGGAATCACTTGGACTCCGTCGGAGGCACAAGGTGGAGCGAGCTACAATATCTCTGTCACAGCCACGGACGACGGCAGGCCATCAAAAAGTGATACCAAGGTAATTACCGTCATGGTCAACGAGGTGAACAACACTCCGACAATTGCGCTGATTGAGAACCAATCCGCTGCTGAAAGTGTGGCTTTCACCTATGCCCTCCAGGCCTCGGATTCCGACCTTCCACCAAACTCGTTAACCTGGACGCTGGGAACAGGCGCGCCTGCTGGCATGAAAATCGACCGCTCCACTGCGGTGATTTCATGGACGCCGGAAGAAACTCAGGGTGGGTTGACGCTGCCCGTAACCATCACGGTGACCGATAGCGGCATGCCGCCGTTGAGCGACACGATGAGTTTCACCATTACCGTTGCGGAGCAGAACGCCGCGCCGCAGTTGTCGGCGATCAGCGATCAAATCGTCGATGAAGAAAAGGAGCTGACTTTCACGGTCACGGCCACAGACAGCGATCTGCCCGCGCAGAAGCTGGCGCTCAGTTTGGTGCCAGGCAGTATGATCGTCCCGGTTTCTCCTGTTGGCTTGGCTACCGACGGTGTGCGCGCTCCCGGTTCGGAACGCCGAGCATTGCTCGGCTTGGGCGACGATTCTTCGACCGTGCTGAGCGATGCTCGGCGCTTCGGGGTTGCTCTGCTCAACCTGCCATCCGCCTCAAACATTCCGGAAGGCGCGACGATTGATCCAGTCACCGGGGTCTTCCGATGGACGCCGACCGAGGCGCAAGGCCCGGGAAAGTATCCAATCACCGTGCGCGTGACCGACGATGGGACGCCGCCACTTTCGGCGGAGCAGACGTTCACGGTGACGGTCAACGAAGTGAACAGTGCTCCGAAATTGTCAGTTGCAAGCGATCAGTCGATTGAAGTTGGCCGTGAACTGACGTTCACAGCTACAGCCGCTGATTCCGATCTTCCCGCGAATACGCTGGTCTTCGCAATGAACGCGGGAGCGCCTGACGGCGCGAGGATCACTTCAGCCGGCGCGTTTACCTGGACACCGACCGACGGCCAAGGTGGCGCGAGTTATCCCATCGTCATCACTGCCGCAGACGATGGCTCACCGTCGTTGAGCGATTCGAAGTCATTCAACGTGTTGGTGACGGCGGTGGCACGACAGGAAATCCGGGTGACAGGCGCGAGCGTGTCTGGCGATGGAAAATTCTCCTTCACCTGGAGTGCGCAGGCAGGCCGCTCGTATCAGGTCCAGTTCAAGAACGACCTGGCCGACGCGGAGTGGACGAATATCGAACCAGTCGTCACGCCGGTCGCCGACAACGCCACATTCACCGCTTCTATCAGCGAGGCAGCGCAACGATACTATCGAGTGGTCAACACGCCTTAGCTCGATGGCGACAACCCCGTCCAGCCGAGGCTGAGCCTTGCGCTACGCGTCGATGCTGTGCTTATTCTGATGCTCGCATGAAATTTCCGACCTGCTTGACGACACTGATGGCGCTGCTTTGGGCACTTGCGGCGTCGGCAGGCGAGCCGTTCGATCACACTCACCGTCAGTTCAGCTCGATTCTAGGTCGGAGTGTGACGAACGGCTTGGTGAACTACCGGGGACTCCAGTTGAATCCCCAGTCACTGGACGGCTATGTGTCGAGTCTCGCCAGGGTAACCCGCCCCGAGTTCAACCGCTGGGATGAGCCGCAACGAATGACTTTCCTGCTCAATCTTTACAACGCCGCCACACTTCGACTCGTCCGCGAACATTATCCCGTCGTGAGCATCAGAAAAATCGGGAGCGTGTTTACGAGCCCGTGGAGCCTGGATGTAGTCGAGCTCTTCGGTAAGAGGATTTCACTCGACCATCTCGAGCACGAGATGCTCCGCAAAGATTTCCACGAACCAAGGATTCACTTCGCGCTGGTCTGTGCAGCTCGAAGCTGTCCGGCGCTCCGTGCGGAAGCATACATGGCTGAACGCCTGGAGGAGCAGTTGAAAGATCAGGGAATTCGTTTCCTCGCCCGTTCGGATCAAAACCGGGTGGATGCCGCCACAGACACCCTTTGGTTGAGCGAGATATTCAAATGGTACGAAGCGGACTTCTTGAAGGAGTCCAAATCGCTTCAGGAGTTCGTCACGCCTTTTCTTCCACCGGACGCCGCGCAGGTTGCGCGGGGAAAACGGCTCAAGGTGAGGTTTTCCGGTTATGACTGGTCAATAAACTCTTATTAAGAGGCTCGGCGACAGGAATGGTTTGTTGAACGACTTTTGATTTTCAGTCGAGTGCGCCGATCATGGCTTTGCCATTCCAGTTCTTCTGTGAAATTTTCCGGCGAGTTCGGCGAGTTGTGCTTGTCTGTGCTGTTTCGGGAGTTTCGAGAGAATCCTGGCCTTCGCGTAAAACTCGGGCAGATCATCGCGAGACTCCCATTGGAGCTGTCTGAAGGCTGGCACCAACCGGTGGTAACTTTCGATCGTGTTCAGCTTGGCGTTGTTTATCGGTCCAGCGAACCAGCCCGCGTAATCGTTGCTCCCGTTCCAGGATTGCCGCTGGCGGTCGTAATCTTTGCGGAGATCGCTGATGATCCCCTCCTTGATCTTGAGCAGATTCCCGTCAGGCGGCGTGAATGTGTGTGACTTGGGTGAACTGCTTTCCGGATAAACGGCCTTCAACCTCGCGCGCGAGTTCATAACCAGATTCGCGAACTCGTCGCGTCGTCTGCAACCGGAGCTGTATTCGTCCAACTGTTGACTCCTGCCCTCGCTCGACAACCAACGATGGACCCCCGCTTCTCCAACGGCGGTGGCGAACGCTTCATTAAAGTCTGTATCACCACTCACGAAGAGTTTCTGGTGCGCGAGTTCGTGAAAAATCAGTTCCGCAAGATCCGGCTCGGGGTCATTGACGAAAGTGTTGAGGACTGGATCACGAAACCAGCCCAGCGTCGAGTATGCCGCCACGCCACCCACGTAGGTATCATAGCCTTGTGAACGCAGGTCCTCAGCGGCGGATTCTGCGTCCGTTTCTCTGAAGTACCCGCGGTAACTGAGACGCCCAACGAGCGGATAGAACCATTTCCTGGGCTCAATCGACAACGGCGGCGCGGCATGGACGTTCCATACCACGTGCGCACGATTGAGGTCCGCGTAATCCAGGTAATGCCCATCCACCGGTAGAGCGAGGGAGTCACGGGCAAAGTCGCGCAATTGAAGGACAAGTTGGAGCTGTTCCCGGAGTTTGGGTGGTGTCGTGGAGGCTTCGATCAGCTCTCTGATCGGTTGTCGATGGGATAACACATCCAGATGCCCGGCTATCGCTTGGCGGTAAAAACGCCATTGCTGGCACCCGGTCGCGAAGACAATGATCACGGCAAGGAATAGGAATTTCTTCATGCGCAGAGCTGGAAAAGCGTTCGTCCGGCCATGCGCCATCCGTCTCGAATTACTGCCAATCTGAGTCACCGGTATCATTGTCGCGGGCAATCCATCCTGGGACAGTCACGTGAACTGCCCACGGATCCAGTTTGCGAAGGCCAACTGCGCACCTCAAGCCGCGAGTGTTCCCTGGACGGAGGACTCGCGCCTCTCAGCGGACTAAATTCCGCGCTCCGGCATCACGCTCGGCCACGCCCGGTGTTAAGGTCTTCTTGTTACAGACAACTTCGGGAGGCACCACAAAACCCACGGCTGTGACAAAGTCATTGGAGAAAACAGTTGAGAGTTGAATGGCCATGGCGAGCATCTGATTTCTGGTGAATTTCGGTGGTTCAGCGACTTCAGGAAGGGCAAGGCTTGAGGTTTTTGAACGCCATCACCAAGC
>SXMN01000108.1 GCA_005777315.1 Verrucomicrobiales bacterium
AGCATGGCGTGGCCACGGCGACAGTCAGCGCGATGTTTGGAATGAAATGCGTGATCTACATGGGCGCGGTGGATTGCGAACGGCAGAGACTGAACGTCTATCGCATGAAGATGCTCGGGGCGGAAGTCGTGCCCGTTCACGCGGGTCAAAAGACGTTGAAGGAAGCTGTGAACGAGGCGATGCGCGACTGGGTCACGAATGTTCGCGGCACGCATTATATTCTCGGCACGGCTTACGGCGCCCACCCGTATCCAGTCATGGTGCGGAATTTCCAACGGGTCATCGGCGACGAAGCGAGACGGCAGATTCTGGAAAAAGAGGAGCGGCTTCCCGACCTGTTGATCGCGTGCGTCGGCGGCGGTTCGAATGCCATCGGACTTTTCTATCCATTCCTCGAGGACTCCGCCGTGAAGATGGTTGGCGTCGAGGCGGGCGGATTAGGCATCCAACCGGAGAAACATGCGGCGCGGTTTCATGGAGGTTCCCTTGGTGTGTTGCAGGGAACGCGCAGTTACATCCTCCAGGATGAGTTTGGTCAGATTCAACTCACCCACAGTGTCAGCGCCGGTCTGGACTATGCCGCCGTTGGCCCCGAGCACGCATGGTTGCACGATGAGGAACGTGTGGAATACACCTACGCCACCGATGACAAAGCACTCGAAGCCTTCATGAAACTGGCGCGTCTTGAAGGAATCATCCCCGCGCTTGAGAGCTCGCACGCCGTCGCTGAAGTCATCCAACGCGCGCCGGGAATGCCGAAAGACTCCCTCATCATCGTGAACCTCTCCGGTCGCGGCGACAAAGACGTGGCGCAGGCGGCCGAGAAGATCGGCTTGCAGATGCCGAAGTGATTCCGTGGATTGGGCCCGCGTCGCGCCGGCCAGGATCAAAGTCGGACTTCCTCAACGCCAGAATCCGTGTCACATTGGAGAATATTCCGGTGAGTGAACGGATGTAATCATCATGCTTATGAAATCAAAACCAATGCTCGCAGTCCCGGTGTTGCTGTTCTGCTGCCACCTTGCCCTGTCCGCGGCTGACGCGGTTTTCTCCGGGCCGCAGCCTGGGGAAAAAACCTCGCCATTCAAAGTCGTGGAGCTCACGGGGCAAAACACAGGGAAGGAACGCGACCCCGTCGAAGAGAACGCCGGACAACCAGCCGCGCTCGTCTTTGTGCATGGCATCGAACGCTCGCTGGTTCCTTTGTTGCGCGTGGTGGACGAGTACGGGGCCACGCGCAAGGACGGACTGAAGACAGAGATCATTTTCCTTTCACCAGACCGGCTTGCAGGGGAGCAACGCGTCAAGGCGGCTGCAGGTTCGCTGAAACTGCAGTCGCGTGTTGGATTGTCGGTGGACGGCGCGGAAGGCCCGGGCAATTACGGGCTGAACAAGGAATGTCTCATGACCATCGTGGTGGCGAAGGACAACAAGGTGACGGCGAATTTCGCGCTCGTGCAACCGGGGATAGCCGATGCGCCGAAGGTTTTGGAGGCGTTGGCGAAAGTCAGCGGTGACACCAATCCGCCGACCGCGGCGCAGTTAAGCGAACGTCAGATGGCCCGGGGTGGCGGTGGACGGGAAGCTGCCGGTCGAATGAACGCGGAGAGCGGCAAGGCGGAGACGAAGCCGAAGGAGAGTTTCCCAGGCGCGGTGCCGACAGATGGCAGGTTGCAGGGTTTGCTCCGCAGTTTCATTCGGCCTACCAACGACGATGCCACCGTGGACAAGGTGCTCGCAGATGTGAAGGCCCACATCAAGGATAGTACCGACCTTCAGAAGCAGGCCATCGACGGGTGGACGCGCATCCTGCATTTCGGCGACCGCTACGGCACCGAACATGCGCGCAAGGTGGGCCGGGAGTTCCTCGATCAATTGAAGAGCCAGACGAAGTGAGCGTTGTCTCGGTCATCCTGTTCGCAACGGTGATGCTGGTTGCCGGCACCGCCGTCAGCGACGCGACCCCTCCCCCTTTCCGCACCGGCATCCTGCCTGTGCTTACGAAAGCCGGCTGCAACGCGGGCGCGTGTCACGGCGCGGCGACCGGCCAGGGCGGATTCAAGCTGAGTTTGCTTGGCTACGATCCCGAGGAGGATTTCGAACGCATCACGCGTGAACTCGGCAGCAGGCGCGTCGAAGTCGCGCATCCGGAGGAGAGTCTTGTGCTGCGAAAGCCTTCCGGACAACTCGAGCACGAGGGCGGACGTAAACTGCGGCGTGATTCCAACGGCTATGCGCTCGTGCGCGACTGGATCGCTGCCGGCGCACCCTACGGCCCGCGTGACTTGCAGGTGACCGGAATTTCAGTCGAGCCTTCCGACAATTTGCTCCATGGCACAAATCTGACGAAGCAGCTCCGCGTAACCGCCTCGCTCTCCGACAGCTCACGCCAGGACGTGACAGATCTTTCGCTATACACTTCAAACGACGACGCCATCGCCGAAGTGTCGAAGACGGGGGAAGTCACCACGGTCGGACGCGGGCTGACGAGCATCATGGTGCGTTACTCCGGGCAAGTCGCTGCCGCGCGTATCGCCGTGCCACTGGGAGATGCGAAGATCGGAATGGATGATTTTCCGGCCAGGAACTACATCGATGAGCACGTGGGCAGGGAACTTTCCCGGCTGCATGTGCCAGCCTCCCCATTGAGCGACGACGCCGAGTTTCTGCGACGTGTGCATCTGGATGTGACCGGTCGCCTTCCCACGCCAGAAGCCACTCGCTTATTTCTTGCTGAACCATCATCTGCCCAGAAGCGTCAGCGGGCCACTGACGAGTTGCTGCGCAGTGATGCCTTCGTGGATTTCTGGACGATGAAGCTCGCGGACCTGCTTTTGCTCAATGGTAGAGGCGATACGGCCGCGGCGTACCACGCGTGGCTGCGCGAGCAGGTCGCGACGAACGCGGCTTTCGATCGGATCACCCGCGCTCTGCTTACCTCTTCGGGAGATCTCGCGCGAGTTGGTTCCGCAAACTTCATGACACTCGCCAGCGATCCGCGCGACTTGTCTGAGCATGCAGGCCGGATTTTTCTCGGCGCGCAAATTGCCTGCGCCCGTTGTCACTCCCACCCATCAGACCGGTGGACACAGGAGGATTACCATCGGTTTGCGGCCTACTTCGCGCGCATCACGCGCGAAGGCGGAGCCGTCCAGATTTCCACTCGCGGCGAAGTGGATCATCCGAAGACTGGGAAGCCGCTTTCGCCCAAACCGCTCGGGGCACCCTCCCGGCCTCAGATCGGGGACGTCGATCGCCGTGTGGAACTGGCCGGATGGCTCACCGCTCCGGACAACCCCCTCTTTACTCGCACCATCGTCAATCGCGTCTGGAAACATCTGCTCGGTCGCGGGCTCGTCGAGCCGGTCGATGATTTGCGCCCCACGAATCCACCCACGCACCCGGAACTGCTCGACGCGCTGGCGGCGGATTTTGTTGCGCATGATTTCGATCTTCGGCAACTCATTCGCACCATTGTTTCATCGCGCACCTATCAACTCACTTCACGCACTCGCGGCGTGAATCGGATGGATTCGCGGCTGTATTCACACGCCTACCTCAAGGAACTGCCCGCACCTGTGTTCGCCGATGCCGTGGCGCAGGTGACCGGCGTGCCGGACTTGTTCGAAGGCTGCCCGGAAGGCACTCGCGCCGTGCAGCTCATCAGCCCGGCCACGCCGTCGCCCGCTCTCGATGTGCTGGGACGCTGCTTGCGGAAGCGCCCGTGTGACGGATCTGCTCAAACCGGCGGAGGACTTGCTGAGGCGCTTCATCTCATCAACGGCTCCACCATCAACGGCAAATTGCGCGGCGGTGTGATCGAGGAATTGAAAGGCCGCTCATCCCGTGAAATTGTGGAGGAACTTTATCGCCGGGTGCTGACGCGTCCACCCGCACAGGACGAACTGGCGGAATGGGAACCGTTGCTCGCCAGCGGCCCGGACAGAACCGAGGCCGTGCAGGATCTGCTCTGGACCCTGCTCAACTCGCGCGAGTTCGCGCTGAATCATTGACCGATGAAAACACCTCGTCCCACCCAATCTCATCGCTGCGATGGTGTGTCGCGGCGTGACTTTCTCCACCTCGGCCTGCTCACGTCGTTCGGATTGAGCGTCACCGACCTGTTGCGTCTGCAAGCAGCCGCCGCGGAAGCGCCCGGTCATTCGGCCAAAGCGAAATCGTGCATTCTCATCTGGCTTGATGGAGGCCCGAGCCATCTCGACATGTTCGACCTCAAGCCGGAGGCGCCGTCCGAGGTGCGCAGCCAGTTCAAGGCAATTCCAACGAGCGTCACCGGGCTGCACATCTGCGAGCATCTTCCGCTGACCGCCGGGGTGATGAAGGACGTCGCGCTCATCCGCTCGCTCACGCACGAGCTTGGCAATCACGACACCGGCACGCGTTTCATGCTGACCGGCCATCGGCCCACGCCGGCGCTTGAGCATCCGAGCCTCGGCAGCCTTGTCGCACAGACGCACGGCTTCGGCGGGGCGATGCCGCCGTACGTGGCGATTCCGAACGATGGAGTGGGCGGTGATTCCAATGCGGCCCGCGCCGGTTATCTGCCGGGTGCCTGCTCCGCCTTCAACGTGGGCAACGACCCTTCGCGCGTCGGCGGATTGCAATTGCCCGAGGGCGTAAGCTTCGCACGCGGCGAGCACCGGCGCGAGATGCTGCGCAAAATGGACGCTTTTTCGCGGCACATCGAGGAAGGCCCGCCCACGCGTGATCGCGATGCTTTTTACGAACAAGCCTACCGTCTGCTCGCCTCGACAGAAGCCAAGGAAGCCTTCGACCTTTCGCGGGAGAAATCAGAAACGCGCGAACGTTACGGCCACGCGCGCGTCGGAGCTGGCTGTCTGCTGGCGCGGCGGCTGGTCGAGGCCGGCTCGCGCTTCGTCACGGTTGTCGATACTGGCTGGGATACGCATCAGCAGATTTTCAAGGAACTGCCTGACTCTCGCTTTCCTGGCAGCGGCAAGCTGCCTGCGCTCGACCGCGCCTACTCCGCGCTCATCACCGACCTTCGTGAACGCGGGCTGCTCGATTCCACCTTGGTCGTTCTCATGGGTGAATTCGGGCGCACCCCCAAGCTCAACGCTTTGGGTGGCCGTGATCACTGGCCACGCGCTGGCTCAGTCTGCCTTGCGGGTGGTGGGGTGAAAGGCGGACAAGTCATCGGCGCGACCAACAGCTTTGGCGAGATCCCTGTTGAACGTCCTGTCGGCCCTCCGGACCTTGCGTTCACCATACTTAAATTCCTTGGCGTGGATCCAACTCGCGAACTGACCACACCCACGGGCCGCCCCATGAAAGTCATGAGCGAAGGCAGCTTCATCAAGGAGTTGGTGGGTGTGTGACGAGTGAAAGAGGTTCGGAAGGCCCGCCAAAGCCTGGAAGGTTTTCACGGAATAGGCTCTCCGTGTTCGTTGCTCTCCTGGTCGAGGCCACTGCGTGTATCTTCCCGCGTTCGCCCGTTGCGCCTGTACCGGTGACTCTCGCCGTCATTCGTAGGTTATTTCACGGTCTTCTCAGTATGTCGTGCAACGCCGTGAGCAAATGGGCAGTGCTTCTGTCTATTCTCGCGGTGCTTCCTGCGGGATACGGCGGAGCGAATCTGGATTTGCCCGAACTTCGCAATTGCAGGAGACAGCCGGCGTGATTATACGCACTGTGAATTTGCCGAGAATACTGATTATGGGCCTTCCATCCTCGCCGCCTGCGGAGGCACGACTCCACCCAAGGTTACCTCGCATGGAATCCTGGCGGCCAGTGTGGGCCTCCCTCCTTGTGCTTCTTGCGGCGCTGGCCCCTTGCACAGCGAGAGCGGAGCTGCAATTTGACATCTTCGTAGGCTACGACGGCGTTGTGCGCGAAGCGGGCTGGTTCCCGATCTCCGTCGAAATCGCCAACAATGAAGGACCGGCATTCAACGCCGTGGTGGAAGTCTCCGTTGGAAGCCTGGCGAGTGACGCGGTCAGGCAGGTGCCCGTCGAGATTCCAAATAACACCCGCAAACGTCTGACCATCCCGATTTTTTCGACCGGCGGACGTGGCGGACAATGGCTCGTCCGGCTGATCGACCAGCGGGGCAAGGTCCGGGCTGAACGCACCGCGCAAACCAAACCGCTGGCATGGGAAGGTTTTCTCCTGGGCTCCATCTCGAGATCGTATGCCGGCTCGCCGGTCCTTGCGGAGACAAACATTCGCCGGGACGAGATGAAACCCCAGATTGCCCGGATTCAGACCGATGTTTTCCCCGACAATCCCATCGCGCTGGAGGGGCTCAACGCCCTTTATGTCAACTCCGAGAAGGTGATTTCTCTGAAGGTTCCGCAGGTGGCGGCCCTGCTCAGTTGGGTGAACGGTGGCGGGCATTTGATCCTTGGCGTCGAGCAGATCGCCGATGTCAATGCCACGCCGTGGCTTCAGGAGTTCCTGCCCTGTGAATTCACGGACATGGTCAACGTCACCGTCGATCGCGACCTTCAACAATGGCTCAATGGTGATGAAGAGGAAGCCACTCGCGGCACAAGACCCGGTGGAACACAACGCGGACGGCGCGCCAGCGTTGTGGAAGGTTCTTCAAATCCATTTGGTGACCTTGGTCCCGATGCGGCCTTCAAAAATGCGCTACTTCCTGTCGCCACCGGAGGGCTGCGCGCAGGAGCCACCGTCCTGATCCAGGCGGATGGAAAGCCATTGATTGTGTCGGGGCATCGCGGGCGAGGGAAGCTCACCGTGCTGGCATTCAGTCCCGAGCGCGAACCTTTCCGCTCGTGGAAACATCGCGGCGCATTCTGGGCGAAGCTGGTCGAGATGCCACCCGAATGGATTTCAGGCCCTGAAATAAACGCATTTGGCGGCTGGAGCGTGGACGCGATCTTTGGCGCGTTGATTGACAGCCGCCAGATTCGGAAGCTTCCCATCGAATGGTTGCTGGCGCTGCTCGTGGTTTATCTTGTGGTCATAGGCCCGTTCGACCAGTGGTGGCTGAAGAAGATCAACCGGCAGATGCTGACATGGATCACGTTTCCAACGTACGTGGTCCTTTTCTCTCTCCTCATTTATTTCATCGGATACAAGCTCCGCGCCGGCGAGACGGAATGGAACGAGGTTCATCTAGTGGACGTCCTGCCCCGGGGAGACCGTGCCGAACTTCGCGGACGCACCTTCGTGTCCATCTATTCGTCAGCCAATGCCACCTATCCCATCGCGAGCGAGCAGCCTTTTGCGACGTTTCGCGGTGAACTTCTGGATCTCTACGGAGGGGGCAAGGAAGGAAGCAAAGCTCGAGTTGAACAGCGGGGGAATAATTTCGTGGCGGAGATTGATGTCCCTGTCTGGACCAGCCTGCTGTATGTGAATGACTGGTTGCAGCCGGCCAGCCCTCCTCTGAGTGTGAACGTCTCCATCCAAGGCGATACCGTGCTGGCCGTGGTGAACAACAGCCTGGACCGTCCTCTCACCGATTGCCGCGTGGTGTTAAAGACAGCGTCTGATGCCGAAGTGAAAGTTTATGAGCTCGGCAGTCTCCCTGCGCGCCAGGAAAAACGATTCACATTGAAAACCACGGACGGCATGGCGCTGAGTTCATTTGTGCAGGGCAATTCCATTCAACGAGGCAGCAGTTTTCGTGACACGGTGGACGCGCGGCGCAATCCGCTCGGAAGCAACCGGCAAGGGCAGTTGGAAAATCCCGCGATGGTTTCCACGGTTGCTTCCTTCACCACACACATCCCGACTCAGCAGAACCAGCGTCGGTTTGTGGCGCCTGCCGGGATGGACCTGACGCCACTGGTGGATCGCGGAGAGGCGATTCTGCTCGCATGGGACGCGGACCATTCACCCATCAAGCCGATCAACCAGTTCAAACCGATCCGCACCCAGCGCAGCACGTTGTTGAGGCTTGCCGCCCCAGTCGCAGGTGTGAATTAGAACAGATCAACGCGCAGCGATTCTTCATGACACAGGCCATGGCAACCGAAACCCCGATCCCACCGGTTCAAACTGCCGCCCCGGCGGTGCAAACGCACAATCTGACGCGCGTCTATGGGCCGATGATCGCCCTCAACGCCCTCAATCTCATCGTCAATCGCGGCGATCTGTTTGGCTTCATCGGTTCCAACGGCGCTGGCAAGACCACCACACTCCGGATTCTTGCCACTTTCCTGGCACCATCCGGAGGCCGGGCGGAGGTGCTCGGACATGACGTCGTGTCCGAAGCCGACGCGGTTCGACACATCATCGGGTATATGCCGGATTTCTTCGGCGTGTACAAGGACATGGAAGTGACCGAGTATCTCGACTTCTTCGGAGCCTGTTACAAGATCCCATCCGCCAAGCGCGAAAAGACCGTCAATGACGTGCTCGAGCTGGTGGGGTTGATCGAAAAGCGCGGGGCGCTCATCGGTGCCTTGAGCCGCGGGATGCAGCAGCGCCTGGGACTGGCTCGAGTCCTTATCCACGATCCTCAATTGCTGCTCCTCGACGAACCGGCCAGCGGTCTCGACCCCCGGGCGCGCATCGAAATGATGGCAATCCTCCAGGAACTCCAGAGGCTCGGGAAAACCATCATCATTTCTTCACACATCTTGAGCGAGCTGCAGACCCTGTGCAATCGAGTCGCCATCATCGAGCGCGGCAAACTCATCTACAGCGGACCTGTTCAGGGCGTGAGGGACCAGATGGCTTCAGGCCAGATCTACTGGGTGACTGTGAAGGAAAATCCAGTGCACGCGCTGGAACTGCTCAAAAGCAGGCCTGAGGTCCGCGAAGCCACTCAGGTCGATCGCCAGGTCAAAGTGACTCTACAAGATCACGATACCGATCCGGGATTCCTGGCCGAGACGATAGTGGGAGGCGGCCTGAAGCTGACCGGCCTCTGGGAAGATGAGCTTGGTCTGGAAGAGGTTTTTCTCCGCGTCACGCGGGGGGAAACGCAGTAATCGAAACAAGGCGCGGCGAGCTGATCGTTCCAAGCCGCCCGGCAGACTGTCAGCTCTTGGGCTTCTTTAACTCGTCCGCCAGAAACGCGGCCACATCCTTGAATTTAGGAACGTTCTCTGGATTCACAGCCATCAAGGTTTGATGCGCTTCCAGGCAAATCTTCGACAGGTCATCCTTCGATGTAGTGTCTTGAGGCGTCGATGGAGCGAGGCTGACGTCAGCAATCGGCGATTGATCCAGGCGGGCGAAAAAGTGCGCTATCCCCAGATTCTCGAGCAGATCCAGAACGCGTTCGTTGGGTCGAACCAGCTCAAGCACTGGCCGGTTCGCCTCGCCATTGCCGTCACTAAGCTTCATCGCCAGCCCGGCGAGAACTCCAAGGAAGGTGCTGTCCATCGTCGCGCACTCGGTCAAATCCAGAATGAAGCGCCTGGCTCCGCGCTCGTGGAGCTGATCGACTACCATCATGAAATGAGCGCTCGAGCTGAAACTGGCCCGTCCATTGATCTTGATGACGGACGCGTGGTCGGTCGAGCTGACGAATAAATTTGCCGACGAGGTTGCCATGCAATGGGAGATGCTCGGATTATGGCCTCAAGCCTCGATACAGCGTAGGTGCACGGCGAGTGGTGGGGAGTGGATTCGCACCACGCATGGAGGATTCAGCGTTCGTGACGAACTCTCGAATTGGGAATCGACCGATCTGGACCGATTCAACGTTCATGGCTCTAGGCTACTCCCGGCTGCGTTTGTCTGCTAACTATTTTTACAAGGGTCTGCTGAAGAACGAGCGCCTCGTCCAGCGAGCTTGAAATAAGTTTCTCATTGCACGCGAGCAACAGTTCCATCGCCTGGACTAGTTCGAGCAGCGTGTAATTCTTCGCATGCCCCAATCCTTGATGAAGCATGAATGGATGCATCGCCAAGGGGTTGAACCGCCGGTCCGTCGGCATCTGGTCCGCCGGCACGCGCTCAAGCTGTGTCTTAAATCGGTAATAATCCGCGTCGGCTTTAATCCAGCCCTGCCGCACCATTTCCTTGAGGAAGATCATCACCCTGACTTTTGAGATCAGCCCGTAAAGCAGGCCGATCTCCGATTTCTGGGAACCATGCTTCATCGCCGCAAGTTCCTCATCCAGTGTCTTCAACAGGCGTCCCAGATGTCTCCCTCCGAGCGCATCGGCGAGGGCGAACGCCTGACTCTGTTTGTTGCGGCTCACGACTGCGGAAACGTCCTCTTCCGCGATCTCGCTTCGATCCCCGATGAAGAGCGCCAATTTCTCAATCTCTCCTGCAAGGGCGCGCGGATGCGGACCGACAAACTGGATCAACTTTGTCAAAGCGGCCTCCGAGATCTCCTTTTTGAGTGCCTTGACGTGGCGGCGCGCGGTGTTCTCCGCTTCGGCTTCCCAATTTTTATCCTCCATTGACCAACCGGCAAACACCTCGACCGAACCGGCCTTTTCCAGAGTCTTGTAGAAAGTCTTTCGCTTATCCACCTTGCCGGCGGAGATGATCAGCCTGACTCCATTCCACGAGAAGGCCTTTAATTCCTTGGCCAGGTCTGTCAGGTGTTCTGTGACCAACTGGGAACTGGCGGTGCGCTCATCGCCTAGAAAATTGCAGTTTTGAAATAGAATTACTTTGCCACCGCCGAAGAATGGCAAGGTTTGAAGCGCTTCCCGAAGCTTGCCCAGAGCTGTCACAGCTTCGCCGCTGTTGGCTGCGGTGGCATCGATGGTTTCGTGATCGAACCCTCCAACTTCGACTGACCACTCTTGAAAAAGCCCGCGTGCCCGTTGTTTGACGGCGTAGTCATCCTCCCCCCACACGAGGACCAGGGGTTTGGGCAACTCAGCCGCGGCAGCCATCAGATTTCCTCCGCCTCGCCGCCGTTCTCGTTGATCCGTTCAAGGATCTCGGTCATGTCCTCGACCTGTTCGAACAGAGCGGAGGATACGAATATGGGGCGTTTCTGCGCGGTGGCAATCGCCAGGCAGTCGCTCGGACGCGCATCAATCTCGACGATCTTGCGGCCGAGTTCATTGTTTTGCTGAAGAATGAGGCGGGCGTAATAGGTCGAGTTCTTGAGTTCGGTGATAATCACCCTCTCGACCGCGATCCCAAATCCGTTGAAAACGTTATTGATCAAGTCGTGCGTCAAGGGACGGTCCTTGGGAGTGTCCTTGAGAAACATTCCGATGATAGCCCCCATGTTGTGCTCGACCTGGATTACAAAGACTTTGTCGTCGTTCCCTACGAAAATCGCGCAACCGCTGTTCGCGGGCAGAATTCCTCGGATCGCGATGGGCACGACTTCTTTCTTCATGAGGACATCCTATGTATATGGACCCAAAAAACAAGCCCGCCCTTGCCCGCTCGCTCGCCGGGCGCAGCGTGTTGGAATCGAGGAGAGGGCTCAACATGGACTTCGCAGCTATGCCCGGCAACGCCTGCATTCCGATCGTTCAACCCCCATCACGCTGTTTACTGAGTTGGATTTTGAGCCATTGGAATGCTTGTGTTTTTGGTGACCCTGCAACAAATTCTGGAAGTTCGTGTTAGACTCCTGTCGCTCATGCGGCTTGTCATCTTATGAAACCAATCATCGCTGCCTTGGTTTGCCTCAACCTTGGAATCGCGGCTTATCTGGCGTACGCATTTTCTGTCCAGCCTTCGCGGCCAGCCATGGCTGCGAGTGAAGGAGCCAATGTCTCTGAAGCTGCCGAACCCACAAAGGCTTCGCGAACAAAGTTCTCCGACCGGATCGCTCGCGGTTCAAAGGCGGACCGATTCGACTGGAGATCACTCGCGGATGAAGATCTCAAGCAGTACGCGCTCAATCTGCGCAGTGTGCAATGCCCCGAGGAAACAATCCGGGACATCATCCTAGCCGAACTCAACCGGCAGTTCGCCTCACGGGAAAGCGCCTTGAAGGGGCGGGCGGAGGACCGGCAGCCTTGGGAAGCCATTTCAACCTCCGATCGTAGGAGCAACGAAAGCCGCCTGCGCCAGTTGCTTGTTCAAAAGAAGCTGTTGCTCCGGGAGATCACAGGCGCGGACGCCCCGGTGGAATTGCCGCCGAGCCTTGGGGGCAGGGACATCGCGAGATTTGAAGCGGCCTTCAGCGCGGTGCCCGAATCCAAACGCGACCAGGTTCAACTCATCCAGGAGAAGTACTGGAGCCAGTCCGATGACATCAAGCGCCGCACTCTTGGATTTCTTGAACCCGAAGACCGCGACGAGTTCATCCGGATCAAGGCGGAGCGCCGTCAGGAACTGGCAAAAGTCTTATCGCCCGGAGAAATCGAGAATTACGACATCATCAGTTCCGCCACCGCCACCACGCTGAGATCGCAGTTGGGGGGAATGAATCCGACCGACGAGGAATTTCGCAAGATATTCGCCCTGACGGTGCCGGTGGACGAGCAGTTCTCGATCAACAAGCCGGTGCGCGAAACCGATGATCCCAACTGGATCGCCCGACGCAAACAGGCGGAGCAGGATTTGCAGGAGAGTCTTCGAAGCACCCTGGGGGATGAGCGCTACGCCGATCTCGAACGCAGTCGCGACCCCGCCTACAAAGGGATTTCGTCAGCCATGCAGGAGGCGGGCCTTCCAAAGGAATCCATCGTTCAGGTTTATGAAACCCAGAAGCTCCTCCAGGCCGAATCAAAAAGATTGATGCAGGACCAAACACTCCTGCCTGAGCAGCGGGCGCAAGCCCTGCAATCCATGCAGGCGCAAGGCGAACAAACACTGCGGCAGATGCTCGGAGATCAGGCATTTGAAGCACTCAAGGGCCGCGTGCCAACATTGAACCCCGGCCAGCCCTCGGCCCAACAGCGGCAACAAATCGTCGTGCCCGCCCCAACCAAGCCATGAACTCCAAGCATCTCGCCACTGCTCTCTCCCTGACGGCCGTTGTTCTCATCACCGCCGCAGCATACGTCAATCGATCGCCGTCGGAGCTTCCGGTGCCAGCCGTTCCCGCCCCGGCCGCAAGTGTGATCCCGGCCGAATCCAGGAACGTGAAGATGGAGGCTTTGATTCCCGCGAACGTCATACCGGCAACGAACTCTGGATCGAAATTCACATGGCAGCAGGTTGAATCCGGCGATTACAAACTATACATCGCAAACCTCCGCAAGGTGGGATGCCCCGAACAGACCATCCGCGATATCATCGTTGCAGACGTGAACAAACTCTATGCCCCACGCGAGGAACCATTGAAGGCAAAGAAGTCTGTTCCACAAATTCCCGGTCAGGCCACGCCGCCGGTGGATGAAACCGAGAACCGCCGCAAACTCAGGGAAGTTCAAACCGAAAAACGTGTGGTGTTGAAGGAACTCCTGGATATCGATGTCCCGGTCGATCTCATGGCATCGACAGCATCGAGGGATTACACCGCTCACGAGCTGGCACTTAAGCTTCTCCCGGCTGAAAAACGGGATGCCGTCCAGACCCTGCAAGAAGAGTACTGGCAGCAGTCCGATGCGCTGAAAGCGAAACACGAGAACAAGAAGACCCCGGAATTCGTGGAGGAGTATCGCAAACTAAACGAGTCTCATCGGGAGGAACTCGCCAAAGTGCTCACGTCGCAGGAGTTGGAAAACTACGACATCCGCACTTCTTCCACCTCCAGCAAGCTGGGCCAGCAGCTCCTGACGTTCAGCCCCACCGAGGAGGAGTTCCGCAAGGTCTTCAGACTGACCCGGGAGTCAGAAGACAAGGCTGAAAAAGTGATGGTGCAGGAAAACACACCAGAGGCTCGCGCCGCAGCGGCAAAAGCCCAGGCGGATGACAAGGCCGAATTGGACAATCAAATCAAAACTGCCCTGGGTGATACTCGTTTCGCCGAGTATCAGCGTTCGCTCGATTCAGCGTACCAGAACCTGTCGCGAGTCGGGCAGCGTTATGGACTGAGTTCGGAAGCCGTTCTTAAGGCTTACGAGATGGAGAAGGCCTTCCGCTCGGAACCGGTGGCATTTCCTCAACCCGGATTCGAAGTGGATCGTTCTGCCGCCCAAAACCAATTCAATGAACAAATGAAAGCGGCGCTCGGCGAGAAGGCCGCCCGTGCGTACCGCCAGCTCCGTGGGGGCAATCGAGTGGCAGACCCGGACCCGTGACCGCGGTCAGAGGCCGTTCCACGAGGATTGCAGGAACACCGTTGCGAGCACCGAAAAGGAGGCCGGCTCCGCGTCCCGGATCCGTTACTGCCAGGACGTGCATGGGTTCAATGATGTGATCACCATGTGGCGACTTGCCCTATCCCGCCGCACTGGGATTAATGGAACGATCAGAATTTTTGGCATTGATTGAGCAATGACCATTGATAGCTTCTGAGCGCACTTTTCAAACCACGCATGAGACAATGCTTTCAAACTGCTCTTAAGCGCTCTTCATCGCGAAACTGGAGCTGGCTGAAAATCGACAAGAAGGAATCCCATGAGCAAACACAGCGATAACAAGTATCCCAAACTTCACAACGCCATGTGGCCCGGACTCGTGGGCAAAGGCAGCCCCGGAGCAGAACCCTGCATTGATCTGGACACCATGCTCGATCTGACCGCCAGGGCTGAGGTGGATGGCATCAAGTTCGACGGTGTGGACATCTTCCTGTTTGAACCTCACATCGGCATCGATATCACCGATGATGATATCAAGGCGGCCGCGGACAAGATTCGAGGCAAGGGGTTCGTCGTGGGCTCGGTTGTGGCGCCGGTCTGGCCACCGACCGGGGGCGGCTCGGCCATGGGCAGCGAGGAAGACCGCAGGAAATTTGTTGAGCAGGTTCGCAAAGCGTGCCGGATCGGAAAGAAACTTCGGGAGATTGGTGCGCGCCCCTACGGTGTGGTTCGAATCGATTCCGCAAGCGGCGTCACTGATTGGGATGCAGATCCCAAGGGGAACACGAAGAAGATTGCGCGGACATTCCGCGAAGCCGCAACCGTGGCCGAGGACTTTGGAGAACGCCTCGCCGCCGAGGGAGAGATTTGCTGGGGCGGAATGCATTCGTGGCGGAAGATGGTGGATTTGCTCGAAGAAACCGATCGTCCCGGAACCGTCGGCTTTCAGGCGGACATGGCTCACACACTTCTCTACACGATGGGTTACAATGCCGAAAAGGACGCAATCCTTCCTCCCGGCTACGATTGGAAGGACAGGAGGAAACTCGACGCCGCTCTCAAGAAACTGACCGCCGCGCTTCGCCCATGGACGATTGACTTTCACATCGCGCAGAACAACGCGACCGTTCACGGCTCCGGCACGCACGACAAGACCGGACGCCATTGCCTGGTCAACGCGCCGGACGGCAAACTGGACATTCCCCATCACGCCGGCTACTGGCTCCGCGACGAACAGCACAAGTTGACCAAGAACTTCATGCACATCTGCTGGGACGGCTGCATGTTCCCCAACGATGTCATGAAACAGCAACAGACTTGGAACGACATTCTCGGGGCAATGATCGCTGTGCGGGACCGCCATGGGTGGAGCACGCTGGGATGAGGGACGTGTAGTGATGGGGAGGACGTGAATCGCCCCGGCAAGTCATCGCCACACCACCGATGGTTTGCAGAAAGCCGGATGATGCAGAATGCGAGCGCCCGCGTGCGTGGCTTTGGACGGCCAGGCGTCCTTCTTTGCTCGTTCCTCATGCTCTGGGTGATCTTCCGCTCCGTGGATGCTCAACAGCTCTGGACGGCAGTCCGCCAGATGCGTTGGGGATGGTTCCTTGCGGCAAATCTGGTCTTCATCACAGCTCTGGGCTGCGCGGCGGCACGCTGGCATCGAATTCTGCACATCAGCAACATCGCGGTTCATTCCGGTGCTTCCACGCGTCTGACGATCATTGGCCATTTCTTTACCACAACAATGTTCGGCACAACGGGCGGCGATGCCGGAAAGGCGCTTCTCTACTCGAGGTGGTTCGGGCATTCGCTTCCGGTGGTGCTGTCCGCGTGCGTGCTCGACAGGCTCGCGGCGGGAGGAGGATCGTTGCTGCTGGGCTTGGTGACTCTCCTGCTGGCATCGACCGGAGGAAATGCGTTACGACTGCCGTCACCCCCAAGACTTGGCAACTGGGGCATTCTGACTGCGGTGGCGGTGGTTGTCTGCATTACGTTGATGGTGATCCGTCGCCAGCGTCGGCAATCCTCGATCGCCAGTTTCCTGGACGCCTTGCGGTCCGGGATGGGGCAACTGCTCGCCGTTCCCCGCAAAGGAATCCTCACGGTCTTTTTCAGTTTCTGCTCTCAACTCTGCCTGAGCAGCCTCCTGCTACTGTGCCTGCTGGGAGTCGCTGGCGAACAGTTCTCCGCATGGCAGTCACTCTGGGTGTTTCCCGTCATCTCCGCCGTAACATCACTGCCATTCACGTTCGCCGGCGCGGGACTGCGTGAAGGCGCCACACTGTGGTTCCTGGCTGGCTATGGGGTTCAACCTCCCGAAGCTGTGGCGGCGGCGTTGCTTGTTTTGTTGATCTACCTGACGTGGGCTACGATCGGAGGAATTGTTCTCTGGCGTGAAACTCATGTTCGAGGAAACAGCCCGGTCCACCCCGAACCTCACAGCATTTCCGTCGTGCTTCCCACATTGAACGAAAGCGCTTCATTGACGAAAACCGTCACGCGACTTCGAAACATCCCCGAGATTGC
Source organism: Verrucomicrobiales bacterium (assembly GCA_005777315.1). GTDB lineage: Bacteria > Verrucomicrobiota > Verrucomicrobiia > Limisphaerales > F1-12-MAGs170 > F1-120-MAGs170. Next base: position 16,614 of record SXMN01000108.1, read on the forward strand.
CGAGATCATCGTGGCGGACGGCGGCAGCACGGATGGCACCGTGGATCTCGCCCGGGAACTCAAATGCAAAGTCGTTTCCAGCACGCGCGGACGCGGGCTTCAAATGCGCACTGGTGCCAGCATGGCAACGGGCGATGTCATTCTACTGGTTCACGCGGACACATGGCTGCCGCCAGATGCAGGCCGGGAACTTCTGAACTGCCTCCGGGATTGCACAGTGGTTGGTGGAGGATTTTGGAAGACGTTTCGCGAGCGCAAGTTGCTGATGGCGGGATCGAGAATTCGATGCGCGATCCGGCTGCACCTCTTTGGGCGCGTATTGGGCGACCAGGTGATGTTCATCCGGCGCAGTTCTCTTTCTCAGATTGGAGGTGTGCCTGATTTACCATTGATGGAAGAGTTCGCATTATGCCGCGGTCTGCGACAAATCGGCCGGCTCGCGCTCGTTGACGCCACGGCCACGACATCCGCGCGGAGATTCATCGAACGCGGAATTCTCAAGACTTACGCCCGGATGTGGCGGGTGACCCTGCTCCACTACCTCGGAACTCCACCGGAACGCCTCGCGAGAATCTACGATCAGAAGCGGCCATGACGACTGCTTTTCATGAATCGCCAATTTCAGCACAGAGATTTGGAGAACACAGAGAAGAACCGCGTTCCTTCCTTCCTGAGCCTCTGTGTCCTCCAAAACTCTGCGCTGAAGCACGGGCGCCCCCCCAATCGAAAGCTCGCCATTTCTCTTTTTCCGGTGTTAGTAGAAGAGCATTCGTCCAATGAAACTTTTTACTTTGATCGGGAAGTTAAAACAGGCTCCAGGAGCTAGTCCTGCCGCAGGCTTGAAATCCTGCTGTTCCCTGCCTCTGGCACTGGTTGTGGCAGGGTTGCTGGTTTGCTCCACGTCGGGAGCCGATCCATCAGCGCCTTCAAAGGGATTCGTGTCCGCCACCTATCCCACGTTCGCATCGTGGAAAGCTGCCTGTGACCGGCTGCCTTTTAACCGCCAGCTCCAACGCTCCCTGCCGCCAAGGGATAAGCTGCCACTCAAAAGCTTCAAGGAATTCGAGGAGGTGATGGATGCATTCCTCGCCGCGTCGAAGTCCGGGATCATGTCGCAATCAAACATCTGGGTGGGCGTAACTCCAAAGCGCGAAGAATTCTTCAACACCGACAAGGTCTATTTTCAGCGGGGCACCATTCCATTTCAGCCGTTTACCCAAAAGCTTCGTTTGCCTGCAGGAGCGAAAGTGGCATTTCACGGCGATTTTCACGGAGACGTGCAATCAGCCGTCAAGTTGATCGATCACCATAACAAAACGAAGGCTCTGGATGGCTTCAAGATCATCGATCCAGATTTGCATCTTCTTTTCCTCGGGGATTACACGGATCGTGGCATGTTCGGCATCGAGGTTTTGTACACCATACTGCGGCTTAAGCTGGAGAATCCCGGACGCGTCTGGCTGGTGCGCGGCAATCACGAAGACATCAGCCTGGCCGCGAACTACGGGTTCGTCCAGGAACTCCAGGCCAAGTATGGCCGCGAGGCAAACATCCCGAAGATCATGAGACTTTACGACTTCCTCCCGGTGGTCATTTATCTCGGCTGCGGCGAGGAGTTCATCCAATGCAACCACGGAGGAATGGAACCAGGCTTCAATCCCGTCCCGCTTTTGAGCGCGCCGGGTGACACACGCTTTCAACTTCTCGGAAGCCTGAATCAAGCCGGCTTCGCACGCGAACATCCCCAGTTCCTTGCCGTGATCGATCCAGCCTCAAGACAGGTCGCACATTCCGAATTCAAAGACTTCCTTCCTGAGAGTCCAGTGGCTCCATATACACTAGGCTTTATGTGGAACGATTTTTCGCTGGTCCCCGGCGAAGGCCAACTGGCGATCGATCCGGGTCGAGCCACGGTCTATGGAGACACCGCCACGGCGGAAATCCTGAAGGCGGCCAGCCGCGGCGGGCCGAAAGTACGGGCGGTGTTCCGGGCTCATCAGCATTCCGGTATCATCAACCCCATGATGCGCCGCCTCAAAGTTTCCGACGGTGTCTTCCGCCACTGGCAGTCGAAGGATTCACTGAATCTGGCGGCGGCGCCCGAACCCAACCTTCGCGCCATCCTGGACCACACCGAAGAGCGCTCCATTCCGGCCAACTCCGTATGGACGTTCAACGTCTCGCCCGACACGGTGTATGGCGAGGGTTGCCAGTTCGACATCGACTCCTCCGGCATCCTCAGCTTGAAGGACCGGTTCGAGGACTGGCGGCTGAAGATTGTCACCATTCCAGTCATGAAAAAATAGCGGCCCCGACGAGTTCGCCACGTACCTTCACGAGTTGGCGGCAGAGGAGCGCGGAATTCATTCCGCGCTCCGGCACCATGTTCGACCACGCCCGGTCTTGAGGCTTTTTTCGTTATAGACAATTTCGGGAGGCACCGGGTCCGCCTTGCCCTGCAATTCGAGCGTGCATTCGGGTTCTGGATTGTTTCTCCTCATCTCACCGCATGCAACCAGTTGAATCTTATCTCGCCGCAAACCACGACCGCTTCGTCCGGGAACTCTGCGAGTACCTTCGCTTTCCCAGCATCTCCGCCCAGCCACAGCATCGCGACGATGTCTTCGCCTGTGCCCGCTGGCTGACGAAACATTTCCAGTCGATCGGACTCGAAGCCACTCTCCGCCCGACCCCGGGCAACCCGGTCGTCGTGGCCAAAACCCCGCGCGCACCTGGAAGCCGCAAGCCGCATTACCTCATCTACGGGCATTACGACGTTCAGCCGCCCGAGCCGTTCGATCTCTGGCACTCGAAGCCCTTCGAGGCACGCATCGAAGGCAACCGCCTCTACGCGCGTGGTGCGTGCGACAACAAAGGCCCTTCCTTCGCTCACTTCAAAGCGGTGGAGGCATATCTCAAGACCGGCACCGAACTGCCGTGCGACATCACGTTCGTGGTGGAGGGCGAAGAAGAGGTCGGCAGCGAACATCTGGCCGCATTCCTCGAAGAGAACCGTCGGGAGCTCCAGTGCGATGGCATTGTGATCTCCGACACCGGACTGGTGAGCCCGAAGCATCCGACGATTTCCTATGGCCTGCGCGGCATTGCCGCCATGGAAGTCACGCTCCACGGACCATCGCGGGATCTGCATTCCGGGTTGTTCGGAGGCAGCCTGGACAATCCAGCCATGGCGCTCTGCCAGTTGCTGGCACAGCTTCGCGATACGAAAGGCCGCGTCGCCATCCCCGGCTTTTACAAATCAGTGGCAGCTCTGACCACGTACGAACGGGAACAGGCAAAGCGCCTGCCGTTCGGCGCGGCGGCTTACAGGAAGTTTCTCGGCGTGCCGAAGCTTTTTGGCGAGGAGGGCTTCACACCCCACGAGCAGCGAAGTGCCCGCCCCACTCTCGAAATCAACGGCCTGACCAGCGGATACCAGGGCGATGGCAGCAAGACGATCATTCCCGCCTGGGCCAGGGCGAAAATCACAATGCGGCTCGTCCCAAATCAGAAGCCTCCCCAGATCCTCCAACTTGTTGCGAAGCACCTCCGCAGCATCTGTCCTCCCACGGTGCGCATGGAGCTTTCGCTCGGCCATAGTGGAGAGCCTTACATGATTTCGGCGGAGAGTCCGCAAGTGCAGACGGCGCTGAACGCGCTGAAAAAGTCTTTCCACCGGGATCCCGTGCTTGTGCGGGAGGGCGGTTCGATTCCCATCGTCAACGACTTCAAACGCATCCTGAAAAAGGATGTCCTTCTCCTCGGCCTTTCGCTGCCGGACGACAACGCGCATTCGCCGAACGAAAAGTTCGATCTGGATGTCTTCGCGAAAGGGCTGCGAATGAGCGCCTGCCTCTGGCCTGAACTGGCGGCGCTCCATGGCGCATCGGGCACGCCTCGGAAACCACGACCGCGTCGAGCCTGACAGGCTCTAATGTTACTGCTAGTGCGCGTGCCCGGCGTGCGCCGCGACTGTGTGCCCGCACGAATTGCACACATCCTTGATGATCCGGGCAGACACATAATGCTTGCAGTCACACTGCGCGCACTTTCCCGCCACCGCCGCTGGCGACGAGGATTCGGTAGAAGGGGAATTCGGAGTCGCACAGCCAGCCAATGCCCCGCCCATCGCGCCAATCAAGAGTGATAGAAAAAGAGGTTTCATAAACCATCTTCTCATCCGCCTTTGATCCTGGGCTTCTTCGCCTTGATAAGAGCCGCCACCAATCCGTCCATGGTGTGTTCTCGCGCTTCGATATCTGGTTCGAGTTTCAAGGTTCGAATCGCCTTGCTGGTTTCCGGACCGATCGACGCCAGACGCAGCTTCGGATACTTGGATTTGAGTTCCGGTAGGTTGAATCGCTCGTGAAAACACGCCACGGTAGAACCGCTGGTGAATGTGATCCAATCCGCGCCGCCCTCGATCAGCCGTGCCGCTGCTCCGCTGATGTCGTCCATCTCGGGCACTGTGCGGTAACAAGCCACGTCATCCACGATGGCCCCGCACTTTTCCAATTCACGGGGAAGATCCGGGTTCGCCACCTCTGCCCGCAACAGTAGAATGCGAACATTTTCGATGTCTTGATATTGGGTCAATGCACGAACGATTTCCGACGCCACGTACTCCTTGGGCATCACATCCACCTTTAGGTGCAGCTCTTGCAGCTTCGCCGCCGTGGATGGACCCACCGCGGCAATCCTCGGACCGCCGATGTCCCGCATGTCATCGAACGCCTTGAAGAAGTAATTGAAGAATTCCGTGACGCCGTTCGTGCTGGTGAAAACAATCCAGTCATACTCGTTGAGCGCAAGCATCGCGTCCTTGAGATTCTCCTTCTGTTCCGGCGGCACAATTTTGATGGTCGGAATCTCCAGAACTTCAGCACCCAGCTCCGCGAACTGCCTCGCAAAATGTCCCGCCTGATCCCGCGCCCGCGTCACCACCACTCGCTGCCCAAACAAAGGCCGCTTTTCAAACCAGTTCAGCCTGTCCCGCAGCTTCACCACGTCGCCAATCACCGTCACCGACGGCGCGTGGAATCCAGTCTTTGTTACCACCTCCCCGATCGTCGCCAGGGTTCCATCAATCGATTGCTGTTGTCCCGTCGTTCCCCAACGCACCATCGCTACAGGAGTCTTCGGCGGCATTCCCTGAGCAATGAGTCGCCGTGCGATCTCTCCCATGCGTTCCGTGGCCATCATCACCACCTTTGTGCCGGGAGAATTCGCCACTTGCGCCCAATCCACCTCGTCCTCCGGCTTGTCTGAATGCTCGTGACCCGTGATCACCGTAAAGCCCGAACTCAACTCCCGATGTGTCAGCGGAATTCCCGCGTAATTTGGAACCGCCGAAATCGAAGAAACGCCCGGCACCACTTCGAAGGGAATTCCCGCGGCGACCAACTCCTCCGCTTCCTCCGCGCCTCGACCAAAAATGTAAGGATCACCACCCTTCAGCCGTACCACGATCTTTCCTTCCAGCGCCTTTTCCACAAGCAACTGGTTCTTTTCCCCCTGCGGAATCGAGCGGCACTTGGCCCGCTTGCCGCCAAAAATGATCTCCGCCTCGCGTGGCGCGAGACGAAGCAAATCCGCGTTCACGAGTGCGTCGTACACCACCACATCAGCCCGCGCCATCACCTCGGCTCCGCGCAGCGTCATCAAGCCCGTGTCGCCCGGCCCGGCACCCACCAGATAAACAAAACCTTTCTTCTTCATCGGCTCGGAAGCTAGGAGCCCCAGCCCGTGACGGCAACTCAAGACAGGACAGGCGCATCTAAAAACCTCGCGATTACCGGATTTCAGGTAGGGTCGTTGCGCGGCGACGGCCACCGACCTGTGCAGGGTCGGAACACTTTCTTTGCGAGGGCATGCCTGGCCGCAAGCACTTGCGCCGCTGCACGCGACGCCGGTCGTCGCAGCGCAACGACTCTGCCTCGATTTCGATGCGTCTGCCCTTCATAAAATCCTTCATTGCGAGGGGGTGGCTGACCGGAAGCCATTGCGCCGATGGAACCGCCCGCAGGCGTGGGTGAACCTGGAGTGCCTCCAGTGATCCCGGCCATCTGCAACGCGATCTTCGCCGCCACCGGTAAACGCATTCGCGACCTTCCCATTCGCAAGCATACTGATGAGACCGTGGGATAGCCTACGGTCTCATCAGTAAGCTTGGCACCTGACTCTTTCGAGTGAAGCGGCAGGCCGACCGTTCATTCCAAATTATCATTGGAACGCGGCTGTGATGAAACCTAGCCGCAGAAACGTCCGCAATGCTGCGGCTGGCGCTTCGCGCACAGCCGCGCCCATTAAAATTGAGAGCGAACCGGATGGGCATGGTTCATTCCTTGGCACCCACCTTGGCGGCGGGTTTAGGCTGGGGATCAATTGAACGCAGAGTGCGTCCGGCCAGTGCCGGGTGTTGTGGAGGGATCTTGGCAGCCCGGAAGACCGCGTAGGTGTTCTTGCCTACTGGCTGCGGTTGCCCGCCGTCCGCAGCCCGGACCTGCCCGGAGTACGGATCCCAGTATTCCCACACAATCTTGCCAGCACTGGTCACCTCGAAGATCCGACCATCGGCACCGGAGCAAATGAGCGTGTTACCGCCAGCCAGACGCCGTGAGCCAGAAATGAATCCGCTGTGGAAGGATTTCTTGTCGGGCGCTTCGTATTTCCAGAATGGTTCTGTGGGACCGAACGGGCCTGTCGCAGGAACCACATACGAGCCGTCCGCTCGTGTCGGTGGCACCAACTCCAGGATGACTGAATGCGGTCCGCCCGGCCCCTTTGCATTGTTGTTGAACACCATGAGATGTCCCGCGCCCGGAAAGCCTTTTTCAATCCACCGAATATCGTGCTGGCCACCAAGTGTCTGTTCCTCCTTGGTGCCGCGAGAGTAGGCTTTGGGGTTGCCCCAGCGATAGAGAAGGTCCCCGCCTTTCTTCCAGCGCCCACCAGAGTGACTGGCAGCCTCGGCGGTCGAAGTGGAATGGTCGATGATCCAGATTTCGTTGAATCGAGGCGTGCTGAGCGCGATCTGGTCGAGCTCGGCATTGTAGGCAACCGCGTTGATGTGCAACCAATCGGATCCTATGTCGCTTTGCTTCGCGCCGGCGGGGACGTATCCCAGCGCCTTGAGACGCGCCAGCTCGGCCGGGTCAACCTTTGGAGCTTCACCATCGCCATTGATATCGATCAGCTCCGGATGTTGGGCGGGATCTCCGTAATTCGCCTTCTCCGCATCGTGATTCTGAATGAGATGATCCCATGCATGCCACTCCCACACGATGCGGGCATCGTTGGGCCGGCGCGGTTCGATCTCGATAATATGGTCTGGCCAGATCCCGGCCTGCGGAGTCAGGTCCGGCCGCCTTCCCATGCGATTGGCTTCCTTCGCGCTCTTCGCCTCCCAGGCAATGGCGAGAATGTTTCCATTCGGCAGCGGCTCGATGTCGTGATGCAACAAATGATTTGTCGTGGCGTATTTCCAGTCCCAGAGGATTTTTCCGTCCCATGAAAATTCCTGAATTCGACCACCCTGTCCGCCTCCTTTGAACAGCTCGATCTTGGGCTCCCGTGCGCCACGCAGCAGGTTGCCGTTGTCCAGCAGGTAAATCGTTCCCGACGGCGAGTAATCGCTCTTCCATGTGTGGACCACGACGCCCGTGGCATCGATCAGATAAGTCAGGTCACCCAAGAGAGGGGCGTAAAGCACGTATCCCGGCTCCGCCTCGCCTGAGTTCAGCCGGAGACCTCGTGGCTCGATTGGTTTCTCAGGCTCTTCGGGTGTTTTGGCGACGGCCGGTGGCGGCGTGTCCTTGGGTTTCGGCGGATCGAGCTTGGTAAAGGTTGCTGCCGCTGCGGAATCCTTGATCGTCGCGCCGGATGCGGGCAGAAGCGCCGTGGGAACCGCCATGATGTTCCATGTTAATCGGCTTAGTTTGTCTCCGTACTTCAGCAGCACTTCGTGCCGCCAGCCTTTCGGTGTCCAGTCGTAGCGCCGCACTTCCTTCTCGTTATCACTGGCTACATAGAGTTCGTCCCGTTTGTCCCCATCGAGGTTGAGAAGGATAGAGGCGTGCTCGAAGCCGCTGGACCCGGCGTCGATCAACTCTTTGTCCCACGGACCGTTGTTGTGCGGGCGGAGCAACCAGAGTCCGCTCTTGTTCGCCGCGGCGATCATCTCCTTCTTCCCGTCGCCATCCACATCACCAACCGTCAGGAATCGGCATAATGTGTCTTCAATCGTGACGACCAGCTCGCCTTGTCGCGGGTCCGTACTGGCCAGGTAGCGCCGGATTTCCACCCGCCCACCCGACACTGCTTCGACCGAAACGTAAAGCTCACCACGACCGTCGCCATCCAGATCCGTGACCAGAATCTCTTTCGCGTGGCGGTCACCAAGATCGGCAACAACCGTCCGGCCCTGGCTTTTCGCCGGGATGTAACGAACCACTTTGCCCGGCTGCGGCGTTCCATCGACCTTGTTAGGCGCGGTTGGGGTCGCATAAATCTCCATCACTCCGTCGCCGTCCATGTCGCCCAGCTCGACCTCATGCACGACTGTCTCCGGCTGGCGATCCAGTTCCTCGACTTTGAAACGGCCAGAGGCATCGCGACGTAGCACAGTCACAACACCCTGATCGTGCGTGGCGATTGCAATGGCTGGCTTCCCGTCGCCATAAATATTGCCCACTTCCGCATCGCGCATGCGGCTGAACTGGCCGCCAAAATCAGCTTCCCAAAGCAGTTCGCGCTCACCATCCGGTCGCCACAATTTCACCCCGGCCTTGGTGCCGCCGAGCGTGAGTAATCCTTCTGATCCCAAGGCCATCGCCTTGTGGAAAACATTGTTGTCCGTGTCGTCCAGAGTTCGATGATTCCATTTCCCGTCCTGGCGCGTGAGAATCCCCAATTGCCCCGGCAGCGTCTTTGGAGAGCCGTCGTCGTTCACGCCCAGAACTGCAAGGGCGAAAACGAGCGATCGGTCTCCCGAAGGCGAGACTTTGCCGGCATTTTGGGGTGAACAAGCCGCGAGCAACAGAGCGCTCCCGATCGAAATGAATGCTAACATTTGGATGCCCCGATTTTTGGGAAATGTTCTTTTTGGCATGGACCCACGATAGCTTGCCCGAGAGTTTGCGAACAAGAGAAATGCCTTGGGATTCACCGCTTCCATGACATACTGCCGATTGCCGTTCAGCATCCCATCCGACATTATTTCGCTTGTCTCTTCATGAAACCTCGAATCGCCATTTTAGCCGTACTTCTCGTGGTGTGCGGATTCTTCGCATGGCAACTGCTGACTCCGCGTGAGGGGCGGCAATCCTTTGACTCGCTTCAAGGAGACATCGAAACCCCTGGCAAACACGAAGCGACCACATCCCAGGAGATCAAGCTCCACTCATTCGGTCGGAGCCGCTCTGGAGCAAATCCACGACCTCTTGCCGATGGCGGCCTGCCGACCAGGTCCGTACTCGAACGTCTGCTGGCGCAGGACGAAGAAGTCACACGTGTGCCGCGCGAGCAGATCGAGGCTTACCTTGCCTTGAACAAAACCAACGCTCAAAGCCTGCTCGCCGCCTGGCGTGCTGCCGGTGACCGCGATTACTTGAGGCAGGCGGCGGCGCTTTATCCGAACGACCCCGCCGTGCAACTTAACGCCATCACGCTGGATCTATTTCCCGGACAGCAGCGCGAGTGGCTGGACCGCTTCAAGCAATCCGCGCCGGAAAACTCCCTGGCGAACTACCTCTCGGCTCGTGATTATTTTCGCGAAGGCAAGCCTGAACTCGCATTGAAGGAACTGGGCGACGCGGCCGGCAAACGCGGCTTTTCCGATTACACGGAACGAACACTGCAGGACATGGAGGAGATTTACATGCAATCCGGCAGGACCACGGGTGAAGCCAAGGTGGTAGCCATGGCGGGCACATTGTTGCCGCATCTGAAATCGTTGAGGGAACTGGCGCAGGAGATGGGCGGCTTGCAGCAGCAGTATCTCACGTCCGGCGACCCGGCCTCTGCCGAGGCGATCGCCCGGTTCGGATGGAACGTGGGCCAGCAACTCACCGTTGGCGAAGGTTCGCGTTACATCATCAATCAGACCATTGGTCTGACCATCGAGAATGAACTGTTGACCCGGTTGCCTCCGGAACAAAAACCCGATTTTCTCCCCATAGCGGTGAAGGATCAACTCACCGCGATCGAAGGGCGTAAACAGGCGCTGAGTGAGATGAACCCGCTGTTCGATCAACTTCTCGCCAATGCCAACGAGGCAGAGATCATCAACTTCTGCGACCGCATGAAACTTTACGGGGAATACGCCGCGCTGGAATGGTTGCAGAAAAAGCAAAGAGAGCGCTGATCGAGAACGACCAATTGGGCTGGAGACGAATTGAAACAGTGAACACACTGTTTTCAGTGGAATCAGAGCGAAGCGGTCGGTGAACTTCATCCAGGAGGGATGAAAGCCATCAGCCGGGGGTTGAGCGCAGCGACACCCCGGGTTCCAGATCGATGGATCGGCACCCCGGCAGGGATGCCAGAAATGATCTTCGACCAACCAATGTGTCTGCCACCCTCCGGGCTGCCCCTTCAACTGCGTGACATTCGGCCACTGATTCCGCTACGTGAGCGCGTCCAGCGAATACCGCACTTGCTTCAGCTTCACTTCCCAATCCGCCAGTCGTTGTTTGTGATCTTCGAGCACGGAGGCCGGAACCTTCTGTGTGAAGTTCGGGTTGGCCAGCTTCTGCTTCACCTTGTCGATCTCGGTAGTGATCTTCTCGATTTCTTTCGTCAGGCGGACCCGCTCGGCGGCAAAGTCGATCAAGCCCGTGGTTGGAAGATAAAGTTCGCCGAGAGCATTGCCGGCGCTGGGTGTGCCTTTGTCAGGCGTCCAGGCATTCGCGACCACCTCGACTGCCTCGGCGTTGAGCAGAAGCTTGAGCACTTCGATTTCGGCGGCGGCCAGTTCACCGGCTGGTTTGAGGACGAACTTAAGCTTCTTGGCCGGGTCAAGTTTCAGCTCGCGGCGAAGATTGCGTCCAAGGCCGACAAGTTCGTATTTTGCGGCAGCGATTTTGTCCGCCGCATCGTCGAGACCAAAGTGCGTCTTCTCCTCGTCGATGAACGGCTTGGGCCAGGGCGCGAACATGATTGTCTTGCCGCCCTGGTTTTCCGGCAGATCCTTGCTGAATCCCATGCCCTGCCAGAGTTCCTCGGTGATGAACGGCAGGAACGGGTGAAACAGCCGCAACGTGTGTCCGAGGACGAAGTCGATCACAGCGAGTTTGTTCGCACGAAGCGCTTCCGAACCAGCGGAGGCGCCCGTTGCTGTTCCCTCTCCGCCCCGTCCAGCGGGGGGGAAAGGATCAGGGTGAGGTAGGGTTTTCTGCGTCACCGCCGCGTCCCTGTCGCTGCCACCCCTCACCTCGACCTTCTCCTCTCCGAGGGAAGAGGGCGAAGTTGCTGGTGCGATGCGGCCGAATGCGGCCTTGCTCGCCTCGACATACCAGTCGCAATACTCACTCCAGAAGAAGCGGTAGAGCGATTGCACCGCGTTGCTGAAGTTGTAGCTCGCAAGTGCGTCGCTGACTTCGTGGATGGCTTGATCCAGGCGAAGAAGAATCCACTTGTCGTCCGAGGTAAGCAACGCGGGGTTGATTTCGCCTTCGGTTGGGCTGTCGGCACTGCCGACCATCTGGCGGAAGCGGCAGGCATTCCAGAGCTTGTTGCAGAAGTTGCGGCCCAGCTCGACATCCTTTTCATCAAACAACACGTCCTGACCAAGCGGTGCGCTGCGCATCGTGCCGAAGCGGAGCGCGTCCGCGCCGTATTGTCTGATGAGCACGAGAGGGTCGGGGGAATTGCCGAGGGTCTTCGACATCTTGCGGCCCTGCTTGTCGCGGATGATGCCGGTGAAATAGACATTCTCGAACGGCAGATCCCCCATGTATTCGTAGCCCGCCATGATCATGCGGGCGACCCAGAAGAAAATAATGTCCGGCCCGGTGACGAGGTCTGTGGTCGGATAAAACTTCTTCAACGTCTCGGTCTGCTCCGGCCAGCCCATCGTGGCAAACGGCCAGAGCCAGGAACTGAACCACGTGTCGAGAACGTCGGGGTCTTGGGTGAAGCCTAGCCTTCCAAGGGTCTCCGCTTCGACTGGCGAGTCAGTCGCTGCAATTATTGTAACCTCTCCAGACTCGGAATTGCGCTGCAACTCTACTACCGTCTCCTCACCATCTGCACCCGCCATTCGCTCGATGGAATAGTCCGCAGGCCCCACCTCGTCGAGAATGCCCCGAATTTGAGCTGCCGTCGCCAACCTGGCAGCTTCAGCTGAAAGCTTGAGCGTCCACACCGGCACCCGATGCCCCCACCAAAGCTGCCGACTGATGCACCAGTCCTGAATGTTCGTCAGCCAGTGGTCATACACCTTCGCCCAGCGGTCGGGATGAAAATGCATCTCCCCTGGGAGCGCCGGCATCCTGCCGGCAGATTGTGGGGTTGTTGAATGGGCTGCCGGCGGGACGCCGGCGCTCCCAGGCTGCTCCACACACGCCTTCGACACTTCCACGCTCGGATACTTGAGGAACCATTGCTCGCTCAGGCGCGGCTCGATGGGCACGTCCGCGCGTTGGCTGAAGCCCACGCTGTTCTCGTACGGCTTCTCCTCCACCAGCACACCAATTTCCTTCAGCCGCTCGACCGCCACCGCGCGCGCCTCGAAACGGTCCATCCCTGCGAGCGATTCGCCCGCCAGCTCGTTCATCGTGCCGTTGGGGTTCATGATGTCCACTACGGGCAGCTTGTGGCGCTGGCCGATCTCGAAGTCCGCCTTGTCATGCGCGGGCGTCACCTTGAGAACGCCAGTGCCGAACTCGAAGTCCACATGCTCGTCACCGATAATCGGGATGAGTTTCTGTTCGCGCGGCAACTGGATGGGCAGCGGTCGCACGATGTGCTTGCCGATGAGATGTGCGTAACGCGTGTCCTTCGGATTCACGGCCACGGCGGTGTCGCCCGGAATGGTCTCGGGTCGCGTCGTGGCGATGGTGAGCCAGATGCGACCTTCGGAGTCGATCTCCGGGCCGCCGACTTTCGCTTCCTGTTCCGGAGCGCCGAGCATTGCTCGGCCTGAGTCACCGGCGGAAGCTTCTTGCCGAGCAATGCGCGGCGCTCCCACCTTTTCCGCCACCTCAACCTTGAAGTGATACATGAAGCCCTTTTGCGGTTTCATTTCCACTTCCTCGTCGGACAACGCGGTCTGCGTGGCTGGGCACCAGTTCACCATGCGTTTTCCGCGATAGATGAGGCCCTTCTTGTAGAGGTCCACGAACACGCGCTGGACGCCCCGCACGTAGTCCGGGTCCATCGTGAACCGCTCGCGGGTCCAGTCGCAGGAGCAGCCGAGTTTCTTGAGCTGCGCGATGATGATGCCTCCGTGCTTTTCCTTCCACGTCCACACGCGCTTTAGGAACTCCTCGCGCCCGATGTCCTGCTTGGTCTTCTTCTCCTCCTTGCGGAGCTGCTTGGCGACCATGCCCTCGGTGGCGATGCCTGCGTGGTCGGTGCCGGGCAGCCAG
>SXMN01000109.1 GCA_005777315.1 Verrucomicrobiales bacterium
ATGAAACTGGAGTGAGCGTCTCGGACGATGAACTGGCTCGCGTCCATATCACGCCAGCGAAGTTCCACGGGGAATGGAACTATGTCATCGAACCCCGTTAACTAACATTTGCTCAAGTTATTATTTCGCCCGCCCTAAGTCACATGGTCCGACGGGCGGTTGACTAGCGATGGATCCTGGTTGAGCAACTCTTCAACACGAGCCCGATCGCCGATGTGGGCCGCAGTGCAGAGGTCGCAGAACGCGCCGCGAGCGCGGAGATGGTCCAACACCGCCCGTGGCGTGATCGGGTGATCCCTCGGCACGTCGCGCCAGCCGCGATAATGATAGTCTCCGTTGGTGAGATAAATGGGGTGGGCACGGTCGGTGCGCTTGGCATTGATGTCCGCGCCTCTTGCCAGGAATTCATCAATCATGTCGATCTGCCGCGTCATCGCCGCCCAATGAAGGGGTTGGTTGCCGCGCGCGTCGCCCGCCTTCAACAAATCGGGCGAGGCATCGAGCAGCGTTTTCACCCGGGCCAGATCACGCGCACGGATGGCAGCGGCCACCGGTTCGCCTTTCTCCGAAGCGCCGTGAAGTTCGGATAGTTTGGCCTCCAGCAACTGCTGCATCTCCGCGTAACCACGGTCACGGGCGATATCGAGCAAGCTGTCGTTGACGGCGAGGCCGATGGGATCTGGATCGCACTCTAGCAGAACTGCCGCAATTTGAATCCTGTTCTCGCGTACGGCGAAGTAGAGCGGCTTTCGGTAATTGTAGTGGCAGCGTGCGAGCGCGGGATCTTTGTCCAGCAGGCGCTTCACCGCATCCAAGTCACCCTCGATGCAGGAACAGAACAACGCCCAGACTTCCGTGCCGATCCCGGGAGACCACTCCAGCAATTCGTTCTTTTTCAATGCTTCAGGCTGAATCATAGGCATGGTGTCATGAGCATACTCGCCACGATGCCGCGACTGAGCCCGATGGTCAGGATTACCGCTGTGGCAAAAACCAGAACGTCCAGAAACTGGCGACAGTTGATTTCAAAGTTCTTCATTCTGAAAACCGGAGATGGACGAACCTCCAACCAGTGCATGCTGCAATGCGAGAAGCCGCGTTCATACTTCTGCAAAGTGGTGGAGTGCGTCGCCGTGGCCAAGGGACGGGTGCCGCTTTAGGCAGGAGGCAACGTATCGAATGTCCATGGGTGAAGTGGGAATCAACCCGGTCAATACCAGCGCACGACGACAATGCCTGATTTCCAGAAAATCGGACTTGAGACGATGTGGAGGTCGTCATCGAAGTTACCAACTTTCCAATTACACAAAAACCTTCTCGACCACATTCCCGCCTTGATTGGTCAACCGGACATCCAGCCCCTGGATGCGATGGTTCAGGCGATGGTGATCGAGACCAAAAAGATGCAGCAAAGTCGCGTGAAAATCGTGGACGTGAACGCGATCCTCGGTCGCGTGCCAGCCAAATTCGTCTGTCTTCCCGATCACGTGCCCACCCTTTGCTCCGCCGCCAGCCATCCACAACGAAAACCCAAACCGATGGTGATCCCGTCCCGCGTCCGGCCCCGGCGCTTTGTTTTGCGTCACCGGCGTGCGTCCGAACTCGGTGCCCCAAACGACGACCGTGTCGTTGAGCAAACCGCGCTGTTTCAGATCGTGAACCAGTGCGCCGATCGGCTGGTCCACCACACGGCAATTCTCTTCAAGGTCTGTCTTTAACTTGCTGTGCTGGTCCCAGCGCCGGTGGAAAATGCTGACGAATCTCACGCCACGCTCGACCAGCCGCCGCGCCAGAAGGCAATTCTGCGCGAAACTTCCCGCCTCACCTGCCCGATCTATCCCATACGCGGCCTTGGTGTGCGGACGCTCACCACTCAGATCGATCAATTCGGGTGCGGCCGTCTGCATCCGGAACGCAAGTTCGTAAGCGGCGATGCGACTGTTGATCTCCGGGTCGAGCATCGCTTCGTATCGGCGGCTGTTGACAACCCGCACCGCGTCGAGTTGCGCGCGTTGCATTTCAGCCGTGATGCCGGGCGGATTCGACAGATTGAGGACGGGTTCGCCCTGGTTGTTGAAGAGGACGCCCGCGTAGTTGGTCGAAAGGAACCCGCTGCCCCAGGTGCTTGACCGCGAGACCGGCCCGCGTCCCGTCATGAGCACGACGTAGCCCGGCAGATTCGCCGACTCGGTTCCCAAGCCGTAGAGCACCCATGCGCCCGCGCTGGGCCGGCCCGGCAGTTCGGTGCCCGTGCTGAACATGATTTCCGCCGGCGCATGATCGAACTGGTCTGTGTACATCGAACGGATCAGCGTCATCTCATCCGCGCACGAGCCGACATGAGGCAGCAGCTCGGAAAGTTCCATGCCGCACTGGCCATAACGCCGATACTTGAACTGACTGCCCATGAGGAGCGATTGATCGGGCTTGATGAAGGAGAAGCGTTCGTTCTTGAAAAATGACTCGGGTAATTTCTCCCCGGTCATCTCGATGAGCTTGGGTTTTGGATCAAACAACTCGACCTGGCTGGTGCCTCCCGCAAGAAAAATGAAGATGCAGTTCTTCGCCCTCGCGGGAAAGTGCGGTCTCCGCGGCGCCATCGGGCTCCCCGTCTCCGCCTCGGCCGCGGCAAGCGGCAAATCCCGCCGGAGCATCGACGACAACGCCAGCGCGCCCAACCCGCTCGACGCGCTGGTCAAAAAGCGTCGTCGGGAAAGTAGCAGTGGATCGTATCCGGGCGTCATGGCTGAAGGATCTATAAAGGCATGTCAGCCGCTTGTCGAAGCGGGATTCGGTGAATTGAGCCAGTGATCTGAAATCTGGTTGAACCCGGGTTTCAATTGGCACCACAACATTTCTTGTATTTCTTCCCGCTGCCGCAGGGACACGGTTCATTGCGGCCTAGGCGAGATGCCTCCACCCAGGGTCGTGTCTGAAGATTCCGCTTGAACGATTCATAATGAGATTTGAGACGAGCCACGAAGGCGGGATCCTGCATTACTACGTTCTGAAAGAGATCCAGCAGGGCTTCCGAGTATTCAGACTGGGCGTTCATCGGATCAAGACAGGCATTGACGATCTCTCGTGCGGACTCCTCGTCCCCATGCAGCCATTCCGTGTAAAACTCGATGCTCTCCCAGCCAAAATTGATCGTAGCCAGGGTCGTATTGGGTGCGGCGCTCGAAGTAACCTGGAACAACACCCGTCGGCAATCACAGCCGAGATCTTCGCAATAAAGTTCAAGGAAACCATACTCGCCGACAGGCAGGGGGCCATCGGCAGCAAGAACGTGAATGGAGCGAGTCTCGCGCAGTCCGGGTTCTGGACAGTTGATGTGAAATGGAATCATTGTGTTGTGGAGCGAAGTTACCGCGACCGGAGGAAAGCGATCAAATCAGCCATGTCCTGGGGTGGCAATACCGCCTCGAAGCCTTCCGGCATCAGCGAGAGTTTGGAACTGGTGAGGCGGGCAATCTCGGAGCGCGGAACGGATTCCTCAACACCACCAGCCGCTCGGATTGTAATCCCTGCCGTCGTGTCAGAAGCCACGATGCCGCTCAACTCACGGCCAGAGCGCGTCGAGAGCATGAAACTCTGGTAGGCGGCATCAATGGCCTGGTTCGGATCGAGGATCGCGACGAGCAGCGCCTCGATGGGCTTGTCAGCCACGGTCCCCATGTCCGGACCAACGGAGAAACCTTCGCCTTTCAATTGATGGCATGTGGCACAGTTCTGCCGGTAAAGGGCCGCGCCATGAGTCACGTCACCGATGAGTTCACGCATCTGTACATAATTGCGGACGATTTGCTGCCGGTTGGTCTGGCGCACGGCGAAAATCTTCTCCGCGCGCTTGCGGATCACATCAGATCTTTGCGTGAGCAGGTTCTGCTGCTGCGCTGGTGAAATCTCAGCGGCAATCAATGCGCCTCTCTCGACTGCGGCGAGCAAACTGGCCGTCCATTCGTCACGACTTAACAAGGCACTCATCGCGGATGTGCGGAGCTTGGGGCTCAGCTCCGGCAACGTTGCGAGGATTGCATCGGCAACAGCAGGTTCGCGCAGCCGTTTCAACCCATCCAACGCCCCGCTCTGGCAGGCAACGGGCACTATGGGTTTGAGGAGAGACGCAAGAACTTGAATGTCCGCGTCGCGGGCATCGACTCCGCGGCCCAACAGACGGATGGCAGTCACCCGTTCCGCCTCCGGCCTGCCTTCGTTTACCGCCACGAGACGGGCGTGGGTGAAAAGCGTTACGATCTGGTGCCTGGACTGCGACTCCTCCCCGGCGGGCCGGGCGATGAGGGAACCATGCCTCGTCTCGACACCATCCAACCAACCGGCTGCCAATTCCAATTGCCATGCTTCAAATCCGCCCGTTTCGGATGGCTGGAGAGCCTTCAACGCATGCTCTCCAGCAGTCGCATCCTCATCACTCTCTGCCGAGATCCTCGCCAGGTGCGCAAGCAATCGAGTGATCCACGGAGTGCGCTCGGGCGACGCAAGCACACCCGAAAGCATTGCGGAGGGATTCACTCCGCTGGCATGAGAACCAAGCCGGGTGCCTGCGGCGTTGAGAATCGCGGCCTGGACTTGCGGGTGCGTTTCCTGCAAAGCGAGCTTGGAGAGCACGTTCGTGACGAGGGAGCCTTTCCTTCCGAGCGCCAAAGCAAGTTGGACCCGGACAAGCGGACTGGGATCGTTCGTCATCCGGGCGAGCGCTTGGAATACCTGAGTTGATTCCTGCTCGCCCCCCAGACGCATCATAGCTGGCGTGTCGTTGAAGTGCCGGTCTGATTCAATCGCCCGGACGGCCGTGGCTCGCACGTGTGGATCGTTGTCGTTGAGGGCAGCGATCACGTGAAACGGGCGCAATCGCCCCAGTGAACCAAGTGATGCCAGCGCCTGAAGGCGCACCTTCGCCGCAGGGCTCTTCGTGACAAGCTTGAGCAGAGCTTCATCGTGTTCAGGTTTCAGTCGCTCCTGCCGGGTGCTCCGTCCCTCCCGTGTCGATTCGGCCGCGCGTTCGGTCAACAGCCTTTGCGCGGTGTCCCGCTGCCAGCCGCTCGGGCTTTCGAGCGCGGCAATCAAGCCAGTCGCGTCCAGCTTGTCGAGGCGTGGGACTTTACGTGGAGGTTTGTCTTCGGGGTACACGCGCCAGATTCGGCCCTTGTCATCACCGGCGCGGAGATCGGGGCGAGTTTTCAGTTCTTCCGGAAAATACTCGGGATGCTCGATGACAAGCCGGTACATGTCGGCGATGTAAAGCGCGCCGTCGGGACCTGTCTTGAGCATCGTTGGGCGAAACCAGTTGTCGGTCGAGGCGAGAAACTCGCGGTCCTGTTCATCCGAGGCTCGACGGCTCCTGAAAGTGGCACCGTCAGGTTCGAGTACTTCGCGGTGGATGACGTTGTTGGCAGGCTCGCTGATAAAGATGCTCGTCGCAAAGTCCGCACCGAAAAGATCGTCTCGATACGGCGTGGCGCTGCACGCGGCAGTGACCTGGCGGATGGCGTCAGGCCAGTTGAAGCGGCGTTGCGGCTGGCTGACGGCGAAGACGCGGTTGGGCTCGTCGTAGTTCGCCAGGATGCGGCGCGTGGATTTCCATTCGGCCGGCGCGTAAGGAGTGATGAATTCAACCGGCACATTGTAGTGCCAGAGCCAGGTGGGGTTGTTGTTGCCGAACCAATTGCCCCAGTCATCGCGACGGCGGCCAAACTGGGTCTGGCCCGCGACGAGCTGAAACTCGCCGGTGTCCGGATTGAATCGAAGATCATGGCCTCGAATGTCCACAAGATCGCCGGCGGCTGGCTTCGCATTGGGGCCGAGAGCCAGGGCATTGTAAATCTTCCCGCTGCTGTCGCCATTGGCGGCATAGACCCAGCCGTCGAGTCCGTACTCGAATCCGTTCACACGATGCTGCTGATTTCCCTCGACGAAGCCTTTGAGGATCGTGCGTCGAACGTCGGCCTTGCCATCGCCGTTCGTATCTTCGGAGTAGAATATTTCCGGAGCGGCGCTCACGAGCACGCCTTTGCGCCAGGTCATGATGCCGTTGGGGAAATTCACACCCTCCATGAAAACCGTCGCCTTGTCGTAACGACCGTCGCCATCCGTGTCTTCGAGAAACTTGATCACTCCACCCGCCTTGCCGTGGCCGTCAATCCCGAGCGGATAATCGCGCATCTCGGCGACCCAAAGCTTGCCGTCCGCGCCCCACTCGAACGCGACGGGATCAATCACGAGCGGTTCACTGGCGACGAGTTCCACCTTGAATCCGGGACGCACCTGAAAACTCTTCAGCTCTTCGTCGGGCGATTTGGCCGGCTGCTCGACGCCGCTCACCAGCTCCACGAACGAACGTCGATCCACCAGATCCTTCATCTGAGCGGTGTCTTCGTTCTGCACCCAGAGATGGTTTGAGTGGAACCAGGCGCCGTTGTTTCGGTTCGTGCCGCCGCGAACGATCGCTGGGATCTCACCCGGTTCGCCGCGCTTGCCGCCGCTGACCATGAAGCTCCAGCCGCGGTCCACGCCAAGCCAGGGCTTGGGCGTGTTGATCCAGAGATGGACAGACCATTCGCGCTCGTTGGAGAAAAGAAGATCGTCGAAACCGTCACGGTTCAGATCCACGAATCGAAGGCCTGCGTCCCGGGCGTCAAGGTCCACGATGGAAAGGCCGGGCGGGAGGATAAACTGAGATTTCCTCCACGACTTTTCCTCTTCGAACCAACTGAAGGTCGCGCTTTGCTTGAGGCTGGCAACAAGCATCTCACAGCGACCATCGCGGTCCACGTCGCGAAACCGCACTCCGAGATCGCGGCCTTCGTGAGCTGTGATGATCGGCTGCGCGTCAAGCACAAGTCCGGCGAGGAGTGATTTGTCCTCAACCCAACGCGCCCCATCAAAATGCCACGCCCCTTTGTGCGAAGCGTTGACCAACATGCTCGCGTTTCCATCTTTTCGCACCACTCCGAATCGGACTCCCGCATCC
Organism: Verrucomicrobiales bacterium; assembly: GCA_005777315.1. Classification (GTDB taxonomy): domain Bacteria; phylum Verrucomicrobiota; class Verrucomicrobiia; order Limisphaerales; family F1-12-MAGs170; genus F1-120-MAGs170. The sequence goes on from SXMN01000109.1 coordinate 6,992, forward strand.
AGACTTCTGTTGTCGTGCGACGTGAAGACAAGCCAGGTCGGGAATTCTGTTTCATCCCACCTCTTTTCAGAGGGTTGCCAAATCCGTGTTTTGCGCACGTGGCCATTGCCAATCACCACATCCAGGTAGCCGTCGTTGTTCAGGTCGAGAAGACGGACGCCATTGTCCTCGCCACGCGCATCACGCAGCGGCTCGCTCGCAAGCAAATTCAAGTTCAGGCGCTCGACGGCTTCGCGATAATTCAGGAACTTCACGCGCCTGCCGTATTTCTCCACCGCGTAATCGACGAACTCGACCATCTGCGTCGAAGCAATCCACCCGTGCGGATGAAATATGAAATTGAAGATGCCCTGCTTGAGCACGGTGGCATCAAGTGCTGCCTTCCAGTCAGCGACCGTGACCGGATTGTTCGTGCCGTGTAGATTCTGCGCCTCCCAATCGCTCGGCACCACGACGGGAAACTCCCAGCAGCGCTTCCCGATCACGTAGGGATAAGGGTAATTCTCGATCGTTGTCACGAACGAAGGAAAGGGAAGATACTTGCGGAATTTCTCCTTCCCACTTGCGTCCGTGATCAGTTCGCGTGGTAGAGCCGGATCGGCAGGAGTGAAAATGTTCATCACCGAGGAATCGGCCTGGAGAAACAGCCCAGCGCTTGTCGATCTGTTGAAGATCTCGGCGAAGAGCCGGGGGCTTGGGCTGTTGATGGAATCGCAGCATGGTGTCCGAAACGCGACGGGCGAGTTGCCGGAGATGCGATTCAGCAAATCTACGCCTCCATGAAGTGTATCGAAGGCAGCTTGAAAGTTCCCTTTCGCCAGGATGGGACAAGGATGAGCGAGCGTGTGGACTTCAATGCTCAATCCTTCCATCAGCCATTGCTGCACCAATCCCTCCTCCGGCGCGATGGCGTTGCAGAAGATGCTGACGGGCGCGCGGCCATCGATGCGTTTCAATCGTTCCAGCAACGGCCTTAGAAATGTCTCATACTTCTGGGGATTTCCCCGCATGTCATCGATGCCGAAGGTGACAACAGCGTCCACTCCCTCTTCGCCGATCCACTGCGGTGTCGTCAGCTTCGGGAAATCCTTCCCGACGTAAAACGGATCGTCGGCGTCGAGATACGTCAGTCGATTGCTTTCCGTTGATCTTCTTTCAGCCGCAAGGGTTGGAACCGGAGAAAACAATACAAGAACGAGTGCACCCAACACCATGAGATGTCGCGAAGGGATCATGTCTCGAAGCTAGATCGAGCTCATGGGATCGGCGAGTGAAAATGCAAGCGGAGACACATTCCTTGTGGGTCTTCCACTTGAATAGCGTACGCATAGCGGCCGCCGCAGGTGTGGTCGGAATGGCGGGCAGAGCCGATCCACTCTTTTTATCTTCTTCTGAAGTCTGGGGTCTCGTGACGGACTGTCAGTTACAGAATAAAAAGGGCCGATCATTTTGGGATCGG
>SXMN01000110.1 GCA_005777315.1 Verrucomicrobiales bacterium
GCTTGGTGATGGCGTTCAAAAACCTCAAGCCTTGCCCTTCCTGAAGTCGCTGAACCACCGAAATTCACCAGAAATCAGATGCTCGCCATGGCCATTCAACTCTCAACTGTTTTCTCCAATGACTTTGTCACAGCCGTGGCCTGCCACACTGGATCGGATCGCTTGGACCGTCACATCGGGCAAGCCCTGCACAAACACTCGCGTTTCCGCCGTGTTATCTGTGGTATCACCTTCGCGCGTTCCTGGTCCTAGTAATTCCTTGATGGGCAATCCCACCGTGGCCCTGTAGTGGTTGACTCCCGCCAGGGCGCGGACCGGAATGACAACCGGAGCGCTGGATGCACCCGGCCGAAGGTTGACATCGATGATTTGGTTGAAAACCTCCAAGGGTTTATCGCCGTCAACCCAGTGCTGTAGCTTGAGCTCGAAACTCCGGAGCGGCAACGAACCCGTGTTCGTGACCACCACACTGGCCGTGCCGGCGTTCGTGCGAGCATTGAGTTGGACTTCGATCGGAGCAGTTTCGACCGGTCCTCGTTCACGGATCTCGGACCCAAGCGGAATCAGCCCCACCGCCGGACGGAGAACCACCGCTGCAAACGCCACATTGTTGCCGAGAGTGATCTCCGGCGTTTCGGGGCGAACTTCCACCCCCAACAACCAAACCCCAGGGCGATCGAGCAGCACGGTGGCTCTCTGCGAAACGGTTCCCTGCGCGGGAATCGACAGATCCGAACTCGGCCGCGCGATGGGAATCTCGATTCGCGAGCCGGGTTTCGCCGGATCGTTCCAAAACGTGGCGATCGCCACCGGCCCATTGTAATCCACGCCAGATCGATTCCAGATGGTGTAGGTCAGGACCGCCTGATCCATGAAGGTTCCTCGCGAGATCGTCAGGTTCTCGACCGCAAAATCAGCCACGCCGCGCAACTCGGCGCTGGCCGAATTATTTTTCGAACTGAAGGATTCAACCGACCCATTTGCCGGGGTCAGCCGGACTGTCATCTGATTGAGACCCTCCCTCACCGGGAAACCGAACCGGACCTGGTAGGTCGAGCCCGGACTGATGCGTGCCGTCTCCGACTTGAGAACCACGGCTTGGGCATCATCCGTGCCACGCAGGAATTCGATCAACACCTCGGCCGATCGCGAGCCGGTATTGATCACCTCGGTTTCAGCGAACGCCAAGGTTCCAGCCAGAACGGTGGAGCGTGTCGGCAACACCGACGCTGCCTGGACGGGTTTATTGAAATCCCCAACGATGCGGTCGGAAGCATAACCCACGAACGTGAGCGGCCGGGTGAATGCGAACTCTGGGCCAAGCCTGACTCTGTTCGAGCCCAGCAATTCACGGGATCCGGCGGGCGTGGCCAGAAGCGGACCGTCCTGGGGAGCCGGCTTGCCGTCAGTGGTCGCAAAGAAGCGTGACCCGCGCTCGAAAGCGACCCGGTACGTGCCATCGGACGCGACGGCGACACTCGGAGCCCTTTCGTCACCGGTGCTCTGAGTCAGCCGCACCGGAGCCGCCCAGGCCACACTTGCGGCGTTGACTGGGCGCCGGACCGCCACCACGTCGCTGAAGGTTCCCCGGCGCTCGTGCCAGGAGACATGGAGGCTGCCGTCGGGCGCGGTCAGTGTCCTCAAGCTCGAGATGCCTCCAGTTTCAGCCACGATTTCCCACGGCTTTTGCACGGCCAGTTCCGCGAGCGTCCCCGTCCGATTCAGAATGAAGGCAGGGGTGCGCTGACCTGCCACCGGCTTGACCTGGTAGGAAATCACCAGGTTGAAGCGTCCGGAGGTTTCGCTACCCAGCGCGACTTCACGAATGGTTCCCACCGGAACACCGGTAAGCAAGACCCTCGAACCACCCCAGGCGCCGCCAGTGCTGGACTCCACCAGAATGCCCAAGGAACTGTTGATGTACGCCACCGTGTAGGTGCCATTCGCGGCAACGAACGCGGTAGGGCGGCTGTCGTTGTTGCTCTGGGAGCTGATCCGCACCGGCGTTCCGAAGCGGTGCGTGGTCGGATTCCAAATCGCCCTGTAAACCTCGTTCCGACTGCTCTGAAGCTCGCCGTTCGCCGCGAACGGTGTTTCGGTCGTGTTCTTCACCCAGGCCACAACACCTTTGCCGGACGCGTTGAACGCCACGGACGCTTGCATGTCCAGATTCGCGTCGTTGGTCAGCACGAGTTCCTCACTCCAGGTATTCCCATCGTAGTAGCGGTACTTCAGATCCTGGCCCGCGAAAAACGCGTTTCGGGTCGTTGCGGCGTCGGGCAACGGAGTCGCCTGGTAAACCACCACAGCCGGCAACCCGGTGGCGTCGTTAGTCGCCGCCAGCAACGGGCGCGCGATGAACTCGCTCGACGCCAGCGGCACCGGTGCGCCAAACCCAGCGTCGTTGCCGCGCGCGAACATCAGCGTCGGCGAGGAAGGCTTGCCATCCACGATCGTATAATCGAGATAGGTGAAGAGTTGGTCGCCCGTCACCGCTTGAACCACCAATTGTGGAGACGGTCTGGAGGCTGCCGCACCGATCAGATCCGTTCCCAGCGGCAAATGTGCGGTCAGTCGAACCTGCGGCGGGGCGGCCAGCGCGGACGCGACGCTGTGAGTGACAGAATGCCGTGGAGCCGGGCTGGCCAGTGCTTGCTCCGCCACATTGCAATCCGTGAAATTGATCGGATCGCTCTCGAACTCGACGGCATAGACTTCGACGCCCAGAACATCCGCGCTGAGTTCGCCTCCGAGTGTCGCCGAGAGTTCGAAACAGGCTGCGTCGAGGAAATCAGCCAGCGGTACGGGGTTCGACGTCTTCTCCAGGCCGAAACGGGGTTTCAATGTGAAGATGAATCCGCCGCCCACCGATGCGATATCGAAGCCCAACACCTCCAACTCTCCCTCGAACCGCAGTTCAAGCGACAAATCCAGGCCGACGAACGTCGGTGAGACCAATCCCAAGGGTGCTCCTCCGTTGGTCAGATCGAACGTCAGCGTCACGGCCGCGTCGGCGTAGGCGGATCCCAGCACCTGGGCCTGCACGGCCGCGCTCACCACCGCGGCATCGAACCCGAAGATCGGGATTTCAGGCCCCTCAAAACTACCCAGATAATAATGGTTGAGATCGAACCCGAGTTCGAGGGTGGTTGCTTCAAGGCTCTGGGCATCCAGATTCACCTGGCCATGCACCGACACTCCGGCGCCTAAACCTGAACCGGGACTGAAGGTCTGGTCGAAGATTTCCTGATCCATCGCCACCAACCGCATGCTCACCTCGGGAATCAGGGTCGGTGCCGGCGCATCCGGGTCCAGACTGGCCGTCCCATATGCCCGGGCTTCGACGATGAACTCGTTCTTCCAACCGCCCACGAATGGCACGCTGATGCCAAGCATCTGGCTGAGGGTCTTACTGTAGTTCACCGGGCGGACCAGAAACTCGATGTCGTAGTGGTTCTCTGCCGGGTTGAAGGACAGTTCGCTGTCGCCTCCGATCAGCCATGTCGGGAACGGCACGACCTCAATGGTCCGGACAAATTCGCGGCTTCGCAGACCGAACCGGTCTCTCACGTAAGCGGAGAACCGGTTCGGATTCGAAGCGGATGTGGGCGACAGGCCGGAGAGCGCTACGTCCTCCAGAACCAGATGCGTGTTCTCAATCCACGAGCCGTTGCTCAAAGGTGAATCCACCAACAACTCATAGACCTCTGGGCCGTCGTCGTAGGTGTTGGCCGCATCATCCGCATCAAGCGAATCGAGGACGATGTCGCCGGTGACCTTGGCCGAGGAGTGGCCGAGCGAGGACACATAACGCCCCCACACTCCCGAATCCGAATTTCCATCCCTGCCCCCCGCCAGCCCGACCGCCAGGGTCGGACGATGCGCGTTCACCGATTTCATCGCCACCGATTTTGAGTTGTTGGTATTCGACACCTCCTCAATCTCATTGCCAACATCAACGGCATATTCGGTGACGTCTTCGGGCGAAACGGGATCAACCCAGTCCAGCACACGCACACGTCTTGCCAGCGGACCCAGCGCGCCTTCGGACAACTCCGCAACGACGGGGTCGTCAGGGTCAATGCTTGGATACGTGAACCTCGCCTGATTGGAAGCGGCTGTCGCATAGCCTCGATTGCGGATGGTAATTTCCACTCGCGTTTGACCCGCGTTGGGATGCAACTCCACTTTCTCGACCACAAGATCTGGCGTCCCGGACGACGGCACATCGAAGTTGGCCCGGATGCCGATGCTCCCATATTCGTTGCGGGTCGAGGTAAAGCCTTCCCCATGGATGCCAATCAGGTAATCGCTAAACGGGTCCGCTTTGCCAGGTGTCTCGATAGCCGCCTTTTCGGCATCCACCGAAGTCAGATCCAATCGTCGGGAGAGCGCGAAGACCAGCCCGCCGGTCTGAACGATCCGCGAATTGACTTCGGTGACAACCATCCGGGCCTTTCGCAGTAGAGAATTCGCAGGCCCCCCGTCAGTATGGATGAGGTCAACCGCCTCGAATGTGGCTTCTCCCTGGCTCCCCGCAGGCGTTTGGGCCTTGAAGAAGCGCGTGCCCAGGTCCGATCCGTCAACGATCCCGAGGTGTTCACGCGAAGTGTCGCCCGAATTTGGATCGATCACCAACTGCTCCACATCGTACTCGGGAGTCTCAGCCTCGAGAACCAAGGTTCCGCCGGCGGAGTTCGACCGGCTGACCTGGATGTAGTAGATGCCTGCCTCTAAGAACGTATCCAGCACCAGGCGCTTTCCATCGGCACTGTTCGACAGGTGCGCCTCGTTCATGTAATCGACCTCTCTGACAGTATAGCGCTCACCACTCGTGGTGGGTGCTGGATACACCGTCAAGCGCAGATTGTCGGCACCCTTGGCCGTCACCGTGAAATGTGCGGGCCCCGCGTTCCCCACGTCATGCACCACCCAGAAATCGTTCTTGCCGGAGAAATCCGCAGTGACTTCGAAATCACCCACCACGGTAGGATTGGCCCGGACATCGTAATAAACCGGCGTACCCGTCGCTCCCGACATAGGACCTGGCACGCTGTACTCGAATCGATTTCCATTCTTAGCCTCCTTCGCGAGGTTATACACGAACCGCACTGGGAAAGACAAAGCCTGATCTCGCCCCGTAAACCGCAGCAAGTAAGCCTTCCCGCCCTCCACCTGGGAAAGTGTCTGCACGTTCACATCACCAGGTTCCTGCCGGATCCCCGATGCGATCAAGGTCGATCCCGAGTCGTCATAGAGATCGTACCGCAGCGGATAATGAACCGAGTTCAAGGGAAGGCCGGAAATCACCATTGCTCCAGCATGCCCATCTGGCACGACGAATCTCAACCAGCGCTCCCCCACGTTCAGGTTCGAGCCGGTGCCGACCTCAAGCGCACCGATAGGCAGTGGAACCGCGGTGGAACCGGCCGACTGGACCCCGCCAGCCGCGCCCGTATGGGTATTAACCGTGATCCGATATTGGGCGGCCTGGACACCGGCCGACGCATGCTTGACGAACAACACAATTGGATGGCGCGGATCGGAACTGAAGTTATTTCCTGGCCCGCCGGGCAATACCGCTTCCGGCAACCACAACTCGGTGGTCTGACTCGATGCATCGCCTGGAATCGCCTTGTCCCACGCCAGCAGCCGCCCGTGAGCGTAGAGCCCCCAAAGCGCGCTGATGTTCGACCCCGCAGCCAGCTCGACATTAACCGTCAACCGTCCCGCCGGAGCACTGAACCGATATACTTTACCGATCGCATCCAGTGAAACCGCATCGGCCAGCCCGCTTCCCCCCAGGTTCCCAAACGGATCCGTCGGCAGAAGCCGCTGCGCCAATGCGTCCGCATTCAGACCTGAAAACGTCGATGTCAAGCCGGCGTCCGCCGTCAGAGTCGTCTCCAACCGCAACGTCGCTCGCGAATCCGAAACCCCGCCCGCGAGCTCTTGGATCCGCAGGTAAACGATCTGCGGACCATCCGGAACCGCAAAACTCCGAGTGATAGGTGGATCGTTGCTTCCGCCGCCCGATTCCAGGCGATTGCCCAACCGGTCGTACAAGCTGAACCGCCAATCAGCCAGGGCCTCACCGGTCACATTGAGATAACCGGAGTGGCGTTCGGGCAATTGGATCGGCAGGTACCCCAGGAAATCGCGATAGTTCTCCACCAGCTCGACGTCGTAGTTGAACACCGAGCCGTTCTCCGCATCGCTCGGACGCTGCGGCAACCGGACGCCGACTTTCTCCACGAGCGGTAGATCCCCGGTCTCGACGTGGAGTCGATACTGACCCTGACTCCCTTGCTCGTTCTTAACGACGGCACAAAAATAATAACCACCGGGCGTGAGTTCTCGGTCCGCGGGCAGAAATGGAAGGTTCGATCGATCGCCCACAAAACTCTCCCGATAAACCGCCAGATCGGGATCGGTGATGATGATTTGTGAATCGATCTCGCTTCGATCCGCCTGGAACCAATCATTGCTGCTGGTGACGGACGTGTTCCCAGCCCGCAACTCGCCGAGGTAATCCACATCTGTCCACCAATTCAAACGTTCCGCCTCGGTCTCAACGATGAATCGGGCGCGATATAATTTGATGCTCGTATTAGCTGGATCGGATCCAGCCGGGGAAGTCCAAACCCGCAACGGACCTCCCGGCGTCCAAAACCGGTAAACATCGACTCCCACTCCACTGCCGGAGAACGCCCCGACCACACTCCCTTCCCCGAATTGATTCTGGATCACATCCGTGATCGGAGTCCCCGGAGGCAACACACGCTTTTTCGCGTCGTCGCCAGGCGCATACTTCACGGGTTCCTGCCCTGAGAACGTCCATGCCGATTCCGTGACCTCGAAGGGATGCGGGTTAGTTGTCCGAACCGTCATTCTCAGCGAATAAACCCCGTTCCCCAGTTGGCCTTGAACCGCTTCAACCCTGAACTGCAGTTTTGCCCCGATCAGCCCCACCCGCATCACCCCAAGCTCGGAGAAATTCACGAACAGCGGCTGGCCCGCCTCTGCCGTGAAGGGGCCAATGACGGTGTTGTCGATCCGCCGCAGAGGTCCTCCATCCTCGTTCAACACGGTCAACCGCAACTGGAGCGAGCTGCCGGGCGTCTCGGGTCCAAGCCGGATCACCGGCCAGGCCGGATCTTCGGCAGCGTTTCCGTTGAAGAAATTTTCGGGGAGGATCGTTTCCCAAAGATCCTGCTCGTAATCATGCTCCAGCGTGATCGGCTCAATCTTGAGGATGTAACCATAACGCATTGCCTCAATCCCCGTTCCAGGCGGAACGTTCGCCTGGAACGGCGAGCCAATGGAACCAAATTGGTACTCGGGCCGGTTCTCGTACACCAAATCGGGCACCATCCCGACACCCACGGGAAACGGCACGGGATTGTCCGCCTTCAACGCCACATTGCCGCCTCGTTGCATGCCCAGCTTCAGAACCACCATTCCAAACAGGCGATCCGAGGTCAGCTTCCGTTCCATCACCGCTGAACCCGTCGCATCCGCGACCACCCAATCCTGCAGCTTCAACACGCCGCGCTCGCCTACATATCGCGCTAACAGCGGGACCACCTCCGGATCCGCCGTCACACTCCAGCGGCTGACCTCATTGGGCTTGGTCAGCAGGTGGTAATAAGCGAACCCCGTCCGATCGCCATAATTGGTCAGTGGTGTGGACGGCTGGCTCACATCTCCCGTCGAGATCGCCATCTTCCGGCCGGGCAGACTGTCGATGGGCAATTCCCGTGGGATCGTCATTTCGCCGTGATAAAAGAAGCTCTGGAAGATAATTCCGGCCTCCGAAGAAAGGGACACATACAAAGGGCCAGGCCGCCCGAGAGTTCGAATCGGCAGCACGGCAATTCCTCCAAGATCCGCGATGATTTCCTCTCTGAACCCCTGGCCCTGCACCGTGATCCGCGGGCGATTAGAGGCGGTCCCACCCAGTTGCAGCGTCACATAATCCACCCCGGGATCTGGGATCAGTTGGTAGAAAATCGGCACGAGCGCACTGCCGATGTAAGCACTGCCGTGCAGCCTCGACGTTGCCCCGTCCGCGGGAACCGCCAACGGGATGTCCCTCCAATTGTAACGCGCCGTCTCGACCACACTAAACTCATCGCCCTGCCGGTCCACGGGTCCTCGCGGCGCCACTCGCACGTAATATCGCCCGCCCGATTCAGCCTCGAACCGAATGGTGAATACCCCGCTCTCTTTCTTCGTGGTCACCACCAGCGGCACGAAAGTGGACTCATCGTGAATACTCACGACTGCGTCAAACCCCGCCTCAACATCGATCCGCGCTTCACCTTCCGCCGGGGTGCGAATCCAGTAAAACTTCTCGGTCTGCAGGTCCAGGGATTCTCTGCGCACCTCCGCCATCGCGACACCGAGCTCCGTAGAAGGAGCAAGGCCGAGGAGCAGGGCCTTCGCGAGTTCCGTGCGATCAGGGGTCGTTGAAGTCAGCAACGGCAGCATCGCAGTCACCCCAATTTGATAACTGGGCGGACGGCTGGCGTATCCTTTGGGCGCGACCGCGATCACATACTGTTCCTCGCTCAATGTGGAACCAGGCGGCGCGCGAACCCGCAGCGACAGCAGCCCCGCCGAGGAAGTCAATCCGCTCTCCACCACCTCGTACCGCGGAACCACCGGCTCGTCCCCGATCCGTAACTGCGAGCGCGCGTTGAGCCGGAAAACCGTCACCTGCACGTCACCCTCCGGCAACGTCGGCTGTATCCCAAGCGATACCTCTCGGTCCGCGTTCATGAGGTTCAACGGATGAAAGTGAATGTCCCCGGCCGCACGGAACAAATCGCCCGTGGCGATCGTGGAATAGCTCACCCGGCCCGTCTTGGCGTCCATCACAATCGGATCGGAGAGCGGTGCCGAATGAAGCTCAGCGACCACCGAGTAACTGTTTGCTGGCACCGGCAACTGCGAGACCACCGCCAGGTGATACACCCGGCCGGTCCGCAGCCTGCGCGCCTCCAATCTTTCAAGGGAACCAGGCCCCGTCCTGAACTCATCTGCGAGCTCCAATTTGTTCCCATCGGCATCATACAACACCAGTGCGAAGTCCTGTGGGAAATCCAACGAACTGGTCATCCGAAAAACGACGGAAATCGACGGCTGCCGCGCATCTCCAGCAAAACTCCACAGCGCCACCACCCCGCGCCCCGACGACGGCAAGGAAAGCACAACGCTTCCAGGTCCAAGCATGAGCGGCACTGCGGTCTCCGGGTTGATCTGCTCAGGAACGAGTGCGAAGGCGTGCAGGCCCACGCGACCATCCGTTCCACGCGGGAGCGTCGCTTCGTCGGAAGGAGAAACCAGATCTTCAAGCGGCATGGAGGACAGGAGATCGATAGCGGAGTCGTTTTCGCTCCCGGTTGTCGGAACTTTTTCTGAAACCTGCGGATCAAGAGGCACGGATTCTGAGGCAGCCCCAGCTTCGTGCCCCGGGAGGCTCAATGGTCCAACAGGAATGGAACCGGCCGAAAGAAGTACTCGCGACTCCAGGGGTTCCAGGTGGAGTAATTACATCCTCATGCGGGCCTGATCTGGGACTGAATTCCCTTGAGTGACGACATTGAATACGACGCGGATGAGTTTGCTTTCGGTGGGGTTGGAGCAACGTAGGCCCCCGACTCGGCCACTGGCAAGAACTACCTTGCGAATTGCCGTGCAGCGGTGCGACGCACATTGCGGGAGTGTCGAGCTTGTGACAGTTCTCAACGGATTATGAGAATGCTTTCTGGCCCGAGTTCATGAATCTGGCTAACGTCAGACCCAGTTGGCTGACCTGGCCGAGAAGCAAATATGACATTACGATGGATTGCAGGATTGATGATGGCGTGTTTAGTCGTCGCGCGAGTGCAGGCGTACGGGCCGGCAGGGCACGAAATGGTTGGGGCGATTGCCGATGGCAAACTGGCCGGGACTTCGGCGGGAAGGAAGGTTCAGACCCTCCTTGGTGGTGTGAGCCTGGCTCGGGCAGCCAACCTGGCGGATGATCTCAAATTTTGGGACAAGAAGAAGGGAGCCATCAATCCCGGCTCTCTGCGCCTGACAAATAACCACAGTCTGGAACTGCAGTTGTTCGCATTCTGGCAGGCGAACCCTGCCACCGACAACAACCCGACCAACAAACCTTCACATCATTGGTTTCATTACACTGATGTGCCGGTGGAAGGCGTGGGGAAGTACGCGGACGGGCCGACAGGCCGGTCGCAGTGGGACGTCGTTCAGATGATGCGCTATTGCATCCGAGTGCTGCGCGGGGAGGAGAGCGAGGAGAATGCCCGCAAGATTACGAAGCCTGTCGCTGCCGTGCTCCTGGCTCATTACGTCGGAGACATCCACCAGCCCCTGCATGTGGGTGCGCAGTACTTCGATGAGCATGGGCAGCCCGTCAATCCGGATGCTGTCGGCGGCAAGGGCACTGGCGACCAGGGAGGCAACAGCCTCTTCTTGTCGATCAAGGAGATCCCGGATCTGACGATGCCAAGGAGTCGCATGAAGATGCATGGCTTTTGGGACAATCAGGCCGTGACCGTTGCATTCAACAAAACCTCGCGCCATGTCGTGTCTCGGGACGCCGGCATTTCACCCGAGGTTACCCGACAGGAAATTGCTCGCTATTTCATCCGCAGGAAGCCACCAAACTGGAAATCAGGATCTGCGAGGGATGTCATGAAGTGGCCTGAGAACTGGGCGAACGAGATGCTTCCTCTCGCTCGTGAGGCACACCGGCGGTTGGAATACGTCGGTGTACGTATCGGGGAAAGCAGTGGAGTAGCCGCAGCCGTTGGAACCGCGAAGGAGAAGTTGAATCCCGGTGGGGAAAGTTATGCAGAATGGGCAGGGAACAAAGTCAACGAGTCGATCCATCGCGCGGGCTGGCGGCTGGCTGAACTGCTCACCGCAATCGTCAAGTAGCCGGACGGGGTCGCGCGGTGCCGATCGACGTGCATTCCTGCCGCCACTTCTGATCAACCCGCAACCGCCGCCTGGAGTGAGCGAAGCTCATGCTCCACCTGGGTGGGGTCGGTGAGAGTTTGAGCGATCTCTCCGCGAAGCAGTTCGCGATAGCGCTTGCGCAGACGATGAACCGCAACCCGCACCGCGCCCTCGTCCATCTCGAGCGCTCTTGCGGCGTCGGGATAGGGAATCGCGGACTGCCCGACCATCAGGTAGCCTTTGGCTTGCTCAAAGAGCCTGGCCTTGCCGTCGGCGGCACATTCGTCGCGCAGGCGGTTGATGACCAGGTCGAGCAATGCGAGCGCCCATTCACGGTCGTATGTTCGGTCAGGACTCGACGGATCGGGTGGATCGAGATGGTAACGTTCGTCCGCGCTCTGCCAGTCGAGCGAGAGATGCTGCGCGCCTCCACCGCGTTTCTGGCGTTGCGACTTGTCCCATTCGTTGGCGAGAAAATGCTTTAGTGAAGCGAGGAGGAACGCACGAAACTTCCCGCGCTCCGAGCTGAGTTTCTCCAGATAGTTCTTCTCAAGGAACCGCGCGAAGAAGGCTTGCACGAGATCTTCCGCGTCTTCCCTGGAGTGGCCCTGACGCCGGACATACGCATAGAGCGGATACCAATAAATCTGGCAAAGCTCGCCAAGGGCACGGTCGGACTGGGGTGAGGATTTTCGGCCGGCGGCAATCACAACCGTCCAGCGTGTGGTGACGAAGTAGTCGCCGCGAGGGATGTTTTCACGCTCTGACGAGTTAGAAGTCATCTTACCTGGCTTCCAGCGCTCTGATCCGAGCCTGGGCTTGTTGGACCAACGGGTGCGAATCTGTGTATCGGGTACGAAGCTCCGTCAGCTGTGCCTTGGCTTCGCGCAAGTCAGATGGGCCATCTACTTCGTTGAGATTTATACTTTCGAGTACCTTGATGCGTGCGCGAACGACAACTATCTCGGGATGTTCGTCCGTATATTTGGCTGCAAGTTCCCTCAACCTTGCGCGAGCGACGCTCAAATCCGAATCAGCCATTGAAACAGACAAGTCCGGCCCCGTATAGGCACGCCGCACGACCTTGTAACGAACGGTTGCGCCGATGCTGGGATCGGCAAAACTCACGAGTTGAAGCAAACCTGTTCCGCCTTCGCGCGTGCGGAAGCCAAATGTCGCAGGCGATGGCACGTCCCCGCCTGGTTTGAGTTCACTTGGGAAGGTGCCATTCGTTTCGAGGCGCTGGATCAATGCTGCCGGTGTGAGTGTGTCCCAATCCGAGCTTGAAAGCTCAACGATGGTCACACCCAGTGGTTGAAGTTCCCCGACGCCTGCTGCGGCATCGAAGCCGTTTTGCTGCATCCAGGCGATGGAATCGCCAATGCCGTCGAGCGGTCCCGATCCCGGTTTGGCGGGCGGGTAATGAGCCGTCTTGCCGGTGTCGAAATCGATCAATTCCGAGAAGGTGATCTCCTGCGCTGGACCGAAGGCGAGCCCGGTTGGACTAGCCGCCGCGCCTTTGGGTTGCAACGCGACATCCCGGAACTCGACCCAATGCACCGGCTGCACCTGCACTTGGAATTCCTTGACGCGGTTCAGCGTCAGGTTTGCAAACGTGCAGGTCCACGTCTCGGTGTTCTCCGCCGGAGTCGTATTCGCCCGGTTGTGGGAATGTTCCTTGCCGTCCGTGTCCACCGCCACAATCCGCATCCGCCATTGTTTCGTTTCCGGATTTAGCACGGCAGTAACGAGCGTGTTGGTGCCGTTGTCGCTGATGTGGTTGAAGGTGGAAATCCATTTGGGATCGCCCGCGGCGACCTGGTTGAAAGAACGGGAGGGATCTTTCATGCTCTGCGCGGCAATCGTTCGCCACGGATCATAGCGAAACCCAAAGCGAAGTGTTGCCCGGTTGGTCGCGTAGGCCCAGGAAACGCGGATCGGCCAGGCGCCGGCGAGTTTCTCACCATTCTGCCAAACGCTGCCTCCCGCGGACACGCCAGCCGCTGGAACAAAATCGTAACTTGCCGTTTCCATTATCGAGGGCCAGTCGGTCACCTTGAAGGCGAACTTGCTGCGTAGCCGATCTGCGCCCTGCATTTCGCCCGGACCCTGAATTTCGAAGGTCACATTCTCGATCGGGGTGCCGTCGGGTCGCCACCATTGATTTGGTTCGGCGTCGCCGGACGCGAGCGCCAGTAGTTCAATGGTGGTGCCGTTGGGCAGGCGCGCGGTGAACGCGCCGGACTGTGTGTCGCGCACAGCGACCTGTTTGCGACTGGCCTCGCGGAACTGTTCCTTGAGCCATGGTTGGAGCCAGTTGAACTGGAGCACGGTCCAGGCGGCGATGCAGAAGATGACGAAGAAGCTCCGCTTCCAGAATTGTCGCCACCAGGTCCGGTCCGGCGAATCTACCGCCGCGGCATCTGGCCGGATCAGCACCCAGCAAACGACGATGCCGATGATGACCGCCGCCGCTCCTGCGCGGAAGGCGAGGCTGGACCAACCGGAAAGCCCGATGAAACCAAGGTACGAGTACCCGAAGATCATCGAGACCGGGGCGAGGGCCAGGGTCAGCAACCCGAACAGGATGGCCCAAGCTTTCAGGAGCTCCTTGCGATTGAGGGTGCGTCGCCCGCGGAACTCCTCAGCCAATCGGAAGCCCGCCCAATGGAAGCAGCGTCTCCCTTTTTCGGGCTGTTCGGTAGCGGGGACTTCCGCTGCGGCCGGCGTGGTGGCTATGATCTCCACGCGCGACTTCACTTCACTCGCCTGCTGATAGCGCCGGTCGGGGTTGTTCTCCAAGGCCCGCAGCACCACCTCATCGAACCGGACATCGACCTGCACTTTGCGCGAGGGGGGTGAAAAATTGCCGAGCGGCAAGTCGCCGGTAAGCATCTCGTAAAGGACGACACCGAGAGCATAGATATCTGCGCGATGGTCCACCGTTAGCGGTCGCTCAACCTGCTCCGGCGCCATGTAGTGTGGTGTACCCATCACCTGGCCCTCGCGTGTCAGCCGGAGGGCCTCGGTGTCTTGTCCGAGGATTTTCGCGAGACCGAAGTCGGCGATCTTCACGCGGCCTTTGCGATCAACCAGCACGTTTTCCGGCTTGATGTCACGATGGACGACGCCTTCGTCATGGGCATATTGAAGCGCATCACAAATTTGCGGGATGATCTGCAGCGCCTCGCGTGGCGAGAGCCTTCCGGCGCGTTCAAGCTGACGCAGGTTCGCGCCATCCACGAACTCCATGATGAAGAAGTGCTGGCCGTCGATCTGGCCGAACTCATGGACGGCTACGATGTTCGGATGACTCAGTTTGGCGAGCGCACGCGCCTCTCGATTAAAACGGTCGGCGAATTTCGCGCCGCCAGCGTCCGGGGGAGGCAGAAGTTTGAGCGCCACCATCCGATCGAGCTTTGGCTGGCGGGCTTTGTAAACGGCCCCCATGCCTCCAGCTCCAAGCAGTTCCAGGATTTCGAGCGACGGAAAGAGCGTTGCCACTTCTTGAAGGGGCAGGGGATTGAAGCGAGGCGTGGGATGGAACTCGGCGGTTTCCGTTTCAGCACCTTGCAGAAGCAGGCAGCCCGGGCAGAGGCCTGCCGGTGCCGCTGCCGGGAGCGTCTTCCCGCAGTTCGGGCACTTTGAGTTATCGTTCACTGAGGTTTTCATAGGCTTTCTAATCTTTCTCTACCCACCTCAGAAGCATTTTCGGACGGGTGTTACAAAGAATCGTAAGAGTTTCCCATGAACCGGAAAAGGCGTTCCTTGATTGCCAACCATTTATCCATTTTGGGTTCATGGCCGGTAAGCAGGTCCGCGAGGAACAAGGAGCTTTCCATGCGCATCTTTGTGAAGACTGATGATGCTCACCGGTCGAGGGCTTCATCCGCTGTGGCAATCGCGAGTGCCGGCCTGATTGGCTGCCTATTCCGTCGGACGGGAGAGGGGTTTCAGAGATTGCTGTAGTAAAATGCCGAAGCGGGTCATTTGCTTCCGCGTGTCTTCGTTCGGAATCCTAGAAAACTTGGCGGTCGGGTGTGTAGGTACAGCGTGGGTGGTCCTCCGAAGATTCCAAAGAAAGGCACCCAGAGGGCACCGCGCACGGTCCGAGGACGATACGCAAGACAGATCAGTGCCATAAGAATGGCCGTGAGAACCATCCCCAAACCCAAACTTCCAGCCAGGGATCCACAAAGAACCTTGAATGCTTCAACAAGCGGATCCGTGGAATAGCCGGTTTGTGCCTGATCAACGATCAGAATTCTGATCTGCTGGAGAACGGTTTCATCGATGCCAGCATGCATGGCAAACCCTGCGTGTATGTCGATTTCGGGGTGAATGTAGGCTCATTGCCTCAAATCCTCAAGTCATATCCCGTCCTATGCCATCAATTCGCATGGCCCTCGACAAGGAGGGTGGAATGAAGTTTGAGGGCAAGGAGATGGAATGAATTTGGTGGCGCGCCGCTGTGGACTCTGATTGGATTGGCGCATGTCCATCGCGCATGCGGATCAAATGTTGGCAGGATTGCC
>SXMN01000111.1 GCA_005777315.1 Verrucomicrobiales bacterium
GAGCGCCACAGATGCAGATGCGAGGCGCGAACGCGGGAGGATGCCCGCAGCGGCCTCTGACCAAGCGAGCAACGAAGCAGATGCGTCTGTGCCGCCGTCAAGATTTGTAGCCTATCCCACGGTCTCCTCAGTAAACATTCGGCTTGGAGATCATCTTCCACACCGCACACTATTGCGGATGCAGCGAAGATGCGCTGTTGAGCCACCGACAATCGTGAGAGCGACAAAAGTGCATCGCTGCCAGACTCGCTGAGTGCTTTCAATTCCGGCGGCCATAACCTCATCCAGTTGGGAAGAGCGAACCAGGCGCTGGTTGCAAGTGAGGGCGCTACTCTGACAAATGATGGGGAGCGCTCTCGGATCCATCGGATTAGCGATAGTAAGGATGGATGGAGTTCAGACCTTTGCCATGAAGGACAAACATGACCATCGACACGCAGGCGAATAGGCGGCTGATGAAGTCAGTTTCCCGAAATGTACGCCTTGCTTCCGGCTCAGTGACGTTGGAGGGCGATTTGTACATCCCTGTCGGCGCCGTTGGCGTTGTGCTCTTCGCGCACGGTAGCGGGAGCAGCCGGCACAGTCCTCGTAACCAGGCCGTCGCCCGAGCTTTGCAGGAGTCCGGTACGGGCACGCTTCTGTTCGATCTACTCACGCGTGATGAGGAGATTCAGGATGCACGAACCGGTGAACTTCGTTTTGACATCAGCCTGCTTGCGCGACGATTGATTGCGGCAAGCCGATGGGTGGCGCGCCAGCCGGAAGGTGAGCATTTGGGGATTGGCTATTGCGGGTCGAGCACGGGCGGTGCAGCGGCGCTGGTGGCGGCGGCGGAGCTGGGCCCGGTGGTTGACGCTGTCGTTTCACGCGGTGGTAGGCCTGATCTGGCGGGGGATTTCCTACCGCGGGTGGAAGCGTCCACGCTGCTTATCGTTGGTGAATGGGATGATGTGGTGTTGCAACTCAACCAGGAGGCTTTCCAGCAATTGCGTTGCGAAAAAGAGATTTCCAGAGTGCCGCGAGCGACGCATTTGTTTGAGGAACCAGGAGCGTTGGAGGAAGTCGCCCGCCTGGCGGCGGAATGGTTCCGGAGGCATTTGAAACCGAGGTGAGTTCTCCGATGCAATCCGGATGAAAGGACTCCCATGATGAGGCAATTTCGAAACCGGGTCGAAGCCGGCCGACTGCTGGCCAGGCGATTGATGAAATACGCCGATCGGAGCGACGTACTGGTGCTTGCGTTGCCGCGCGGTGGGGTGCCGGTGGCTTATGAAGTCGCGCAGGCGCTCAATGCGCCGCTCGATGTGTTTGTCGTGCGCAAGCTCGGGGTGCCTGGTTATGAGGAGCTGGCAATGGGCGCAATCGCCAGCGGCGGCGTACGTGTATTGAATTCGAGTGTCGTGGAGTCGCTCGGCATATCCGAAGAAACGATCGAGGTTGTGGCGGTGCGGGAGTTGCGTGAACTGCAGCGCCGCGAACGAGCCTGCCGGCACGACCTCCCATCGCCCGACGTTCAAGGATGCACGGTCATTCTTGTTGATGATGGAATCGCAACAGGTTCGACCATGCGCGCCGCAATCCAGGCACTGCGTCACCTGAAGGCCGCTCGTATCGTGGTCGCGGTTCCCACGGCTTCGTTTTCCACAGTCCGCGAGATGCGGTCGGAAGTGGATGAGTTGGTCGCAGTGATGATGCCCGTGGATTTTTCCGGCGTTGGCCAGTGGTATCAGGATTTTTCGCAAACCACCGACGAGAAAGTGCGCGAATTGCTGGGAAGAGGCAGCCCGATTTCCAATCCTATCTGAGGGTCCGCGCAAAAATTCCTTCCGATTTTGGAGGTCCCTAAACTTCATAGATCGGTCTGGAGGTGATGGAGCGTTACTTGAGGCAGAGGAAGCGAAACATCACGGCAAGCGTGCCCTCGGGTTTCGCGGATCGAAGAACGCCGAATCTGACCATTCAGTCTATCTGGAGCTGTAGCCCTCCGGCGGTCGCACCGATGAGATCTGAACAATCAGGAAAACTTCAGAAAGAGCACCAGCCGGACCCATTCGCATCGCGGTTGAGGAATTTGAATTGACAGTGACACTGTACACTGGCACACATGCTCCTTGTGGACGAGAAATTTTCCATCGGTGAGCTGGTCGAGGTGGTCAATCAATGGTGCGCCCGGCACGGGATCGTTCCCGCTAGTAATCAGGCAGGCGAGCGGATGACCGAGCGAAACGTGAGGTTTTACCGGACGGTGGGTCTGGTGGACGCGCCGGAACTGGGCGGCGGGCAGGGATATGGCGAGAAGCACAAATTACAGGTGATCGCAGTGCGGCTGCTGCAAAGTCAGGGTTTGCCGTTGCGCAGGATACGGGAACTGCTGCTGGGCCGCTCGTTGGCAGACCTGCGTCGCATCGAAAAGCAGGGGCTTGCCGAGGCGCGATCCTCGCCGACCCAGGCCGTAAAGCTGGAACCAGGAGAGTCTTGGCGGATGACACCGTTGGACGGGGAGTTTTTGCTCGTTTCAAGAAACAACCGTGCGTTGCCGCCGGAGTTGCTGGAACAGATTCGGGATCTGCTCCATGCCCGGCTGACGACCGGAAAAGAAGGGAAAGGATAGCACATGAAAGATAACAAAAGTTGGAGTGAGCGGCCGGTGATTCGCACGGAGGGATTTGGCCTGATTGCGTGGCTCGATAAGACGCGCATCATTCTTCCGTTGAAGGGCGTCGAGTGCCGGTTTCAGGTTTGCGGTGATTTGGTCAACGTGGAGATCGACCAAATCTACCATCAAGAGAATCGTGGGGTTTTGGATTGCCTCTACACTTTTCCGCTGCCGGGGGATGCGGCCGTGTACTGCTGCGAAATGCATGTCAACGACCGCGTGATCGTGGCACGAGTGGAGGAATTGGACCGCGCCATCAAGATTGTCCGTAAAAAGAAGTTGGCGGGCCATCGAACCGCGCTGGTAAGGATGGAGCGTGACAATCTGTTCACCCTTGAACTGGGAAACGTCGCTCCTGGTGATGTGGTGGTCATTCGCTTCGCCTATTTCCAGACGCTGACTCGACTCGACGACCAGGCATCGTTCAATATTCCGTTCAACCCTGGCGTTCGCTACATTCCTGGAGTCCCGCTGTTGCGCGCCAGCTCTGGACACGGCGCTGCGAACGATACCGATCAGGTCCCTGACGCCTCGCGAATCACTCCTCCACGCATTGATAAACTTCACCCTGACGCCGCCTACCTGTCGATCGAAGGGCAGATAGATCATTCAAAAGGCAGGGCGACGGACGTGCGCTCGCCTTCGCATCCCTTGTTGGTGAAAGACGACGGGGGCCGCACGATGGTGAGTTTGGTTGATCGCGCGGCGGTGCCAGATTGCGACTTGGTGCTGCGTTGGACGGAACTCGCCAGCCAGGTCATGGAATCAGCGGCGTGGCTCACGCGTTGCGCTGGCCGGAACTTCGCGCTCGTGCGGCTCACAGCACCGAAGGAAGTGGTGTCCGTGAAAGAGCATGCTCAAGACATCTATTTCCTGGTGGACCGGTCCGGCAGCATGGCGGGCAAGAAATGGACGCAAGCTTGCGCGGCTTTCCGCGAGTTTTTGAAAACGCTGGAACCGCAGGATCGCGCATGGGCGACGTTCTTTGACAGTTTCTATCAGGATCTCGCTGAAAAGCCATTGCCGCCGGGAGCATTGCTTTCCGAACCGGCTGTGCATTCCCTGGAAAAGATTTGCACAGCGGGAGGGACGGAGTTGTTACCGGCGCTCATGCACGTGCTCGACTCCATTCAGAGGCATTCCAAGAATCGCAATACATCCATCGTTCTCCTCACGGATGGGCAGGTGGGCAACGAAGCTGAGATCCTGAAGGTGATCCGGTCGATGCCTCAAGTGCGTGTGCATACGCTTGGCATCGATGACGCAGTCAACGACGGCTTCCTGAAGTCGCTTGCCGCTCAGCAACGAGGCACGTGCTATCTCGTCACACCAGACGATGACATTGTTGGCATCGTTTCGAGGTTGGGTGTACGCCTGCGCCGGCCTGTGTTGACGGACATCCGGCTGCGCGGCGGATGGGAGCTTCCCGAAGCGAGTGTGCCCGATCTGCACGCCAGCGAAACGCTCAACCTGCCGTTGTGTGGCGCCGCAGAGGCGCGTGAAATCGAATGGGAAGGCAAGCTGTCAACTGGTGAAGTGCAGGTATTTCGCTGTTCCGTGGTGGAACAAATGTTGCCGGGCGTGCCGCTTCTCTGGGCGCGACGACGTATCGAACGCTTGATCTCAGAGGACAACTGTGCAGGGGCAATCGAACTGGCCACACAACACAACCTGCTGTGCGACGGCACCGCTTTCGTCGCCTGGGATGAGTCCGAGCGGGTTGTAGTCGGACAATCAAATCTGGATCTCTACCAGCCATCGATGGAGTCGTCGGTGGGAGGCTGCGCGCCATTACAGACCTTTTATGACCACGATCCGTGTGGTGGCCATGCAAACCAGCGCAAAACTTTCTTTAGTCTCATTGGCACTTTGGATTCTGGAAAGGTCGGGTCCAGTTTGCTGGCGGACAAATCACCTCAAGATGCAATCATGACGGGCGGCTCGACGCTTATTCCAACAGCCTGCCCGCCGTGGCGGGTGGAGTTGGAGAAGGATGAATTATTGCACGGCCGGGCCTTCGCCGATGAGCTGTTGGGCTGGCTTGAAAACTGGGCTGCCAGCATCCCGTCGGCGCGGGTTGAGCGGGAAGATAAATTAGCCGAGCTTGCAGGATTGCTGGCTCAACTCCGCCACCGTCAGGAACCGCAGATGAGCCGATTGGATGCGATGCGCCGTTGGCTGGAGACGACTCTAAAAGACCAGCCAGAGTTCCTCCGGCCCGCCCTCAAATTCCTTCATCGCTTGGCATTAATGGCTCAGACGGATCACAAGCAACTTGTCCGATAGCTTCTTGGCTTGGGCACGGTTTTTAAGGCGGCAGGCCGGGGGATTTGAAGGTTTCACCCGCCTGCCGCCTCACATCGAGGGCGATTCGCTTTGAAACCACTGGCTGCGATCCCGACTGGTAAACTGCGTCGTGACTTCCGATATCTTCGAACACCGCGGGCTTAAACAGGGATTTCAACTCTCACATTTCATCCGTAGGGCAGGTTCGCAAGCGGTCAATCAGGGTTTCGAATGTAGTGTTCATGCGGAATGTCTGCGACGTTCGATATTCCAAAGCAAGCGTGCGCCGCTGTCGTCATGAATCCACACCAACCCTTCACGCCAGCACACCTTTCACGACCTGCCCAGCCACATCCGTGAGGCGAAAGTCGCGGCCTTGGAAACGGAAGGTGAGTTTCTCGTGGTTCACGCCGAGGCAATGGAGGATCGTGGCGTGGAGATCGTTCACGTGGACGGGATCTTTGACGATGTTGTAGGCGAAGTCATCCGTCTCGCCGTAAGTGACACCGCCTTTGATGCCGCCGCCGGCCATCCAGAGGCTGTAGCAGCGTGGATGATGATCGCGGCCGAAGCTTGTCTTGGTGATCTCGCCCTGGCTGTAGGCGGTGCGGCCGAATTCGCCACCCCAGACGACGAGGGTTTCGTCGAAGAGTCCGCGACGCTTGAGGTCCGTGATGAGCGCGGCGCTGGCCTGGTCGGTCTGTTTGGCCTGGGCGCGGATGCCATCCGGCAGACCGCCGTGATGATCCCAGTCGCGATGGATGAGTTGCACGAAGCGCACGCCGCTCTCGGAGAGTTTGCGGGCCAGCAGGGCATTGTTGGCGAATGAGGATTTTCCCGGTTCAGCGCCGTAAAGTTCGAGCGTGTCCTTCGACTCCTTGGAAATGTCCATCAGGTCCGGCACGCTGGTTTGCATGCGGAAGGCCATTTCGTAAGCGTCAATGCGGGTGGCAATCTCGGGATCGGCCAGGGTGTCGAGCTGCTGTTTATTGAGCGCCTGGACGTCGTCCAGCATCTGGCGTCGGACTTTTTCGCTGAGGCCGGGCGGGTTCGAGAAGAAGAGCACAGGATCGCCCTGACCGCGGAATTGGACGCCCTGATGATTGCTTGGGAGAAAACCACTGCCCCAGTAGCGCGTCTGCAACGATTGCCCGCCGCGACCTGAAATCATGACGATGAACGCAGGCAGGTTGCGGTTGACGCTGCCGAGCCCATACGATGCCCACGCACCAAGCGTCGGACGGCCCGGTTGTTGATTGCCGGTGAAGAGATAGGTGACCGCGGGATCGTGGTTGATCGGATCGGTGTTGATGGTGCGAATCAGGGCGATGTCGTCGGCGATTTTGCCGATGTTCGGAAGGGCTTCCGAGATTTCCATCTGAGACTTGCCGTGCTTCACGAATTTGAAAGGCGTGCCGACGCACGGAAAATTCTTCTGGCCGCTCGTCATGCCGGTGATGCGCTGCCCCATGCGCACCGAGCCGGGCAGTTCAATCCCGGTCATCTCGACGAGCTTCGGCTTGTAATCGTAGAGGTCGATGTGCGACGGCGCACCCGACATGAACAGGTAAATGACGCGCCTGGCCTTGGGCGCGAAGTGCAGCGGATTGAGCGCGCCCAGTGATTGGAGGGGATTGGGCGCGTCGGCGGCGAAGAGATTTTCATCGAACAGCGACGCCAGCGCGAGCGCACCCATGCCAGTGGTGGAACGCTTCAAGAATGTGCGGCGTGAGAGGGTTTGTTGGCGCAAGGAATCGAACATAGGATTTGAGGTTAGTTAATCATACGTCCGGCCAGGATGGAAACTTGTTTTAATGGAGGCTCTTTGAAAACCCTGAGTTTCTTCCTCCCAGTGACCCGGTGGCAGCGGACGTGAGTCCGCTCCATTTGAATCCAGGTAAAATGAGAGCCGACTCACGTCGGCTGCTACGATTCAGGGGGGGCAGGACGCGAACTTCGATTCGGCGAATTCTCTCCCCACTCCACTTGGAGGGGGAGAATGTTCGCTTGGCGTCCAGGTTTTGAAAGAGCCTCAATGGACTCAACTTACGTTGCGACTAAGGCGTTAGGCGGATTGTCGTCACCGAACCAGGGAGTGAAACCGAGTCCGAACATTGTTTGTGAAGATGACGCAGTCTTGGGAAGTTGACTGGGTCATGCTGATTCGATACGAATCTGCCCGCCTATGAGGGAATTCATTTATCGATTGTCCTTGTACTTTTTCTTGTCGCTCGGACCCGTGCTGGCAGCGGCGGATCTGCGTTTGTCCGTGGCAAGCCTTGATGAAAGTCGCCGCCCTACCTTGCTGCTTTCAGGGTTGGTATCGGGTCAGTATGGCTTGGAGGCTTCGACCAACCTTTCACAATGGTTCAACCTCATCACTTCGACCGGGGCGGCTGGGGAACTCCGATTTCAACACGCTGATGCTGCAAGGTACGGCACGCTCTACTATCGCGGTGTCAAACTGCCCGACACCACACCGCGCACCAAGATCCTGCCCCAGGTGGATTCGAACTACGTGGCAGTGGGAGTCATCACGTATCAGGAAGGCGGCACGCTGTCGCTCACGAACGAAGGGGGAACCCGCTACACCTTCACGGTCGCCCCGAGCAACGTTGTTCAGTCGGTGGCCATCACGATGCAACTCGTCACCAACTTGGTCTCATTTCCGTACGAGAACGAGATGCGTTCGGCCGTGGTCTTCCAGCCCGATGGTTTCCAGTTCCACGGCGCGGGCCTGTTGGAAATCCAATACCCGACCAACGTCCCTCATTTGAAACTCTCCAGTTATTCCTTCAATGGCGATGGCGAGAACTTCCACCTGGTGCCCGACCGGGTTGCCACGAACTCCGTGCGCATTCCGGTGACGCATTTCAGTGTATTCGGCACGGCGGTCTGGGGCCCGACCGAGCGCACGAAAGCTTTCCTGACCCGTGTCGGAATCACCGAGTCGGCTTATCAGCATCGCCTGGCGGAGGTTTTGGGCGAGGAGAGGCAGCGGCAACTTCTAGGCGATGAGAGCAGGAGCGTGGAAGCCATGGCAGAAGTGATCACGGCAAACCAGGACTACTACGATCGCCACCTGAAACCTGAGTTTGAAGCCGCGGGCGGGGACTGCTCCTTGTTCCTGGCGCTTACCCCCAAAGTGTTGGGCCACGAACGGCAGATCCAATTGCTCGGCGGCGAAGGAAAGCCATTGTTCATCACTGAGGCCGCCGGTCAGAAGGCGATGTGCAACTGTCTCAACGAACTGATCTTTGCCTGTGAGGACGCCTCGATCTCGGCAGAATCGTTTATGCGCGGGATGCTTGGGATCGAACGCCAGTCGGCGCTTCTCGGCGGCCTGAACACCTCCGAGGATTGTGGAATAGGGAGCATTCAGGAATGGATCAGCGACGCGCAGAACAAGAAGCTGCCTTGCATGACCAAATGGATCGGCACCATCTCGTACTCTGAGACGGGAACTTTTTCCCGACAGCGCAGCGAAACTTCCTCAACTGGCGGGACGGACCCAACCACCGTGCAAACTTCGATCAGGGAATCGTTGTCCGTCCAATATAAGTTTGAAGGAGGAGTCGAGCGGGTCGAATTGGAGGATGATTCTATTCCGGGACTTTTTGAATCTCTTACCTGGGACTTGTTCTTTTACCCGGACGCCAGCGGCGCGTATTCACGCAAGACCTCCACGGAGAAAAACTTCGTTTGCAAAAGCGAATTCGGTGTTCAGCAGGAGGACATCAGGTCTTCAATCGAGGGTGCCGGCTCCGGAGACAATGAAGTAAAGGTTCATTTTGTGTTTGAGGAAGGCGAGTTGACGGCCTTCACGATTCTGGAGCGGAAGGCTCTCAAGATTGAGATTCCTGTCACCAGCAAGGGGACTCGCACAGATTGTCCTAGAAGGAACCGAGAGACTGGAGCCCTCGAACCGAAAAGTCCGATCACCACGTTCGAGGGGGCAACAAAGTCCAGTCACACGTTCAATACGGACTTTGTCCCGACCGAACAGGTGGTTCTCACCAAGGTCTCCCCGACTGAAATCGAGGGGACGGCCACTGGATCGCGCCAGGAGTTCGTCTTAGACTCGCTGGTGCTGATTCCCTACACTTGGAAGTTCTCGCTCAAGCGCCGGCCGGAGTGAGATTTGTCCGGGGCATTGAAAGCCGCATTCAGCGGATCGCGCCCAGGCAGTAATGGCGATGGTAATTGCGAAGCTGTGACTGCGACAAACCCAGTTCACTCGCGAGGGACTCAGGTTTGTTCGGGTCGATCAAGCCAGGCCGAACGAACCGTAGAGCCACCTGTAATTCGATCGATCGGTTCGTTTCGCCGCCGAACCAGATGAAGTAATCGCGCCCGGATTGAAGCTTTTTTTCGCTGAGAAATTGCAGCGTGAAATCTTCCGCTTTTCCGCCGGCTTCACCGGGTGCCTTTTGCGGCACGGCATGATACCAATCCTCGAACCCCACCTTCAGCCCGCCGTCCATCGGGAGGATGAACCATCCCTGAAAAGGCGTGTGCTCAGGCGAAAAACTCCAGACCAGATCCATCGACGCTTTGGCCGGCGTTGTGAAACGGAAGCCGTCGTAAAAACGGCCTCCGATCTCAACCGGTCTGGCATTCAGTTTGAGGGGTATTGGCCGGGCAGCTTGGGCGTCCGGTTGAGCTTCAATGATCGGGAACGAGCGCGCCGCCTCCTGGATGGACTTCACGAGATTCACCGAAGCGCGTCTTTGCTCGGGAGGCAACTGGGCATCTGGCACCTCACCCGTCTTCGATCGTACGAGTCAAAAGAGCTATCGCCGCCGCTTGAGTGCAAGCAAGCGCGATCGGTCGATGGCGTCCTGCTCGCGATATGTTTCCTTGCTGGCGATCAAATCGTCCAGGCCGAGGAAGGGAATCAAAACGCCTTCCACGTCCACGATTTGCGCGCGCGGCAGACTTTCGAGGTAGGTCACTTTCCAGGCTTGGGTGCTGACATCTACTTCCACTTCGTCCGCAATTTTCACCACGACGTTTTCCAAAATGTCCCTGGGCGCCAGTTCACGCGCCGCGCCATCCTCCATCCGCGCCAGACCATTGATGACGCGTTGACAATTTTGCTCCGTGGGTTCCACCAGGATGTCCACATCCTCTGTTGTGCGGACCAGGCCGTGTAGGATGCAGGCGTGCCCACCACAAATCAGATACTTTGCGCCAGCCTCGTTGAGCAAACGACAGACGCGCAAGAGGGGAAACTGGGCGGCAGTGCTCACCATAACCTCGGGTTTGGCTGCGCCTTGCGCCAACGCTCATAATCTTCGCGTGTCCGGGCCTTGAACACGAATCCGCGCGCGCGAGGAAATGGATTGAGCCGTTCGGCCTGCGCCTGAAGCGCTGCCGCGCGGCGCAGCGCCTCCGCCGGAAGCATGAACTCCAATGCTTCGCTCGTGCGACGCTTGCCAACGATTTTCACAGGGGAAACTTAAACGACTATTTCTCGAATGGAAGTTTTTCAATTGTTGGGAAAGTAAATGCTGTATTTGATCGAATTCGAAAACTTCTCCCTCAC
>SXMN01000112.1 GCA_005777315.1 Verrucomicrobiales bacterium
AAACAGCGTGCCGCCATCCGCCATCTCGAAATAGCCCTTGCGATTTTCATGAGCGCCGCTGAACGCGCCTTTGACATGCCCGAAGAACAACGATTCCGCAAGGTCGCCGGGGATCGCGGCGCACTTGACTGCAATGAAAGGCCGCCGGCTGCGTCGCCCGCTGAAGAGCAGCGACCGCGCCACCAGTTCCTTGCCCGTTCCGCTCTCACCGCGGATGAGAACAGTGGTGTTGTCTGCCGTTTGCAATCTGCGAATCGCGTCGATGACCTCTTTCATGGCCGGGCTGCGGCCCACGAACGATTCCAACCCCCATCGCTCGATCTCCTGTTCGGTCATCAAGGATAGTTTTGCGTCGGCAAGTTCCAGGGACGACTCCGCCTGTTCACGGCGGCCGATCTCTTCACGCAAGCGGGCGTTGATCGCTTCGAGTTCCTGGTTCTTCTCCAAAACTTCCCGTGTCAGCCGGTGGTTGGAGAGATGGGTGTGAACACGTATCAACACTTCCTCGGCTTGAAACGGCTTGGTGATGTAATCCACTCCACCAGCCTGAAACCCTGTCACCATCGCTTTGGTTTCATTCTGCGCGGAGATGAAGATTACCGGGATGGACTTTGTCGCCGCATCTGCCTTGAGCCGGCGACAGGTTTCAAAACCGTCGAGCCCCGGCATCATCACATCGAGCAGGATCAGCTCGGGCCTGGCCTTCAGAGCGACTTTGAGAGCGGTTTCGCCGTCGGGAGCGAGCAGAACCTCGTAATTCTCCTTTTCCAGCGTCTCGCCGAGCACGTTGCGGTTGGCCGCAATGTCATCGACGACGAGAATCGTGGCGGCGAGGGATGCTTTGGAGGTTGGAGGCACGCGCTTTGGTGAGAACTACACCGGCACGGCTTCGCGCATGGGGCGGGTGCCGGCAGGCGGCAGTTCTTTGCCGGCTTGCAACAAGTCCTCCACCTCTTCCGTCACCAGTACGCACAGCTCGCGAAACGTTTCCTCCTCGGTCGCGCCATGGCAGATCCCACCCCAAGGAAACAGGTCTGGGCAATAGCCAACATATAAATTGTCTTCGACGTCCCACCTCACAAATTTAAGGTACTGGTCTTGAGCTTTCATTGGCTGGCTTTGCGAATCGCGTTGCGCACTTGTCGTTCCTGATAGTGTTTTACGTCGTCGCCACTGTGGCCGCTCAGAATCAACGAGCCGGGAAACTTCGGATGCCGGAACTTCCGGTGCGAACCTTTGCCGCCGGGCCCGAGCACGAACCCAGCTAGTTCAAGTTCGGCAATCAACTGGCGAATCCTGCGCGGCACGGGCTGCAGATTGCCACACGCAGCCACATTCCGCCAACTTCAATTCACTGAGTGTCTGCCAAGACTTTCACCGGCAGCCTCACCGTGAACGTCGATCCCTTCCCTGACTCACTGGCCACAGTCAAATCTCCTCCCATGAGCTGACAGAACTGACGGCTGATCGCCAGCCCCAGCCCGGTGCCGCCAAATTGGCGGGCCGTGGAATCCGTCGCCTGCTGATATGGCTGGAAGAGGCGCTGCATCTGATCCCCGGTCATGCCGATGCCACTGTCGGAGACGCGAATTGTGAAGCATTCGTCAGCACCTTCGACGTTCGATGTTGAACGTTCGATGTTGGATGTTTTCTCGATTTCCAACCGGATGGTTCCATTCTTGGTGAATTTCCCGGCATTGCTGATCAGGTTCATCAGCACCTGCTTCAACTTCGTAGAATCGGCGCGAACCGTTCCGATTTCGCCATTGGCTTGCACGGACAGCCTGTTCCCGTTTCGCCGGACCAGAGGTTCCATGTCCTTGCTGAGTTCAGTCACCAGCGGGACGAGAGCGAACTCCTCGATGGTCAGCGGCATCTTGCCCGCTTCGATCTTCGAAAGGTCCAGCAGGTTGTTGATCAGACCGAGCAGATGCCCGCCGGCGCTGCGGACGCGCGTGGCGTCTTCGCGGCTTTGCGCGAGGGCATCTGATGCCAGCGCATCCACCAGTTCCTCGCTGAAGCCGATGATGGCGTTGAGCGGCGAACGCATCTCATGGCTGATGAAGGAAAGGAACCGGCTTTTGGCTTCATTCGCATCGTTGGCTTTGTCTTCGGCCTGTTTGCGCCGCTGCACTTCCAGTTGGAGCTCGGAATTCTTCGCGGCCAGCTCGGCGTTGCTGGTCTCCAGGGCGCGGGTCAGGGTATGGATCTTCACATGGGTCTCCACCCGCATCAGCACTTCCTGCTCCTTGAAAGGTTTGGTGATGTAATCCACGCCGCCCGCTTGAAACCCCTTGACCAGGCTTTCCGGATCATCGTTTGCCGTGATGAAAATCACAGGGATTTCCGCGAGGCCGGGCATGCCTTTGAGCTGACGACACGCCTCGTAGCCGTCCATCTCCGGCATGTTGACATCCATGAGGATCAGGTTCGGGCGTGAGCGCGCGGCCACCTTGAGCGCGGCGGCACCGTTGGGAGCCAGCAGCACCTCGTAGCCTTTGGGCTCAAGCGTTGCCCCGAGCAGGTTGCGGTTTGCGGCAATGTCATCAACCACCAAAATAGTTCGGCTCATAAAGAATGTTCTTCCTGGGAGGTTCTTTCAAAACTGTAGCAGCGAACGTCAGTTCGCTCTGACTTTCGGGATGTTTGAGCCGACTCACGTCGGCTGCTACGGAGTTTTGAAAGAGGCTCCTGGGTTGCATCGGAGAAACTCCACCAGATCTTGGACTGCGCCAGTCCTCTGGCGCTTTCAGATGCGCTCACGACTTTCAAAAAGCGGCAGAGGACTGCCGCAGTCCAAGACGCTCGCGCGAGGTCGCTGCCTGCTTGTGTTGAAGACCTGCTCATGCCACTCCTCCCTTTATCTTCAATTCCTCAAGAAACGCGCTGACCCTATCCAGATCCCCTTCGTGGATTAACCGCTTCAGATGCTCCGCAGCTCTCCGAGAAGAATCCCCATTGCTCTCCAGAGGCTCCATTGCCTTCTTCAATCCCGTCAGGCTGTAGCGATCGGCCGCCTCCTTCAACAATTCCCAAACTGCCAGCGGAATCGCACACTGCGAGACATCCATCGCCTCCCCTGCCCTGCCCGCACTTTCACCAGCCGCCTCATCCGCGTATTCAAAATCCACCTTGAGCAACTGTTTCAGGCTCGCGCAGACGTCCGGAAACCGGAACGGCTTCGAGAGAAAATTGTGGAACCCGGCCGCCATGTGCCCGGCCTTTTCGTGCTCCAGCACCGATGCTGTGATCGCCACGATCTTGATCTTGTCCGACCCGTGCTCGGCGATGATCCGCTTGGTGGCCTCGGCTCCGTTCATGCCCGGCATGCGGATGTCCATGAAGATGATGTCGGGCAACTCCTCCTTTACGCGGTCGAAAGCCTGCAACGCACTCTCGGCCAGGCGCACCCGGCAGCCGATGCCCTCGAGCAGCTCCGAGAGCACATCGCGGTTGTTTTGGTTGTCGTCCACCACCAACGCATTGACGTGGCTGCCCGCCGCCAGCCGGACCACCTCGCGGTTCTCCCCGGCTTGATGCGCTTGCAATTGTCCTTCCGCGGGCGGGAGCGGAATCTCGAAATAGAACCGGCTGCCTTTGCCCAGGGCGGATTCCAGTTGGATCTCGCCGCCCATCAACTCGACCTGCCGGCGCGAGATCGCCAACCCCAGCCCCGTGCCCCCCTTCTTCAACCCGGCCTCCGATTGTTGGAACGGCTGGAAGATTTCCTTTTGCTCGGCCTCGGCAATGCCCGGCCCGGTGTCCATGATGTCAAAGCGAAAAGTGGTAGCAGCCGACGAGACTCCATCCCTGGGAGCGCCGGCATCCTGCCGGCGAGATGGGTCAGAGCTTGAAGACACGCCGGCACGGATGCCGGCACTCCCAGGCTCCCTGCCAGCCTGGCTCACAGGCCGCACCTTCAACGTCACTTCGCCCTGATCGATGAATTTCACCGCGTTGCCCAGCAGATTGATCAAAACTTGCCGCAACTTGCCTTCATCGCCGTGAACCGGGATTGGACCGTCGGCCGGTCGCACCACGTTCAGTTTGAGTTCTTTTTCTTCGCAACGCATCCGGAACATGGCCTCGATGCCCCCGAGCAGATCGTTCAGGTCGAAGTCTGACGGCTGCAACTCCATCCGGCCTGCCTCGATTTTCGAGAGGTCGAGGATGTCGTTGATCATGCTCAGGAGATGGTCGCCGCTTTTCTCGATGGTCTCGATCGACTGCCGGTGTTTGGGGGGAAGCTCATGGTCGCGCTTGAGGATTTGCGAGTAGCCGAGGATGGCATTCATCGGCGT
>SXMN01000113.1 GCA_005777315.1 Verrucomicrobiales bacterium
CGCTTGGTGATGGCGTTCAAAAACCTCAAGCCTTGCCCTTCCTGAAGTCGCTGAACCACCGAAATTCACCAGAAATCAGATGCTCGCCATGGCCATTCAACTCTCAACTGTTTTCTCCAATGACTTTGTCACAGCCGTGGATGACAGAGCACAGGCTCAAAACCTGGGATGGACACCGCTACTGTGCCTGCGTAGCGCTGCTCTCAACTGTGGGATTCAGGCCGGTTGTTCGCGAGACCACATTCAAGCGGTAAAATTGCTGAAAATTTACGAAATCCGCGGAGCCTTGAACGAGTCTCGTGTCTAGGAAGGAATACTCCTCGGTACTTGAACTGATTGGTCCGAGGCTCAACCAGTAGGGGGATGTAAGGGTATAAGCGCTCTCCACTCTAAACACTGTGCGTGGGGGCGCTGTCCATGTGAGCGTCAGTCCTTCACGTGTGATCCTCGGCTGCTGCATTTTGACGAAGTGTACAGTCGTTGGCAGCTCAGGCAGGAACTGGATGCTGTCCAGGATCCCCCCAGCGGGGCGGATTTCACCCGTTGGTGTTTGGCTCGTTCCCACTACGACTTCCAACTGCACCTCATGTCCTGTGAAGGCGGATACATCAAAGTACTGGCTGGAATTTGCGAAGGTTCTTATCGGCATATCCGGCACGAGTTTCTGCAGGAGCTGACCATTGAGCTTCACGTCGAAATAGCCCAGAGTGTAACGATAGGTCAGATACTTTGCATCAGAGGGGACATGACCGGTTTGCGTGATCGAAGTAAATCCAGAGATCACCAGCTCATACTTTCCTTCAGGCAAGAATGGCCAACCCTTCCCCCGGGAATGAGTGATGCTGGCCAAGAAGCTTACCGGGCCTAACAAGCTTCCATCAATCGGGGGATAGAGATCCAGCCCCATTGAGATATAGTTGCCATTCGGGCTTGTCGCCTCCCATCCATAAAGCAGGTTTGATACGTATCCGTAACCGGTCTGGTTCGGCCATGCCACTATCAAGTCGTTCGTCTTTGCCTCATCGAATCCCAGATTCCTGAACGGAGCTCCGTGGACATGGAGAATAGTCATCACTGCAATCCCGAAGAGGATTTTTCTTGTTTTCATTCAACACCCACGTCAGTTGGCTCTGTAGCGCCCTACGCTCGCGTTCACATAACTCCCGGCCCCTGTTGCAGAGACAATAGTCGCCTTGACCAAATAGTGCCTTTGGCCAATGGGACTTGCTGAATTATCCACAAGCTGCAGAGCAGAAGTAGAGTTAACCAGAGTCCAAGATCCAGTGGCAGTATCACCACGATAAACATAGTAGGTAGAGCCACTGTCTGGCGACGCCAGCCACTCCACTTTGGCTGAATAGGTC
The DNA here is from genome assembly GCA_005777315.1 of Verrucomicrobiales bacterium. GTDB lineage: Bacteria > Verrucomicrobiota > Verrucomicrobiia > Limisphaerales > F1-12-MAGs170 > F1-120-MAGs170. Next base: position 1,365 of record SXMN01000113.1, read on the forward strand.
CCCTGAGAAGTCACCGTTACTGTGCCTGCGGAGTGCTGTTCCCAACTGCGGGATTCAGGCCGGCTATTCATGGCAGCACATTCAAGCGGTAGAATTGCTGGAAATTTACGAAATCTACGGGAGGATGACGGATGGGTCTCGGATCTGTGAACGTGTAAACCTCGGTGCTTGAGCTAATTGGTGGGCCGAGGGGAAACCAAAAAGGGGAGTTCAGGGTAAAGGCACTTTCGACCTGAAACCTCGTGCGGACGGGGGCTGTCCACGTGATGATCAGTCCTTCGGGTGTCATCCTCGGCTGGTGCATTTTGACGAAGTTTACCGTCGGCGGTAGCTCAGGCAGGAACTGGATGCTGTCTAGGATTCCAGCATAAGAACCATTCCCATTCGGGGACATTCGATCGCAAATCACTTCCAAGCGCACCTCCTGCCCCGCGAAGAGTGCCACATCGAAATACTGATTGGAAAACATGTGAGATGTGAAATGCCTATCAGGCACAAGTTTCGCCTGAAGGTGACCATTGATCTTCACCGCAAAGATACCCAGAGTGTAACGAAAACTCAGATACTTTGCATCCACGGGAACATCGCCGGTTTGCGCGAGTGACTCAATGTTTGACATGATCAGCTCGTATTTCCCTTGAGGTTCGAAGGGCCACAGGTAGTTGGCTTGCGAGTTCTTGTTGCTGAACAGGTAACTTATCAGATCAAAGATGCCTAGCGGATTGAGATCCAAGCCCACAGTGGAAATTGTGCCTTCCACGTTAGTTACTTCCCAACCGTCGAGTAAATCTTCAGCCGGGCCCATACCTGTTAAGCTCCCTCTTACATTTGAAGAGGCGCTGTACATGTTGTTTGTCTTGGGTTCATCAAAGCCGAGATTCTTGAATGGATCTCCATGGACTTCGAGCGTGATCAATGTCCCCACCGCAACGAGAAGGTGAATTCTGGCCTTTCTCACGACAACCTCCATCAGTTTGCTCCATAGCGGCCTACACTGGCATTCACATAACTACCCGCTCCCGTGTAGGAAACCAGCGAAGCCTTTACCAAATAGTGTCGTTGTCCAGCGAGGGCGGCGGCATTATCCACGAGTTGGAGAGCAGAAGTCGAGTTGACCAACGTCCACGGACCTGTGGCACTGTTTCCACGATAAACGTAGTAGTTTGAGCCGCTGTCTGGCGAAGCCAGCCATTCCACTTTGGCTGAATTAGCCCCCTGAGAAGTCACCGTTACTGTGCCGGGCGGAGCGACATAACTCAACCGCAGGGTCGGGTCACCCATGATGGCAGTTTCACGGCCTTTTCGTTCAGGCAGTGATGGAGGTATCTCAGGATTGTTGATCGTATTTAGCATCGCCAGGCCAAGCGGCTGCCCGACTGCCATGCCGTCGAAACGCCACGTAACGTTGCGTGTCCATACCGCAGAGAACCCGTAATTATTAGCAGGTGTCAGCAAGGAGCGCATCAGATCGTTTTGAATGTTGAAATCTCCAAAATAGGAGCCAAGGAGAACGTAATGCCCGATGCGTGGCACCTTGGCAGGGTTTGAAAGTGAATCCGAAAAAAAGGCATCCTGGTAAGCGGTGTTCGGATCCGTGCTCTCCACATAGATTCCCTGTGCTGCACCGTTGCCGCATGCAAACGCCCAGAGGAAAGACCGCGAATCGTCCAATTGCTTGAACGGATCGCCTACCAAGAGCTTGTCAGCACTGGAACCGAACAAGACGCCGGAAGTTTGCACTGCATTCGTTGCCATGCCTCCGTTTAATGTAAGCATCGGGTCTCCCCGCCCCACATTTATCTTCCCAGTGGTGGGATCCACACCATAAAGTCCTGTAAAGACAATTGCCTGGTTCCTAAGCGGAGCGGAAGACCGCACGCGGTAGTTGTGGATTTTCTGAAGATACCGTTGCAAATAGGTGATTTCATTTTGATTCGGCGGTGTTGCCAACGGCGCGGATAATCCTGGTAGATTGGCAAAATCTACGCGCCCAACAGCCGTCTCAAGTGAGGAGGGTGCTGAATCATTGCCAAATTTCCCATCCGCATTCACGCCGTTCCTGTTTGTGTTTACCGGAAGATCGCAGTTCACGTGGTCAACCGTGCCCTCTGTCCACAATAGATTCTCGTCATCCGCATAAAACATGTCGCAGGCCCATGCTCCTTGGTGATCCGGTGCGAGGCACCATAGCCTACAGGGCTTGCACGGTACGGGGCACGGATTCGGCGGTGCTGGGCAGTAGTGACATGGGGACTTTGTACAATCGCTAAACTCAACATGTCCATCTACAGCCTCTTTCCCCGAATAAGGCACCACGACATGTCCGATGATGTAGGCGAAGGTCGGGCCAGTAGTCGAGCGGTTGTTCTTTATGAACGATTGGATATTTCCGATCTCAACGATGTTGTTCGCAAAGTTACTATCATCATGACGGAGGGCATCGCCACCAACGACCGGCCTTGTGTAGCGGAGGACAGTGAACCCATCTTTGATCAGGTCATCGGTCAGGATCGCGATATCACTCGTCAGGCCAGAGGCGACCTCTTTGTCAACCACCAGAATGACTTTGCCCCGCGAGCTGGGTGGAGCGAGATTCAACCCCGCGAAAATCCTGGTCTTCTCGGTGATGGGTGTGCCCGATGTATTGGCTTGGTAACCGCGGTACTCGTACAAGGTATTGGGGGCGGCGGTAGCGTCTTGAACAGTCAGGCTCGGCCCTCCGGAGCTTGTGCCAGCGATAAGAGCGAACGTGGAATCCGACGCTGAAGCCAGCTTTCGTTCGATCTTGATTTCACCCACCGGCGTCGGCCCGCGGGAGTAGGTGACGTAGAGAGTCGAGCCAGAGGCATAAGCAGTCAGTTGAGGAAAACCTGATGTGATGCGCCACGTGCTCTTCAGATCCTGTGACATGACCTTCTTGAGTGGATCACGCTCGGGTTGCGGCACAAATGGCGTTGGGACGGGCGGGAAGTACCAAGCCGCCGATTTGACCCTGGCTTCCGGTAGGGAAAAAACATATGAGTAGGGGAAGGAATCGAGGAACCAAAAGCCCAGCTTGCCCCAGGTCGTATGGCGGATCAGCAGGTCCGTTTTGCCATCACCATTGTAGTCCCCCGTGCCAACAATTCGCTCATCCAGATCAAGGCCCTGCCACAACGCGGTGGACGGGGCCGGATGCATCAGGTGTACGCCGTAACTCCTCTGGGCGGCCGAATTCAATGGCCAAACGAGCGTATAACCTTCCGCTGGGGTTGAACTGGTGCCTACGTGCTGCATGATCAAATCTGGATTATCGTCCAAGTTACCGTTGGCGTCATGTGAAAGTTGACCGACGCCAACCAAGAGGTACCCCGCCGCCGGCCAATCCGCATCTATGTACAGGGCGCTGGAGAACAGGGTTCCTTGCATATACCAGATGGCCTTGACCCACGTGATGGCGTGCTGCCAGATGAGGTCCGTGTGTCCATCTCGATTGAAATCGCCGGTGCCGGCAAGTTTCCAGTTCGAGTCTTCAGGCTGCATGATGTTGGCGACGGACTGGGGAGTTCCGGGCCAGACGGTGCCATTCATGAACCACACGTACAGCGCTCCAGATATGGGTCCGGGGCCTTCATACCTCCATAGGATGTCGCGCTGGTTATCCGTGCCGGCATTGAAATTACCGGAACCAACCATCCTCCAGTTTGGGTCCGGGTTGACCACCGGTGATCCGTTCGGGTAGGTGAAAGGCAGGTGGTGGTTGATGACGCTTGGAGTGCCTCCATTGGGTGGAACGCAATTCGCACATTGCATTTGCCAGATATAGTTATCACCGATGTAGCCGTCCCGCCAGGCGACATCCGGTCTGCCGTCATTCGTAAAATCAGGTGCCGTGCTGAATGGCGCCGCTGATCCTTTTTCCATGGCAAACACGAGGCTTCCGACCAAGACCACGAGGCAGCGACGCGCCACGATCAATTTGATGATTCTTGATTTCATAATCAGTACTTTGAGATCCTAAACTCTACGCCTCAGTTTTGAACTGCTGGCTCGGCCTGTTCCGCACTTGCCTTCGCCTCCTTCTCCTCTTCCAGTATCTGGATCAAGGCTCTCGGATTGGTGATGGCAAGGACGGCGCGTTCAATCTGCTTAAGCTCGTCAGCGTCTTTCGCCAACGCCTTCTGCTCCTCCATGGAAACCGTAACGGTGAAACTCCTGACGCATTCCTCGATAAGTTTAAGCTCTTCTTCTGTCTTCGGATACAACCGTGCGTATTCCTGCGGATTCTCGCCTGCCAGCGCTGCGAGCCGCCGTTCCTCGATCCGCTCAAAGGAATTGTACTCTCCTGGCTCCCGGCCTTGATCCTTGGTGGAATCATCCGTGACCACTTCAAATGTAATCGGATCGATGGCGCCGAACTCCCACTCCATCGGGACCAGTGTTCCTTCCTCGACCTTTGAAATGTCACTCGAAACTTCGGCCGCATGTGGGCGGTTACGGAAATCAATTAAACCGACGAGGGTGAGAGCCATGAGGCTCGAAAGGATCGCTAACGTTTTTTTCATAATATTCGGATGAGTTGGTTGGCGGTTGGGTTGGGGTTGTTTTGGGTAAAGTTTGAGGGAACCAAATCACGGTTTGCACACGCCTTCGGCCACGTCGCTTTCCAGGCCGATCTCATCGTCGCCGATGACGAAGATGGCCTTGTATTGGCGTGTCTCGGGTTGGGTGGGGTTGAGCAGTGGACGGTTGTCGATGTAGGGCGACTCGGTGTCGCGGGCGAGGTAGGTGTAGGCCGTCTCCGTGCCGCGCCGGCTGTAAATGTTCACCCCATCCGCCTTGAGTTTGGGGAAGCCGATCTGGCAGGAGCCGTGCGGCATCACGGTGATCGTGAGAGTGGGGCGGGCGGTGCTCATGTCCGTGGTGTCCTCCGGGCCTTCAATGCCGAGCTGCTGACCAAGTGCGGTCGTGTAGTTGGCGTGAAGTTTCACGCGCTTGGCCAGGGTGCGGGCGCGCTGTTCGGTGGCGCGGCGGGTGGTGTTCTTCTGTGCCTTCACCTGCCTGGCAGCGGCATCAGCGGCGTTCGTGAGGGTCAAAACTTCGTGAAGGGCGGAGTTATCATCATTCAGGTTGCTCAGATCGGCGGCGGTAATATCCAGGGTGGCTCCGATGTTATCGGCGGCGGTTTTGATCTGGTCGTGCCAGGCAAGGAAGTCGCCGTCGCGATTGGGTATGAAGTCTGATTTTGGCATAAGTTACGTGGTTTTAGGTGCTTGGGATTTGGTTGGATCGGTGTAAACGGGCGTTTGAGGGTCACGGCGGAACGGTTTCGCGCCACGGCGGAAGCGTTTGACCGTGTGGTTGGGGCGTTCCACCACGTGGTGGAAGGCTTCAGCCATACGGTGGAGCGGCTCAGTGGTGTGGTGGAGCGCCTCGTCCGCGTGGTGGAGGCTTTCAACCGCGTGGTGGAAGTGTTCAGCGCCCGGCGGAAAGGCTCCACCGTATGGTGGAGTCGCTCGTCCGTGTGGTGGAACAACTCCACCATGCGGTGGAACGATCCGTCCGTGTGGCGGAGCCGCCGGGTGGTGTGGTGGAGGCGTTCCGCCGTGCGGTGGAAAACGCTTGGCGCCTTTACAGCTCTTGCGAGTGGAAGCGAGCGGAACCAAGGAAGACAAACCGCGCGAAGCGCGGTTTGTCTTCCTTGGAGAGTGTTCCTTGGAGAGTGTTCCTTGGAGAGTGTTCCTTGGAGGCGACTACCTGGAATCCGGCGCCGTCGGAATCAAGAAAAAAATTTGGCGTTACCGAGCCTCTAACTGCGGCCAGATGAGCGGCGTCATGAAATGTCCAACCCCTCGCTTGCATGTGAATTCGGGAAAAACTTGGGCGCAGCGTATTCGTGAGCTGGATGCTGTCAAGCGGGGAGTTTGGTGAGCAGCGTCCTAATCTTGCTCGTTATCTTAATCAAAATCTCGCGGAGAAGCGGATTAAGAGCATGAAGAGGATTAAGATTAGGACACCACCGTTTGCAGCGGTCAGGCATCGACTGTTGCACGAAGCCGGGCGGGGTCTGGACGACATCCAGTCCAGATTGAACTCGACAGCACCTTGGCTCTTTCCTATTTCAAGAGGCCTAAACTCAGCCGCGAGGGGAAAAGACGTGCCATTTGCACGCCCGCGACCTTAAGCTTGAGGACGCAGCAACCATTATGACACCTCCCGCCAGCATCGGCGCAGCCCCGGCAAATCCAGCTCCCAAGCGCGTTGTCGTCTTGTCCAAGCGTTACATGCCGTTGGATGAACAGTTGGGGCGCTTGCTGGAAACCCAGCTTGCCGGCTTTGGTTACCAGGTATTCACGGACAAACATTTGAATGTTGGCGTCGAATGGGCCACCGAGCTGGAGCAGCAGCTTCGCAGTGCCGACGCGGTCATCCCGCTCATTTCGCACGGCTCCTCCCACAGCGAGATGCTGGCCTACGAAATCGAGCTCGCTCATGAAGCTGCCCAGCACAACAACGGGCGTCCGCACATCATTCCGATCCGCATCAACTTTGTAGGCGCCTATCCCGAACTGCTGGCCCGGATACTCGATCCAGTGCCGAGCAAGACCTGGGATGGATTGCAGGACAATCAGCGCCTGATCGAAGAGGTGGTGGCTGCTCTTCGAGCCTATGGCGAGGCACCGTCTGAAGCGCCAAGGCCGTCACGATTGCGCATCGCGCCCCGGACAGCGGCTCCACCGCGTCCGCCAATACGGATCACGACCGCAAACGCTCAGGCTCCCATCCCGGACGTCGTGGAACCTCCCGGCGGCGCGGTGCCGTTGAATTCGGAATTTTATCTCGTCCGGCCGCAGGACAACGAACTCCGCAGTGCGCTCGCCCGCTACGACAGCATCATTCTCATCAAAGGCGCCCGGCAGATGGGCAAGACCTCATTGCTTGCGCGAGGGCTCCAGCAGGCGCGCGAACGCGGCGCAAAGGTTGTCATGACCGACTTTCAAAAGTTGAACGTCGCCGACCTTTCATCCCCGGCAAATCTTTACCTGACCCTGGCGGAATCTCTGGCGGAACAGCTCCAATTCCCGATCCCGCCCGAGGACGCCTGGGATGAACGTCGCGGCGCAAACGTGAATTTTGAGCGATACCTGCGGCGTGAAGTGTTGAGCAAGTTGAACGCGCCCCTCGTCTGGGGGCTTGACGAAGTGGATCGCCTCTTCACGTGTAACTTTGGAAGTGAAGTGTTCGGCCTCTTTAGATCCTGGCACAATGAACGGGCCCTTGATCCTTCCGGTCCATGGGCTGGGTTGACCCTTGCCATCGCTTACGCGACCGAGGCTCATTTGTTCATCACGGACATGAACCAGTCGCCCTTCAATGTCGGCACCAGGCTGGTGCTCGAAGACTTCACGCGCGAGCAAGTTGCCGAATTGAACCGCCTCTATCGTTCACCTCTGAAATCGGAAGCCGAGCTGGAGCGCTGTATTCAACTCGTCGCCGGGCATCCGTTCCTCGTCCGTCGTGCCTTGCACGAACTCCACACGCAGAACATTTCCCTCGACGAATTCGAGAAGGAAGTGGATCGCGACGAAGGAATCTTCGGTGATCACCTGCGCCGGCTGCTGGTGCTGCTGGCTAAGGATCCCGCACTCATGGACGTGGTGCGGGGATTGGTTCGAGGGCAGCCTTGCCCAAACCAGGAAAGCTTCTACCGGCTTCGCAGCGCAGGGGTCGTCACCGGCAATTCCCCCGGAGACGCACACCCCCGCTGCCAGCTCTACGCGCGGTTCTTGTTGCGGCACATTCTGTAACTGGATTACGAACGTTCACGACGAATTGACGGGAACGCGCGTTTGTCTCTCTGCTTTCCATCCGTGCGATTCGCTGATATTCATTGATGCAGCATGAAATCCACGACGCTTCTCGCAACCGGATTGCTCGCAGCCAGCCAGCTCTTTGCTCGCGCCGACGGCCTTGACCAGTGGACAGCGGCCAGCCAGCTCGGAGACACGATCACTGCGGTGCATTTCCTCAACGAAAATATCATCGCCCTGGGGTTAAAGGGTGTTTACCGGTCAGCAGATGGCGTTGAATGGGCCAGTCTTCCTCCCGTTCCCCGGGGGATTACCAAGGCCATTTCTTATGGCAATGGCGTTTTTGTGGCAGCGGGAGGAACTCTCACGGCTGTGACAAAGTCATTGGAGAAAACAGTTGAGAGTTGAATGGCCATGGCGAGCATCTGATTTCTGGTGAATTTCGGTGGTTCAGCGACTTCAGGAAGGGCAAGGCTTGAGGTTTTTGAACGCCATCACCAAGC
>SXMN01000114.1 GCA_005777315.1 Verrucomicrobiales bacterium
AGCATCTCCCGTAAGCCCACCTGCTGGTTTAGCTTTCCACCAGGTCGGATGGTGACTTCGTTTCCGTCCGTTCTGCAACTGCGTCCTGAGTGTTTCCAGGGCGCCCCGCTCACAAACCTCATACCCTCGCGAATGGACGCGAATCAGGGGCAGAAAAGGTTTAGCCGCAAGAGAACGCAAGGAGCGCAGAGACGGAGCCTGTTTTCGTTTTGTGTTCCCTGTGTTCTTTAGCGGCAAAAGTCCGGCGGAGTTAACCGCGGATGGAACGGATTGCCCGGATGCTGATTTGAATTCGCTTTGCCGGGAGGGCGCTGTGTCCTCACTGCGCCGTGCTTGAGCGCAGAGTTTGGGAGGACTCAGAGGCTCAGGATGGAAGGAAAGAGGTCTTGCTCTGTTTTCTCCAATTCTCAGTCCTGAAACTGGTGGTTCCTGGGAAGTCTCCTCCTCGATTTCACCGGGGAGCGCCGGGATCCCGTCCTCTACGGTCGGTGCCTCATCGACGGATTGTTCCGGGGAGAACTTGAATTCAAACCGGGGCAGCGTTGCCGCGTCGAACTGGAAATCGAACTGGGAGGCGAAGGGAGACTGACAGCGCCCGGTGTCTTCACTGGCTGTGGGGAGTGCCCGTGCTTCAGCGCAGAGTTTGGGAGGACTCAGAGGCTCAGGATGGAAAGAAAGAGATCTTGCTCTGTGTTCTCCAAATCTCAGTGCTGAAACTGGTGTTTCATGGGTGGCGTCGGTTCGCGTCCATTCGCGTGATTCAGACAGGGTCAGGAACGGGAGCTGTTCAAAAGCACAATCCAACCGTGGGCCGGTTGGCTGCGATTTAAACAGTTTGTTCCTCATAAAACGCTTAATGCTCCCGAATGCCGGAAGACGGGTTTGTGCCGCACTGCGGGCAGGCAGTGCGGCACTTGTTCCGACCTGAAGGCATCGCAACGCTAGAAGACAATGCCATCAGTGGACAAAGGAACCCTTCCTCTGCACTTCAAATTCCACGTGCTATTAACGCTCCTGAAACCGATAACACTTTTGCCTCGTACTCTGCCCTTGCACGGGTCACGAATTGACGTGGTCTCTCGACGAGCCGGGTAAAAGACAAAACGACTTTAGCAGTCGGCGTGCCTGTCAGGAGATCCTGACATGAGGCATCGGCGTAAGTTCTGACTGGTTAGTGGGTTTAGTGAGTTTACCTGGGATCGGAAGCGAAGGGCGGAAAGAGGTGTTCGCTGCGAGAATTCGTAAGGAATTCGGACACATTGCAAAGTCGCTTGAGGAGGAATGGGGATCGCGAATCGCGTCGATATGTGCGGGTGCCAGCAATCCCCTTCGGTTCCACCCAGCCATGGAGAAACCATCCTTTGTGGGGTCAAACATTGCGCCATTGAGAGTCGTGTTAACAGGGGTGGGGGCGGCCCGTCCCAACTGTACTCGGAAGCTGGGGACGAGCCGTCCCCGCCCCTGCAAGAAAGCTCACTCTGTGGCTGCGTTGAGTGGAACCCTAAACCACTGGTCACTGTAAATTGTCGCCTGTGGCCACGGTTCTTCGCTGTTTTCGATGGACTAGAGGGTGGTCGTGGAACGATTACCGGATTTCCGGTAGGGTCGTTGCGCTGCGACGACCACCGGCCCGTGGAGGGACGGAACTCTTCCGCGCTCCAATTGCATGGTCACGGCTTGGTAGCGGCGCCTTGCCATCTCCCGGAGGGAGACGACGGAAGATTCCTCGCGCGATGTCGGCTTGCCCAACAAGAGTGCTTCGGGAAAACCACCCACCGAAAACAACGAGGAACCCGGAAAAATCCTTTGTGCTGTTGCCTGGCAGATGAGGAGAATAAAACCACAGTGTCTTGTTGTGGGACGAAACCGGGAGCCTTTGTAGGAGAGAATTGGACACGGATGTCCGGTCGAGAGGTGATGTTGGGCTGAAAACTCCCTATGCTCACTCCTCACTCCTGCTGCTTTGCTTGTTAACAACCTGCGGATGACAAACCAGCTTTTCGACGAACCATCAGCTTTTCAGGAACCCAAATTTCCCGTGCCTCTTGTTCACAGGCCAATTTCTTTGCAAGTCCTTGAGCCAACCTTGACACCACTAGTTGTTTCACCTATTCACAGCCCTTAATAAGACTGCTATTTCAGTTCCAAAGACTTTATTACTAAGCCGCATGAAATTGACCATAAGTAAAGACGAGATCCTCAACGGATTGCAGGCTGTTCAGAACATCGTGAGCACTCGAACAACGTTGCCCATCCTTGCCAACGTGTTGCTCAGGGCTGAAAGCGGCAGATTGGATCTGACCGCGACTGACCTGGATGTGACGATCTCAAGCGGAGCCAGGGCGGAGGTTCAGCGGCCTGGGGCTGTAACGGTGCCGGTGAAGAAGATTTTCGGAATTATTCGAGAACTTGCCGGATCGGAATTGGAACTGGAAGTGGACGAGAAGAACGCCTGCAGCATCCGTTCAGGCCCTTCTTATTACAAAGTCAATGGCTTGCCGGCGGAAGAATTTCCTCCACTGCCTCAGTTTGCCGAGAAGAAGCGCATTTCGATCGATCAGGAGAAGTTCAAGGCAATGCTCCGAAAAACGGGCTTCGCCATATCAACAGACGAAACGAGGTTCGTTCTAAACGGGATCTACATGAGTCTCAAGGAACAGAAGATCACCATGGTGGCAACGGATGGCAGAAGACTGGCGTTAGTGGAAGAGGACGTGGAACTGACCGAGGAAAGCCAGGGAGAATTCATCGTTCCAACCAAGGCGATCAATGAGTTGAGCCGGCTGCTTCAGACAAAGGGAACCACGGAGGTGAAATTCACCGATAATCAGGTGGCCTTTACGTTGAAGTCGGAGGGTGGATTGGACGTGTTGATCATGTCCAAGCTGGTGGAAGGAAATTACCCCAACTACAGGCAGGTCATCCCGGGAGAAGCGAAGGAAAGGGTCACCATCGTTCGAGAGGAGCTCCTGCAGGCTTTGCGGCGCGCGGAAATCATGACCAGCGAGAAGTCCAACTCGGTGAAGTTGAGTTTTACCAAGAACAATCTGGCCATCACCGCAAACACGCCGGATGTTGGAGAAGGCAAGGAAACTCTGGCGGTTAATTACAAGGGCCGGGACATGGCCATCGCCTTTAATCCCACCTACCTCATGGATCCACTCAAAGCTGTGGACAATGATGAGATCTTCATCGAGTTGATCGACGAATTGAGCCCGGGCGTTGTAAAGATCAATGGGCCGTTCCTCTACGTTCTCATGCCAATGAGAATGAGTTGAGATTCAGAAAAATACTTCGGGACCAGGTTTCAAACTTGTGATCAGGTTTGGCCGCAACCAGCAAGCAGGGTGGATTTTCAAATCATGGCCATGACATCTGGCCGTCTTTGTCATTCGGCTTGATTCTATAATAAGGATCATTGTCCGGCAAAGTTGTGTCCTGGTCGATGGCATGGTACAACGGGCGCAATGAGATTCCTGATGCGCTGGCTGATCCGCCTCTTTATTTTGGGCGTGATTCTTCTCGTCGCGCTTGTGCTCCTGAAAGATGTGCTCCTGAAGGCATTCACGGAGCATACCATCCGGACACAAACAGGACTCGAAGTGACAATGGCGCGCTTCGAAACCGGGCTCACTCAACCACGCCTTACCATCGAAGGTTTGCGCCTGTACAACACGGCGGAGTTTGGTGGGTCACCATTGTTGGACGTTCCCGATCTCCATGCAGAGTGCGACATGGCGGCATTACGTGGTGGAAGGTTCCGCTTGAAGCTCCTTCGTCTCAATCTGGCGGAACTCAACATCGTTGAGGGAATCAATGGCCGGACCAATGTGTTTGAATTGCTGGGACTGCTACAAAGCGGCGCAGTCCGGCCCCAAATGGGTGTTCCAGTGCCATCGGATTTGAACTTTGATGGGATCGAAACATTGAACCTCAGCGTGGGCCGCGTGGTAAGCACGAGTCTCCGCTCACCCGACAAACGCTTCGTCTTTGATGTCGGACTTCGGAATATGGTGCTGACCAACGTGAAGTCCGGCGATGATCTCGTGGCGCCAATTATACGGACGCTCTTTCAGCGGGGGATTTCATTCATGGGCGGACCATCTGGTGGCGGTATTGCTCCAATGCCTTCACGCAAAGAAGGGGCTTCTGGAGGTGAAGCATCGAAGCGATTGGGTACTGCCACGGGCCCCCGGCTCAATACCATGACAAATCTCCCTGCCAAACGGTGATCAAGCCCTGGATGATTCGTATCCGGCCTGGCTGTCAGGGGTGGGGACGAGCCGTCCCCGCCCCAGTGGAGAAGCTCAACCCATGGCCGTGTTGAAATAATCACTGCTGTTTGCCCGCCTTGAGCGGCTGCTGACGTGGTGAAGGGGCGGGAGCGTTGGTTGCAGCATCCTTGAAAGCCGAACGCAAGAGCCAGTGCTTTTTCAAACCCTGCATCAGAGTATCGGCATGGACGATGGCTGATGAGATCTGGCTCAGGATCTGGTCGTTGGTCTGGACCTGCGTATTCAGATTTCCCGTGATTTCTGCGAGGTTGATCAACGTCTTATTGAGGTTCGATGCCAGGACCACGATGTTTGTGTCGGCATTGGTCAATGTGTTTCCCACCGAGAGAAGGGTGGTATTCGCGGAGGCGAGGGTTTGCTGGAGCCTGGAATTCAGGTCTGGCGGAATGAGCCAGTGCCCAAGCGCACCGGGTCCATTGGTGAGCTGGGCGGTGATGAGGGAGAGGTTTGCCAGGGGTGGTCTGAGCCGCAATGCGGTTTCGTCCAGATGTTCGGTGAGCGTTGCTGTGTTCGAGAGCACGAGGGTGATCTGGTTGGTGAGGCGGAGAAAGTTTGGCAGCGCGCCTTGCACCTGGTTGACGAGTTGTTCAAGCCGCTGGCTCAACGCGGGCGATTCATCTGCCTGCACCCAGTATCCGTAGGAATCCTTTGTGAGGGTGATGTAATTGGCTTTCTTCGGATCCTTGTGCTCGAGAATCATGGGGGGACCGCTCTTCCCAACAACAACCGTGACTATTCCGGTGAGACCACGTGTCACTTCGAGCACCCGTTTTCCGAGGAGATCCGCCGTGGCCACCCGCACGATCGAATCACTGAGCACGTATCCGAAGTACGGGCTCTTGATCTGAAATTTGATCGCCACGTTGTGCTCATTGATCCGCGCCCACTCGTTGTCCGCGGACTCCGGCTGGATCTCCACGATTTCGCCGACATCGAATCCCATGAGCCGGATGGGATCTCCCACGTGCAGGCCTTCCGCGTTTCGGACGTAGGTGAAGTAGGGGATTTTGGTGAGGAACCAGCCTTTGCGTTGCGCGACGTGATACACGTAATAGGCAAAGCCCGCCAGCAGCAGCACGGTGGCAACGATTACAAACCATCCAACGGCGCGTTCGACGCGGCTCAGCCGGGTCCTCAACTGTGGTGTCAGATCATGAACAGGCATTTTCAGGGTTTGATTGAATCCGCCGCGATCCACTCACGCAAAAACCGCTCCGGGCGTGAGCGGACTTCGGCCTGCGTTCCAAGGAACAGCCATCGTCGTTCGTTGATCAATGCAAATGTTTCCGCGTGATCCAGCCAGAGCGTGAGATCCTCGCTTGCCACCACGAGCGTTACAGGTTGTCCGCCAAGGAGCGGATGACCCCGACGCAATTCCGCCAGCGTCTCGATCCACCAGCGCGATTCCCGCCGGTCGAGCCCCCTCAACGGTTCGTCCAGGAACAGCACTTCCGGTCTCATGATCAGCGCCCGTGCGAGTGCGGCACGACGCCACATCATTCGGCCGACGCTGCCCGGCAAGGCGCCAGCCAACCCTTCGAGCTTCGTCAACGCGAGAACTTCCGCCAACTGTGCGGCCGCATCCGCATCCTCAAAATTGCGGTGATAACGCAACGGAAGCGCGATGTTCTGTGCCAGAGTCAGCTCCTGAAAAAGTCTTCCGCCTTCGGCAAAAACAATCCCCATCCGCAACCGTTCGCGGACGCGCTCATCCTCGTCCAGTTGCGTCACGTCGCGGTCGAAGAGGCGAAGGCTGCCTCGCTGCGGCAGCATCAAACCCGCGGCGGTGTTCAGGAGATCGCTCTTGCCACTGCCAGCGAGACCACTCACGGCCCAGTAGTCGCCGGCGCGGATTTTCCAGCTCACGCCTTCGATGGACATTTCACCTTCGGCGCTCGCCCGCGGCACTTCGACTTCGTCGAGTTCAATCAAGACCCGTCTGGTGGAGCTGGTGTCGGTCATGTCACATCAGGATATAGACCACGATGAAAAGCGCATCCAGCAGGACGCAGAAGGCAATGGATTGCACCACGGCCTGCGTTGTCACGTGGGAAACTTCCCCGAGCGTCAGCGGTCGCGCGAGGCCGTGGTAGCACGTGACGACGGCGATCGCGCTTCCAAAGCTGCAGCTCTTCAACGCCAGCAGCACAAAATCCTGCCAGCGCAGTGATGTCGCCAGTTGACTGAAGTAATCTCCTGGTTGCAGCGGCACATCCTGAAGGAACGCAAACAAGTATCCGCTGAACAACGACATCAGAATCAGGTACACCGTCAGCGAAAAGATCGCCAGCGCGAGGCCGATGACGCGAGGCATCACCAGGTAGTGAATCGGATCGATGGCCATCGATTCGAGGGCCTCGACTTCTCCCATCGCCCTTCCTGTGCCCAGCTCGATGACGGTTGCCGTGCCCACTCGCGCCAGCACCAATAGCGCGGTGACCAGCGGACCGAGCTCTCGCACCACGACCGTGACCATCACGACGCCGGCGTAATGAGTCGCACCCACCCGGCTCAAGAGCGACACCGTTTGCCCGATCACCACCATTCCCAACGCCAGGGCCAGAAAAGTGATGAGCGGCAGCAGCTTCACCCCTGCGCGATGAATCTGAGCGTGGATGAGCGGATGAATCACCCGGGATGCGACTCCAAACTTGGTCACAATCACGCCGAGCGTGATGAGCGCGAAGGCGCCGAGGCCGTGAATGGTGTTCGTTGCGCGGAGGAGTTTGCGGCCAATCCAGTGCAGGTAGGTCTTCCCAAGCGACGCACGGTCCGGAGTGCTGTTCCCAGGATGTCTCGAGACCGCTGACGGAATTGAATCCACCGCGCCAAACTAGAAACCGTTCCTGCCTGGGTCAAAGCGAAAGCCGGACTCGTTTGGCGGCAAGGCGAGCGCTTACCCCGGACTTTTCACCGCCACGCTTTCAATTCCTCCGCCAGTCGCTCCATAGGCAGGCCGACCACGTTGGTGTAGGAACCCGAGATGGACCGAATGATCTGCTCCCCACCTTCCTGGATCGCGTAAGCGCCAGCCTTGTCGAGAGGGTTGATCGACGTGAGGTAGCTATGAATCTGCTGAGGCGTCAGTTGGCGAAACAGGACGTTTGTTCTCTCTGAAAAAAGCTTCTCCCTGTGCCCGCGCAAATGCATCAGGCAGACCCCGGTGACCACCTGATGCATTTTCCCCTGAAGCCGTTGCAACATCCCTTGCGCCTCATCCAGGTTTGCCGGTTTCCCAAAAAGCTTGTGGTCCAGGTAAACAAGCGTGTCCGCCGCCAGCACCAGTGCGTCCGGGTGATGCTTGGCAACGGTCCGCGCTTTTCGATGCGCATTGAGCTGCGAAATTTCCGACGCTGTGAGCTGCTCGTTGTGAAGTTCCTCCGCATCGCTCGGCAGGATGATGAATTCCACCCTGAGCTCGCGCAGGAGCTGGCTTCGTCGCGGTGAAGCTGAGGCAAGGATTACTGGAGGTAAATGGCTGAAAAGATTCATTGGACGGTCTCCTGTGGCAAACGGGATGCCCCTGACGCTCGGAGATCCATCTCATCGCCCAACGCCTTCCCAAACAGCCTCAGCTTGTCTTCAAATGCTTCACCACTCAAAACAGGCTTCGCTCCCGACCTGGACACTTCTTCATCGAGTTCCAGCCATGACTTGCAGCCGGAATAACTCGGCAGCGAAGGAATTGAAACCGGTGCCGGCAGGCGAAACACCCGCAGTGCCACCGCATGGATGGCCTTTTCGCGGCCCCACTCAAACCGTTGAGCAATCACCTCGTCGCGCCAGATGTGCTGCCCCCGCAAGCACTCGGCAGTTGCCAGGGAGTTCAATCGCCGCCAGCCAGCGACTTGTGCGAAGTATTCGATACTGATCTGGGAACCACCATTGGACGGGTTGGCCGAACGGTCAAACCGTTCTTGTGCGAGGGGAATCACAGCTTCCCGCTGCTGATGAAATGCCGTGGGAAACAGGAAAAACTCCGGGTGATCCATTTGAAAGCCGCCTGCCGTGTCGTGAATGCCACCTTTGCGAAGAATGAGAATCTGAACGCCCGTTCCGAGGGCATCAACCACCACGGCCCATTCCTTCAAAGCAACGCGCATGGTCGGAATCTAACCGCTCTCAGGGCGCTCAACCAGTCAGGAATTTCTGACGGATTTCTCCCGTGACCGCCTCCGGCAATAACCCCTTTGCACTCCATCCGGATGGTGGCTAGCGTGGTTCTCGTCATGAACATCGTGCAGATCACACCGGGAGCGGGCAGCATGCTTTGCGGCGGCTGCTTTCGTGACAACGCGCTTGTCGCCGCCTTGCGCCGCGCGGGACACCAGGCGCTGATGGTTCCGCTTTATCTGCCGCTGACGCTCGATGAACCAGATCAAAGCGCGGACATTCCGATTTTCTATGGAGGGCTGAATGTTTATCTCGAGCAGAAATCCGCCCTCTTTCGCCGGCTTCCGCGATGGTTCCGTCAGATGCTGGCGTCGCGCCGGTTGCTCAAGTGGGCCGGCACCCGCGCCGCGAAGACTCGCGCCGAGGATGTCGGAGAACTGACACTCTCAATGTTTCGCGGCGAGGAAGGCCGCCAGGCGGTGGAACTGGACCAGCTCATCGCATGGCTGAAAACACAGCCCAAACCCGACCTGATCTGTCTTTCCAACGTGATGCTCATTGGGATGGCCAGAAGACTGCGCGCTGAACTTGGCGCGCCGGTTGCCTGCCTGCTCGGCGGCGAGGATTCATTTCTGGATGGCCTGCCCGAATCTATTCGCGATGCCTCGTGGGCCGTTCTCACGGATCGGTGTCGGGATGTTGATCTGTTCCTGCCTCCGTCCCATTACTTCGCGGCGCTGATGAGCCAGCGTTTGCAACTTCGTCCAGACCGGGTGGCCGTTCTTCCAGTTGGCATCAATCTGGACGGCTACCCTGCTGCGGCGCGCGGCGCGTCCCAACTCCCGGCATCGGACACCGCGCCAGTGCTCGGTTTCTTCGCCCGCATGTGCCAGCAAAAGGGGCTGGATACACTGATCGATGCGTTCATTGTGCTGAAGAAATTCCCCGCCAAATCGAAAGTCCGGTTGCATGTTGGCGGTGGTTGTGGCCCGGGCGATGAACCCTTCGTCGCGGAGCAACGGCGAAAGCTCGAAGCCGCCGGAGTGCTCGGCGACGTGGCATTCTTCCCGAATGTCGATCACGCGCGGAAGATCGAATTCCTGCAAGGGTTGACGGTTTTTTCGACGCCGGCGCTCTATGGGGAAGCGTTTGGCCTGTACCTCATCGAAGCCATGGCTGCGGGTGTGCCGGTCGTCCAACCGCGTCACGCGGCTTTTCCGGAAATGATCGAGGCAACTGGCGGCGGCATCTTGTGCGAACCCGGCAATGCCACGTCTCTGGCAGTCGGCATTGAATCGCTGCTGCTCGATCTAAAGTGTGCTCGTGAAATAGGCGAGCGGGGCCGGCGGGCCGTGCATGAGAAATTCGGGATTGATCAAATGGCCGGAGAACTTGTCCGGCTGGTGAATCAGCGATGCTGAATTCCAAGCGTCCGGAAGTGACAGGTGGCATTGGCCGCATTCTTGTGTTGGGGATTGAGAGCGAACGAGCTTAGGAGCCGGTAAGAAATAAAGGTCGCAAGTTCGCGCCGGGATTTTGGCCAGGGACAAGGCGCGAATGAGGCGCATATCCGCAGGGATCTGTAACGAATGAGCAACGAAGTCCCTGGCCAAAAGACCCAGCGAGGTTGTGACCTTTATTTCTTACCGGCTCCTTACCACCAAAGGTAATTCACATCCGGCGCGGGAGTGCCGACCCAATCCTTCACCTTGTCGGGGAAAGTATAAAGCTCAGCGTGGCCATCACCAAAAAGGACATTGAAGCTCCTTTTCGCGCCACGGTGCCATTGGGTTTGCTTGTTGAGCTGATCCCGGTTGCCATGCCACGGCCAGTCCGCCTGGATCAGTTTGGTCGTTGGCTTGAGACCCACCTCACTTCCCCTGATGGGTTTGTTCTCCTTGATGAGCGAGTCGCCTGTCACCTTTTTGACTCGAAAATTATCTCCGGCCCATTGCACCAGATAGCTGGTTCCGTATGCCTCGAAGCAAGTGCGGACGATGTTCGTTCCGACCTTGAGCCCGCTCTTGAAGTTGAGGGCGTCGCCCTTGTCTGATGGGCAGCGGAAACTTTCTTCGGCCGGGACATAGACGTTGAGAACCCGGTTGGTCCACCCATATTTGTCGCTGTCGTACGCATTCATCCAACCTCTTCTCCCGCCTGCCGTGGACCACGTGGGTTGGACAGGGTAGAAATCGTTATTGTCATCCACATACAAGTGGAAGCCGAGGCCCTGCTGTTTCTGGTTGTTCAGACATTTGATGGTCTGCGCCTTCGCCTTGGCCTTCGAGAGAGCCGGCAAAAGCATTCCCGCCAGTATCGCGATGATGGCGATCACCACGAGAAGCTCGATGAGCGTGAAGGCCGATGACAGCATCAATGGACGACTGGCCATGCCGCGAATCCGGGGAGAGAAAGTTTGCATGAGTAATGGATCGTTGAGTGATTGGGAAGAGTGGGAGAGGAATGATGTTTACCGGACTAGAACGCCACTTCTGGATGCTGTCAATCTGCGTGATCTTCCGCACTTGTCCTGCTCTTGATCGTAATCTTGCTCATCATCTTACTCACCATCTCTCAGAGAAACCGATTAGGAGTAGGAACAAGAGCAAGATTAAGGCGCGCTTCGTGAAGCTGTGTGAGTCCGGGGGTGAAAGTCCCCTGAGACTGGGCGGATGGTCCGCTCGGAATTCAACGTGAAAACAATGAATGGAAAGGTCTAACCAACCACCCAAGGCCGAGGATTGCTTGGCGGAAGGAACGACCGTCGAGAAACGAATCCACGGAAAAGCGCGAGCCGCAAGTTGGACCCGCATCCGGCTTAAGCAATTCAGCCTTGAAAAGAGTTCCAGCCCTGCGGCCCAGTGGTCGTCGCGGCGCAATGACTCTACATTTTTTCGCGCTCCAGCCGCTCCACTTCGCGTTTCAAGGCGGCGGCGATGCGGTGTTTGGCCAGGTAAACGCTCGCCGCACTCACGCCGAGCGTCTGCGCCACGCGTTTCACCGGCCATTCCCGCTGCGTATAGAGCTCGAACATCTGGAACTGCGACGGGCTGACTGTCCGTTTTACCCGCTCGACCGCCGCGGCGAACACGTGCTTCTGCCACTGCTCTTCCCAGCAGGCGTCCAGTTCCAGGCTCGCTGGGTCAGGCACTCGGTTGATCGTCGCCGTCCGTGAATCGTCATCACCCACGACGCCCTCACCCCCAGCCCCTCTCCCATCCGATGGGAGAGGGTGGCCGGAGGCCGGGTGAGGGTTGCCTTTCGCCCGCTTCTCGAACTGGTCCGCGATCCGCCGTCGCGTGATCACCATCAGCCAGCCCTTGAACGAGCCCCGCGCCGGGTCCGCGCGAAAGTCCCCGATCTTCTTCGCCACGCTCAACACCGTCTCCTGCACCACGTCCTGCGCCTCCGTCGGCGTCAGCCCGGCCTTGAGCGCGACGCTGTGGATCAGCCGATGGTAGGTGTCGAAGAACTCTTGCCAGCTCTGCTGGTCGCCCCAGTCCTTGAGGCGGCCCAGCAGGCTCAGGCGCGTGGGAAGGAATTCATCGCTCGGGTCGCTCATGGCCGGTGCATTGATTGTAATCATTCCAAGGATGTCATCCTTCGGCGAGCGCCGTTTCTTTCAGGAAATCGCCGGCTGCGCACCTGAACACTGCCCGAACGCAGGGGGCTGGAAGTTAGCACCAAGGGTGCGACCTTATTCCAGCCTGGGGCAACGCCCCAGGAATACCATCAGTGCAACGATTCAGGGCTGAAAGCCCGTCCCATCCTTCCGAGGAGGGACTGCATTCAGCGCTCGGAGCTGTAACCGATAGGTTTCCTGGAGCGTTGCCCCAGGCTGGTCTGGCACCGCGCCGTTGGCGCTAAACGGATAGCACGCTCGGGGCTAATCTCTGCCGACCCTCCGGGCCTGAAACCCGACTGAGTCTCCAAGATACACGAGTGCGTCGGTTCCCCCCCGTCCCACGACTTGCACTTCGGATCGATTCCGTATCTGCGTCCATCCGTTCATCTGCGGTTCAAAGGAGATTTGCAGATTGAGGTATTTTCTTTGAAAGAAACCACCAGCCCCGGGGGATACCATCCTTGTGAACACTCAACTGAAACGCTTCAGCTCCCGATCCGGAGCCTTCGACACACAATTGAGGACGCTGTCTGGGAGCCATCCGCC
The DNA here is from genome assembly GCA_005777315.1 of Verrucomicrobiales bacterium. GTDB lineage: Bacteria > Verrucomicrobiota > Verrucomicrobiia > Limisphaerales > F1-12-MAGs170 > F1-120-MAGs170. The sequence goes on from SXMN01000114.1 coordinate 12,580, forward strand.
ATTACAATCTGGTTTTACCCTCATCGAACTCCTCGTCGTCATCGCCATCATCGCGATCCTGGCGGGAATGCTCTTGCCGACGTTGAGCAAAGCGAAACAGAAGGCCGCTGGCATCAAATGCCTGAACAACATGAAGCAATTGATGGTGGCGTGGACGATGTACGCCGACGAAAACCAGGACCGCATCCTGTTGAACAACTGGCAGTGGCCTCAGGATCGAAACCGCATTTGGGTGCGCGGTTTCATGGATTACACCGCCGCCGTGCCGGACAACACCAACGAGGTATTTCTGCGCGACAGCCTGATCGGGCCGCATCTGAACTCGATTGACGTTTTCAAATGTCCGGGAGATCGCTCGACTTCCCGCCATGGCGGTCGGGAGCATCCGCGGGTGCGGACGGTGGCCATGAACTCGTATCTCGGTGAGGATGACCGGCGGGACAACACTCCGTATCGGGTCGCTTACAAGACATCCGACCTCGTCCACCCATCTCCCAGCCAGACGCTGGTCTTCATCGATCAGCGGGAGGACGACATCAACCAGGCCATGTTCGCCTTCCCTTATGCCGGGGTGGATCCCGCCTTGCCAACCACGCTCCAGTTTGAAGAGTGGCCCGCGAGTTACCACAACGGATCAGGTGCCATGAGCTTCGCCGACGGGCATGGGGAACTGCATCGCTGGATTGATCCACGGACAACGCCACCCATCGCCAAAGGCCGTGCATTGCCGAAGGTGCTTCTTTCGCCGCGCAACGCCGACTTGATCTGGCTGTACCAACGGGCGACGGCAAAGAAGTGAACCAAACCTGACCACATCATGGAGCATTTCCAATCACCCACCACCAGCCCGGTCTCCACAGCTTCGCGTCCTTTCGTGTTCGCCCAGAATCCCGGACTCATTGCCAACAGCGGAATGTTCGGCCCGAGCGACACGAACTCCGCCGCGTTTCCTCAGCGTTTCTACCGGGTGGTGGCGAAGTGATCCGACCGGGACAGTCGGCGGACTATTTCCGTGCGGCAGCGCCATCCAGCCCGGCCAGCCGGTCAAAGCGCCGCATCAGTTCCTGAAACCGGGGATCGGCGCGCAAAACATCCCAGCACGGGTAAGTTTTTATTCTCACGATGTCCTGTGGATCATCGAAAGCCAGTTCGGCCCAGCGGATGGCCGACTCGTAGTCTCCGGCCTGGACACAGTTATACACCCCGCGCATCGGATACTTGAGCGTCGCATCGCCTGTTGGTTGAGGTGGAGGACAGGACCAGAACGCTCGCAGCCCGACTTTCGAGAAATCGGCTTTCAGTTGTTGCAGCCGTTCCTCCGACGCACCAGCGGCGGCGGCCCGCTTCAGATACGTTTCGCAGGCATCGTTGGTCCGGCCCATTTGTCCATAGGTGATCGCCATCAACCGGAGAATTTCCGCATGGTTCTTATGCACTTCCAGCGTCTTGGTGAATTGCTCGATCGCTTCGTTGTATCGTCGCGCGTCGAACAGACGGTTCACGAGATTGCGGTTGGCGTTCGCGGACGTTATTACCAGCTCTTGGGCGCGCTTGGCGTAGCCCACGCTCTCGTCCGACCGCCCCAGCCACGACATACACATGGACAACTCCAGCAACACCTGAACGTGGTTCGGATGTCGCTCGTGAGCCTGGCGCAGCAAGCGTTCCGCCTCCAGCACTCCGAAACCATATACATGCTTGATGTGGGCATACACCGCGATGGCGTCCACGTTCTCCGGCTCCAGTTGCAGGGCCTTGCGTGCCGCCTCCTCGGCTCTGGGGTAGGATTCCCGGCTGGGACCACCATCCGCATGGGGAAGCAGGCTCAACGAGTAGGCCAGGCCGGTCCAGGCCTCGACGTAGTTCGGATCAAGCACCGTAGCGTGCTCAAAGCTCCGGACCGCGTCGCGCATCTCTTCGGGCTTAAACTGATCTTGGAAGAACCTGGCTTTCTGCACTTCCGTCCACGCCTCACGGTTGGTGGTGCCGGAGGTCTCGAAGGTTTCGCTACCGGGGGTAGAAGCGGTGGCGGGCTGAACGGTTGAAGGGTTAAAGCGGGGAAAAAGCAGCCAGCCGATAGTTGCCAGAGACGCCACTGCCACCGCGCCAACCTTCAGCCGGCGGACAAGGTGTTCCCGACTCCGCTGCCGCCGGATCGAGCGGCCCTGCTCCAGACGTTCCAGGTCGCGGCGCAGTTCCTCCGCGCTGCGGTAGCGGCGAGCCGGGTCCACTTCGCACGCCTTTAGCAGCACGGCGTTGAACTCGGCCAGTTGCTCCTGTTCC
>SXMN01000115.1 GCA_005777315.1 Verrucomicrobiales bacterium
GATCGAGATGACGAGCCGCAAGTTGGCCTCCACCATTTCAGTCTTGGCCTGGAGCGCCTTCTTGTTGAAGCGCTGGAGCTGCTTGTACGATTCCAGATAATCGTCACAAGGCATGCGCGCAAATTCTTCGAGAGCTTTGATTTTGCGCTCCTCGGAGGTGATGATCGTCTGTTGTTGGGCGGACTTGCGTTGAAGATTGAGATCTTGGATGACCCTCAGGCTCAATCTTAGCTTGTCGTGAATGTTGTCCGCAACCAGCGCCATCTCCTCGATCACCTTCTGCTTGTAGTAAAATTTCGGGTAGGACTTTTGCAGCCGATCGTCCGATTTTCTGAAGTCGTTGAAAGTCTTGTCGCGCTTGGTCTTGCTTGGAGCAGTTTGCCATTCGGCGTAGCGGTCATCCACCGTCTGATCCAGCACTCGAACATCCTTGAGCAGTTTGTGCAGGGCCTTGAGGTGGTTTTCACGCCCTTCGATCTTTTTGTCGAGGATCACGCGATCAAATCGTTCCTTCGGCGGCTCTGAAATCAGCTTCTCAGCAAGAGCGATGTGTTCTTTGCCAGCAAAACCGAAGCTGTAAATGATTCGTTTGACCTCGTTTTCCGCATCTTCAATCCGCTTGGAAATCTCAACTTCCTGCTCGCGAGTGAGCAGGGGAACCTGCCCCATCTGCTTCAAGTACATCCGGACTGGATCATCCAGGATGTCCAGGCGGCCCTTGTCCTCCGGCTCCTCCTCGGGTTCGGGCTGCTTGACGCGATCCACCTCCGCCTGATCGACAATCTCAACCTCGAGATTGCGCAGCTTGATATACACCTCATCCAGGTCTTCCGGAGAAACGACATTCTCCGGCAGCGCGTCGTTGATGTCGCCGTAAGTGAGGTATCCTTGTTCCTGCGCTAGGCGGACCAGTTCCTTGATCTTTTCGGTCAGGTCCACACCTGACTGGCTCTTCAGTTTTTCGATCGTGAGCTGCCCGGTGGCGACGAGCGTTTTCTTATCGATGACACCAGAGGGAGCGGCGGCTTTGGGCTCGGGGGCGGCGGCTGCGATGGGGTGAGACTTTGGCACAACTTGGGACGAAGCGGGATTTTTGGTTTTGCGTGATAACCGAGGTGAGGCCGCTCGCGCCTTGGCGATGGCTGAGGCGTTCGCGGACCTGGCGCGACCGGATCTGGTAGCCGGTCTCTTGACCTTCGATTTCACCATAGGGCAAAATTTGACGAGTTCCGGAGTCCGAAACGCGAAATTGTAGGCGAACTTTATGAATCACCTTCGGGGAGTCAAGCAGGACGAATATATTTTTACTTTTCGCTCTCCAACACTCCAATCCTGGGAAGGGACGCAGGCTGTTCGCGCGAAAGTTACAATACGAACTGCATCAAATTTCTAAAGTCCCTGAGGTGCCAATGTGGTGAAGAGCACGGTGCCGGTAGGGGTTGCAACACAAACGTGAAACCCTCCGGCACGACACACAATCTCTTCGGCATCCGAGTCGGCGAGAGGAACCATCTTTTTTTCGCAAACCAGAATCAAAACCTTAAATCCCCGCCATGAGCTTCGAGCAAATCGAAAAGACCTTGCTGCAACTGCCTCGCGAGGAACGCAGCCGTTTCGCCGACTCGTTTTACCAACACGAAAACGAAATCCTGGATCCACAGGACGAGGATGATATCCCCTCTTCCGTAAAACCAGAGGTTCTTCGGCACCACGACCAAGCCCTGGCGAGCCTCGAATTGAAGGAGTCTTGAGTCGGTATCATCGGCGAGAATTCACGAGGCGACGGTGAAGCCAGCGCAGCGGCGCAGATCCCCGTGGCCCACGCGCTCGCCGCTTGAACCAATCATAGCCCGCAAAGCCTGCCACACATCAAGGGAACACACCGAAAGGTGCGTTCCCCCTTTTCTTGGTTCAATAACCTGATCGATCGCCTGCCAAATTACGCTGTCCCTTATCCAAGAAAGGCTTTGTGCAAATGAAAGACCTAAGATAGATGTCTCGCCGTGAATTCCGTTGAGCAGATCAAGGCGCAAATTGAAATTGCGTTTCCCGATGCCCGGATCGAGATCATCCGGAATGACAGTCCTTCAGCTCAACATTCCTTGCTGGTTCCTGCCGCCCACGCTCTGGTCGCGGCGAAATTCCTTCGCGACGATCCCGAGTTGCGCCTCGATTACTGCTCGAACGTCACGGGAGTGGATTGGCTTGATGCCGAACTCACGGAAAAGGTGAAGGTGAAAAAGCTCGTGGAGGGTGTTGAAAAGGAAGTCGAGGAAGTGAAGAAGACGCAGCGCCCCGGCTATCTCGAATCCGTCTATCATCTCTACTCGATGGAGAAGAAACATGGGCCGGTGATCATCCGGTTGCGAACGGAAAATCGCTCGGACAAGGCCAACCTGCCTTCGCTGACTCCAGTCTGGCGCGGTTGCGAATTCCAAGAGCGCGAGATCTATGATCTTTACGGGATTGTGTTCGACGGCCATCCCGATCTCCGCCGCATCCTCATGTGGGATGAGTTCAAAGATTTCCCGATGCGCCGGGATTACACCGAGCCGGACGATTACGAGTATGAGCCAACGCCGCACGATGAAGTGGCGGAGAAGGCGAAGAAGCATTTTCCCGAAGCCAGCCCCGTCGCATGAGCCAAAGCCCTTCCAGCACCATTGGCATAGTGGGGGGCACGGGCCTGGCCTCACAGGCGTCGCCCACGGAGGGGCAATCTTCTTCTTTCGGTGCGCAGTCACTTCCGCATCATCAACCGGGCTACAGCTTGCAGCCTAAGGTTGACGCCGCCGGGGAGGTTTCGAGCGAATTGCTCGAAATCGCCATGGGTCCGCATCATCCATCGACGCATGGCGTTTTTCGCATGGACGTGGTGCTCGATGGCGAACGGGTGGTGAAGCTCAAGCCGGTCTTCGGCTACCTGCATCGCAATCACGAGAAGATAGCCGAGAACACCTCCTACCTGGCGTCGATGCCTTACACGGACCGGCTCGATTATCTTTGCTCGATGACCAACAACTGGGCTTACGCGCTTGCCGTCGAGAAACTCGCCGGACTCAAGCCAACTGAGCGCGCCGAGTACATCCGCGTCATCACTGCCGAACTCACCCGCCTCCTGAATCACACCTGTCTCATCGGCTTCCTGGTGCAGGACATGGGCGCGATGGGTACGCCGCTGATGTACGCCTTCCGCGAGCGCGAGAAGATTCTGGATCTGTTCGAGTCGTTGAGTGGCGCCCGGATGATGTGCAATTACATGCGGTTCGGCGGCTGTCGGGTGGATCTTCCTCCGGGCTGGCTCGATCAGGCAAGGGCCGTTGTCGCCGGCTACCCGCAATTCCTCGATGAGTTCGAGGCGTTGCTCTCGGAGAATGAAATTCTCTTGGCGCGCAGCCAGGGCGTAGGGGTTCTTTCCCGCGAACTCGCCATCAATGCCAGCATCACCGGCCCGATGCTCCGGGCCAGCGGTGTGAATTATGACATTCGCAAGGTGGACAAGTATGGGATCTACGACCGGTTTGATTTTCGCATTCCGCTCGGCGAGCATGGCGATGTCTTTGACCGCTATATGATCCGCATTCTCGAAATGCGCGAGTCGATCAAGATCCTCACACAGGCACTGAAAGACATCCCGGAGGGGCCGATTGTTGATCCCAAGGCGAAGCTTCGCGGCTTTCGACCCAAGGCAGGCGAAGCTTATGGCCGCATCGAAGCTGGCAAAGGCGAACTGGGTTTTTATCTCATCAGCGATGGATCCCCCAATCCGTATCGTTACCGGGTTCGACCTCCCAGCCTGATCAACCTTACAATCCTGGAAGACATGTGTCTCGGCACCACCATCGGCGACGTCATGGTCATTCTTGGCAGCGTGGACATCGTGCTCGGGGAGGTGGATCGATGAGGACAAACATTGACCAGCCGGAGGCCTCTCCTTACGTTGGCCTTGAAGGTAAGGCACCATGAAAGCCACTGCCACACTCACCAGCAAGGGCCAGATCACGATCCCCAAGAGTGTGCGCCATCTTCTCGGATTAGTGACGGGCGATACCATCGAGTTTGAAATGCAGCACGGCAAAGTCGAGGTTCGCCCCTCGAAGCCAAGGCGAAGTTCCGCCGGCGTGCTCAGAGCTCATCTCCCGCGTGGATGGAAAACACCGTCAGTTGAAGCTTTGGATGCAGGCATTGCTCGCTATCTGGCACAGAGACTCAAGAGTGCATGATCTCGGCTGACAGCAATCTTGTCATCCGCCACCTTGTCCAGGATGCCCCTGTCCAGGTGCGGAAAGTACACCAGTTGTTTGACAATGCGGAACTCCGGCAGGAGCCGGTTCTGCTGAGTCATATTGTGCTGTGTGAAGCATGCTGGGTTTTCGAGGCCGTTTACGGTTTTGACAAGCCGCAGATCGGGATGGCATTACAAGCACTGATGGACGATGCGGGTTTTCATATTCAGGGCAGACAGCTTGTCGAGGAGGCACTCAAATACTACCGCAAACACTCTGGTCAATTTTCGGACCATCTCATTGGCGTCGTTGCCCGTCACGAGGGGGCTCGCACGACCTACACATTCGACCGGGCTGTTGGGAAACTTCCAAACTTCACTCTGATGCAATGAGCCGGTTCCCATTAACTTGTCAGCCCATCGACTAAACACATGCTCGGCACTGGAATCATCAAAGGAATGGTGGAGACGGCGAGGAACTTCGTCGGCAGCTACACCGATGAAGCCCGGTTGACGACGAGCGAGTATCCCGAGGAAAAACTCTCGCCCAAGGAGAACGCTCGCACGTTTCCATTCCTGGTGTTCGACACTACGGATTCCGCCGCCGGGTTGCGGTGTGTCGCCTGCCAGATTTGTGAGAAAGAGTGTCCACCCAAGTGCATCTACATCGAGAAGAGCAAAACGAAGAAACCGGATTACACCGGCAAGCCCCAGCTTTTCCCGGCGGTGTTCGACATCGACATCTCCGTTTGCATGAGCTGCCAGATTTGCGTCGAGGTCTGCCCGTTCGACGCGATCAAGATGGATCAGGCCTTTGAACTCAGCACTTCGGACCGATTTGGCGGCCTCCTCCTGCACAAGGAAGACCTCGCGAAACCCAACGATTACTACATCAGCATCCACCCCTCAGAAGCTCGGGAGGTGGATGAACGTCTCGCCGCGGAGAAGGTGAAGGCTGAAGCGAAAGCCAAAGCCGAAGCTGCCGGCAGCGCGTCGGAACCCAAGCCGGCCATTGCGCCGACCACAAAACCGGCACCTGCCCAACCGCAAACGGGAGCGTCCGCAACACCCGCCCCTGCCACCACCTGACATGGATCAGATCGATCAAATTTTCGTCAGCCTCAAGCATTGGGCAGTCCACTTCTTCCCGGCTGTGGTGCAGCCGCTGGTCTCGGCGGGATTGAGCATTGCGGCGCTCATTGCAACGTTCGGGTCGATCTTCGCAATCACCACCTGGGTCGAGCGAAAGGCGCTTGGTCGCATCCAAAACCGGCTCGGACCTAATCGTGTGGGACCATTCGGACTGCTTCAGCCCCTCGCGGACGCAATCAAGATGCTGACCAAGGAAGACATTGTTCCCGTTTCTGCTGACCGTGTGGTCCATTATCTCGCCCCGTTCGCCCTGATCATTCCCGTATCGCTGGCTCTTGCTGTCATCCCTTATGGCCGCAACATGGCTCCGGTGGATCTCGATGCCGGCGTTCTTTTCTTCTTTGCCGTCGGTGCTGCAGCGGAAGTCGCCGTGTTCATGGCGGGCTGGTCGAGCCGCAATAAATATTCGATCCTCGGAGCCATGAGGGCCATTGCGCAAATGATCAGTTACGAACTGCCACTCGTGCTCTCAACGATCAGCGTCGTGATGATCGTTGGTTCGTTGTCGCTCGTGAAAATTGTCGAGGCGCAAAACCACTTCGTTCTGGGCTTTCTTCCTGGCTGGCACGTCCTGACGCCGTGGGGCTTTGCCGGTTTCGTCCTCTTCATGATAGCGGCAGCCGCTGAATCCAATCGTGCGCCGTTCGACCTGCCGGAAGCCGAATCGGAAATCATCGCCGGCTACCTCACCGAATACTCGGGATTCAAATATGCCCTCTTCTTTCTGGGCGAGTACTGGGGAATGTTCGCCGTCAGCGGACTGGCGGTCACGCTCTTCCTGGGCGGTTGGACGGCTCCATTCCCATTCCTCGTGTGGGTGCCTTCATTCGTTTGGTTCTTCGCCAAGCTCGGTGCGCTAATCGTTCTTTTCATCTGGATCCGTGGCACCCTGCCCCGGTTGCGAATCGATCAACTGATGAGCTTCGCGTGGAAGTTTCTGCTGCCAATGTCGCTCATCAACATCGTCGTCGCGGCTGTGTGGCACTTTGCCGCTGGTTGGAGTTTTCCCCTGGCATCCCTTTGGCGCTGGGTTTTGTGCGCGGCATTGGTGGCCATTCCGTATCTCAGCTTCGGTCGGGCGATGGCAGGAAGACGACGTTTCCCCAAACGAGTTTATCAGTACGCGACTTAAGCAATTTAACTTGAGAACATGAGCCCCGTTTTTGCCATCCTCGCAGCGATGACGCTCGCCAGTGCGATCGCGGCGATGTCCTTCCGCAAGCTCGTGCATTCGGCACTGTCGATGATCCTGACCTTCTCAGGACTGGCCTCGATCTACCTTCATCTCAACGCGCAGTTTGTCGGACTGGTTCAGGTTCTTGTCTATGTGGGAGCCGTCGCCATTCTCGTTGTCTTCGCAATTCTTCTAACGCGAGACAGCACACGCGACTCGTCCGTTCGCTCACTCGCAAAGTCCTGGCTGACGGGGCTTCTGGTGGCCGGAGCTGTCTTCGGCACACTGGCAGCCGCGATCCTTGGATCCCGAGCCCTGGATCGAGCTGCACCACAGGCTGCCGAAATCACCGTGAAGAAGATCGGCGAGCAGCTCATGACCCGTTATGTCATCCCGCTCGAAGTGGTGGCCCTGCTCCTCACCGCCGCGATGATCGGGGCCGTCATCATTGCGATGCGCGAGAAGGAAGGGAAATGAACCCTCTTCACCAGTATCTGCTGTTCAGCGCCCTGCTTTTCAGCGTGGGTCTGGCGGGCGCGCTGACTCGGCGAAACGCCATTCTCGTTCTAATCGGAGTCGAGCTGATGCTCAATGCGGCGAACCTGAACTTCATTGCCTTCTGGCGCTACAGCCCGAACCCCGAGGCGCTGAACGGTGTGATGTTCGTGATCTTCAGCATTGCCATCGCCGCCGCCGAAGCCGCCGTCGGCCTCGCGCTCATCATTTCCATTTACCGGCATTACAAGACGACGAACGTGGATGAGGTGAATGAATTGAAGGGATGAAGCTCACGGCGATACAACCAGAACAGGATTTTGAGAGAGCCCGCTGCCTCTCAAAGTTTCAACCGTCTTCTCAGGAGTTGCTCGATGACCGCCAGTTCGGCGGCTGTCAATTCGCCGAGCTTGCGCTCCAGCTTGACCGCCGGGACAGATTGAATTTGTTGAAGGTGAAATACGCCCTCCCGAAGAAAAGGCTTTGGCACGGAATGTTTTCACGAACTGCCCCGCAACGTTGTGGTGTGAGCCAGGACTGTAATCAGCGCGAGTTCATTGTCGGCGGGCCAGTCAGTGAGGAGCAGGCAAGGACGCACCTTCGCCGCCAGCCCCAAGTCAACCATCCAGACCTCACCGCGGCTTGGACGAGGCATCCAGTTCCTCCTGTTTGTCGAGTTCCTGAAACGCGAGATCTGCAGCTTGGGCAGCCCATTCTAACTCCTCGCGATCTTCCTCAAGCTCAAATACCCGCCGGGCGATGGCACGGCGCTCGTCTTGCTTCAACTTCGGAAGCTCCTTCAGGATTTCGGTGGCGCTCATATGTTTTCTTTCATCGTCGGAGGTTTCAGCGTTTGCCCCACTGCGCTCGTTCGCACTCATCCCATTCCGAGCGAATTTGGCGTTCCCATTCGGCGGCGTCCACGCTCGTCTTCAACGTGCCGAGAATAGCCTCGATCTTTTTCCAATCCGGCTTGCGCTCGGGAATGTCCAGCACGGTGAGCAACGCCTTGCCCGTCACCGGCAACTTGTCCGGTTCGGCGACGGTGATGCGTCCATGGTCAATTTCAGCGGCCATCGTGAGGTTTGCCATACGCCGGAAGGCTACTACGCGCGTGGCCAGCGACAAGGCGAGAAACGGCCTTCCGTCCATCATCGCTCTTGAGTCATCGCCTGCGACAACTCAATTGAGTGAGCCGAACGACTTGAAGGATCCATTATGAAACGACAGCGCCGTCAACAATCGGAATCAAGTTACGCTCTGAGGAGCCATCATCTGCGTTTGTTGGCCTCCTTGAGTTTCTTCTTCTTCACGTTGGGAAGCACGGTCGCTGATCGCATTGACGACTACGTAAAACATCACCTCAAGCGAGAACATATTCCCGGACTTACATTCGCTGTTTCGAAGGATGGTAAGATGGTCCGGGCATCCGCGTACGGTTTCGCCAACCTTGAACTTGGAGTACGCGCCACGCAGGACACCGTTTACGAGATTGGCTCGATCACGAAACAATTTACCGCGACAGCGATCATGATGCTGATGGAGCGAGGAGTTGTCGGGCTGGATGACACTCTCCCGAAGTATGTTGATGGTATTCCCACAGCCTGGACGAACGTAACTGTCCGGCATCTCCTGACACACACCTCGGGTATCAAGTCTTACACCGGCGTCACTAACTTCGTCACCTTAGCCCGCAACGATCACAAGGCGACGGACATCATCAAAATGGTGTCGAATTTCCCGTTGGAGTTCCAACCGGGAGAAAAATGGAATTACAACAACACTGGCTACTACCTGCTCGGGATGATTGTCGAAAAGGCCAGCGGCAAATCATATTGGGATTTTCTACGGGAGCAGGTTTTCCAACCCTTGGGCATGACCACAACTCGCAACAGCGATCCCCAATTCGTCATTCCGAATCGTGCTCGCGGTTATTCGTGGGTAAGCAACTCTTTTCAAAATCTCGACCCAATCACCGCCAGCTCCGGCTGGGCCGCCGGGTCATTGGTTTCCACAGTCGATGATCTGGTGAAGTGGGACGCCGCGCTATATACCGAGCGATTGTTGCGCAAATCCACGCTCGATCAAATGTGGACGTCTGCGAAACTGAACAATGGCACGAACACGGATTATGGGTTCGGGTGGAGCGTCGGGAAGAGGGAAGGTCACAGAGAAGTCGGCCATGGCGGCGGTACCGCGGGGTTCAGCACCTACATCGCACGGTTCATCGATGACAAACTCACCGTCATCGTACTAACCGACAGCTCCGGAGGCACTGCCGCAAACATCGCCAGAGGTATTGCAGGATTCTACCTTCCGGCTCTTCGCGAAAAGCACATTTCCGACAACGATCCGGAGATCACAGACAAACTGAAAGGAATCCTGATCGCCACCATCGAAGGGAAACTCGATCCAGAATCATTCACGGCAGAAAGACGAGCCAGACTGTTTCCCGAACGTGCCAGGCAACTCCAGTTGGATCTGAAAGATCTGGGACCACTCAAATCGTTCCAGTTGTTGAACTCAAAAGCAGGATCGGATATTCGAACTCGCCGGTATCGCGCAACATTCCAAAAGGAAACACTGATTTTCAGAGTCGATTTGAACCCTGAAGGGAAAATCTCCACGTACAGTGTCGGATATGAATAATCGGACCTCAAAGAATTGAGAGAAGAAACATAGACCTGGTATTGAGCAAGTGATGAAGCGAATCAAAGAACATCGGGCTCCGATTCCGTTGCCCCCAGTGGCTGGCAAGCCGTGGATGCAATGGACCGGAATCGTTCGCAATGGTCCTCCGGATTTGTCGATGCGTCGTGGTTACTTTCGACCATCGCAAGCTTCACTGCCGGATAAGTCTTTGACGCAGCCGCAAATCAAAGCCGCGGAGCGCCGCAAGAAACCGGCTCACGACGCGAGCCTTGGGGCTAATTCCCGGCGGCGCTCCGCAGCTTCAGCTTCGCGCTTCAGCGCCTCCGCGGTACAAATTCCCAAATGACCTGGACCGTCCAAAACCTCTGGTTGATTCCCGCGCTGCCGTTGCTGGCGGCGGGGGTGACGGCGCTGCTCAAGCAACGTCATCGCACCCTTGCGGCGTCGCTGGCGATTGGCTCGATGGTCGTCGCGTTCTTCCTCGCGTGCAGCGCGTTCGCCCAGACGCTCGGTGGACACGGCGAGGGCGATGCGGCCCTGCGGCAGGTTTTTAATTTCCCGTGGTTCCAGCTCGGCACCGGCTCGTTGAAGATTGGCTGGGTACTCGACCCGCTCACGGCCTCGATGCTCGTGATGGTCACATTCGTCAGCACGCTCATATTCATCTACAGCGTTGGTTACATGGCGCACGACGAGAACTTCACGCGCTTCTTCACCTTCCTTGCGCTGTTTGCCGCAGCGATGCTCGGGTTGGTCATCGCGAACAACCTGCTCATGCTTTTCATGTGCTGGGAGCTGGTCGGCCTTGCGTCCTATCTGCTCATTGGCTTCTGGTATCACAAGCCCAGCGCGGCGGCGGCGGCGAAGAAGGCGTTCATCACCACACGGATTGGTGACGTTGGCTTTTTTATCGGACTTCTTTGGCTCTACAGCGAAACTGGCACGCTGCTCTTCTACGACGGAGGCAACGGCTGCCTCGAACAATCCGCACTCGCGAAACTGGTCGGCACGAGCGTGGCCGGCGGCATGGCGGTGAGCACGGCAATTTCGCTCCTGATTTTCTGCGGTGCGGTTGGCAAATCCGGCCAGGTGCCGTTGCACGTCTGGTTGCCCGACGCGATGGAAGGCCCCACTCCGGTCAGCGCGCTCATCCATGCGGCAACGATGGTCGCGGCTGGCGTGTTCTTGATGGCGCGAGTGTTTCCGCTGCTTGCTGACCCAACAAGCACGGCACGCGAGGTAGTGACCTGGGTTGGTGCCATCACCGCGATTTTCGCCGCGCTGGTCGCTGTCGCGCAGACGGACATCAAGCGCATTCTCGCTTACTCCACCGTTTCGCAGCTCGGTTTCATGTTCATAGGTCTTGGCGCGGGTGGTGTGGCGGTTGGTATGTTCCATCTGTTGACGCACGCGTTCTTCAAGGCACTTCTGTTTCTTGGCGCTGGCTCAGTGATTCACGGCTGCCACGAGGAACAGGACATCCGCCGCATGGGTGGCCTGCGCAAGTACATGCCCGTGACATTCGCAACCTACGCCATCGGCATGATGGCCTTGTCCGGAGTGCCGTTGCTGTTCTCGGGGTTTTGGAGCAAGGACGAAATTCTTCATAGTGCGCTTGCCTGGTCTCCGTCGAAGATTCCGTTCGTATTGGGTCTGGTCGGAGCATTTCTGACGGCATTCTACATGACACGCCAGATGTGGTTCGTGTTCTTTGGAAAGCCAGCAATTGCTCCTGCCGTTACTGGCAGCAAGGCAGCCGGACACGGCTCGACACAGCTTCATGGCGTTGAAGCCCACGAAAGCCCGGGGCTCATGACCATGCCATTGGTGATCCTTGCCGTGTGTGCGGTCCTTTTGAGTGTGGTGGGTACCCCTGCGTGGCCTTGGTTGGAATCGTATCTCAATGGGCAGGCGGCCATCTGGAATTTCGACCGTCTCCTGGAATCAGGCACCCTTGTAACGATGATTATCTCCGCGATTGTCGCGGGCGCGGGCATCGCCACAGGATGGATCGCCTATAGTCGCCCTGGAGCGGTCGTCGCCGATCTGGATCCTCTGGCGCGAACATTCCCCAGGCTGTTTCGGATTCTCGAAAACCGGTTTTTCATCGACGAACTCTACCAGGCAACGGTGATCCGGTTAACGGCCATGCTGGGGCTGGCGTCGCATTGGATGGATCGGCTTGTCTGGGGAGGTGTGGTGGAGGCGGTTTCCTGGATCATGTTGGGTGTGGCTTGGGTCAACCGGTTCCTGGACGAGAACGTGGTGAATGGCGGTTTTGATGGAGCATGCGACTCAGTCCGGGGATCATCGCGTCTTGCGTCGCGTTTCCAAGGCGGCCAGGTCCAGGCGTACCTGAAAGTAATCGCCATCGGGCTTGTCGTTCTGACGATCTTCGCGCTCTGGGGGTGGCGCTCATGAGTTCACTCCCGTTGATTTCTATCCTGACTCTCGTTCCCATTCTTGGGGGGATTGCCATTCTTCTATTTGGCGCTGGGAGGAACACCGCCAAACATATTGCTCTTGGGAGCAGCGCCGTCGCGGGGTTGCTGGCAATAGTGCTCTGGACCAGTTTCGATCCCGCCTTGAAGCAGTTGCAGTTCGTCGAGCGGCATCTTTGGCTGCCATCGATGGGGATCGAGTATTTCGTCGGGATCGACGGACTGGGACTCGTGATGGTGCTGCTTGCGGCAATCGTGGTTCCTTTCGCCATCGCAGCGACGGGTGAAATAACTGACCGGCCGCAACTTCATTTCGCGTTGCAGCTCTTCCTTCAGGCCGGGTTGTTCGGCTCGTTCACGGCGCTCAATTTCTTTCACTGGTTCATTTTCTGGGAACTGAGCCTGATTCCAGCGTTCTTCCTCGTGAAGCTCTGGGGAGGCCCCAATCGGACTTCCGCAGCTTATCAGTTCTTCGTTTATACTCTGGTCGGAAGCGTGGCGATGCTGCTGGCGTTCCTCGCCCTCTATGCGGCGTCAGGAACCTTCGACTTCATCCAGCTCGCCGAACTGTCACGCAATGGAACGTTGATGACGAGCGTGACGAGCAAGCTTCACTGGCCTGGAGTGTTGCCAGAACACGTTCCAATGATTCTCTTCGCCGGCGCATTTCTCGGATTCGCAGTCAAAGTTCCTGTAGTTCCGTTTCACACCTGGCTGCCTGCCACATATTCGGAAGCGCCTACCTCCGTATCGATGGTGCTCACCGGCGCGATGTCAAAAATGGGAGTGTACGGATTTCTTCGAATCGTGCTTCCGATCTTTCCCCATGAGATGAACGCCGCGTTGCCTGTTCTCATGTGGCTCGCGGTGGCAACCATCCTGGCCTCGTCGTTTGCCGCCCTCGCCCAACAGGATCTCAAACGCATCGTGGCCTACTCCTCCATCAACCACCTGGGTTATTGCCTGCTTGGAATTTTCGCCGTCGCGAAACTTTCGGCAACTGGTGCCGCTTCGGAGCTCGAGAAGACAACGGCGCTCAATGGAGTGGTTCTCCAGATGTTCAATCACGGAATCACCGCCGCCGCGCTTTTCTGTTTTGTAGGTTTGATCGAATCCCGCAGCGGGGGAGCTCGCAGCTTGTCGGACTTCGGCGGCTTGCGAAAGGTCGCCCCGGTCTTCTGCGGACTGATGGGGATCACCCTGTTTTCATCCATCGGACTTCCAGGATTAAACGGTTTCGTCGGCGAGTTCCTGATCTTCAAGGGCGCCTTCGGCATCGAGAAAATCCCCACGGCGGTCTCAGCCCTCGGACTGCTCGTCACGGCTGTGTTCTTCCTGGGCATTCTGCAACGAGTGTGGAGCGGTCCATTGGCATCCCGGTGGCCGGCATTTCCAGACTTGACCACACGCGAGAAGTTTCTGGTGGCTCCGGTGATCGTATTGATGTTTGTGCTGGGAGTGTGTCCGCAACTGCTCATCGGACTGTTTAACGGAACCATGACGCAACTCACTCAACACTTAAAATTCTGACCCGGTAATTCACTTCAACCCTTCAGCCAATGACACGGATGCCTCAATTGATGTGGATGTCTGCTGGTGGGATAAGGACCGTATGAAAGTGGCTAGAACTCCCACGGAACGCAAATCTTCCGGGACACTGATCGTGGAAAAATACCGACATCGCATGAACAAACTAACCGCTGCGGAGCGCGAGCGTCTCCTGGAGCGCGCCATGCAACTTGCCTATGGGGATGCCGCACAGCCCACCGCCACTCGTCGTCGCTGACAGCGATATATTGATCTCTCTCTCGCCCCTCAAATTGACTTTGCCACCGCCTGATGAGATAACGCCCGCGTGAAAGCGCAAAAACCAGTTCCATCGAAGAAGGCTGCGGACGGCAAAACCCGCGGCGACAAGCTTGCAGCGGAACTGCGCGCCGAGGCGAATCACCTCTCCGACGCGGGGCGAGAGCAGGCCGGTAAGGAATTCCTGAAGTTATTCTATGGAGGCGTCACCCAGCCGGCCCCAACTCGTCGCCGTTGACACCAACGTCTTGTTCAATCTGGCTGACGAAGTGGATGACACCGTCGAGGCGATCGCCCTCATCCGACGCCGACTGGCTCATACACGCCTCCTACTTCCACCGACTGTCCAGCATGAGGTTGGCGATTGGGCAAGGCGGGAAGCTCACCCCAAACATCTGCTCGCGCGCAGGGCGATCTCCCTCGCAGCGACGCAGGGAATTGAGCCGGCATCCCTGTTGGCAGTCGGACACGGCATCGCGGAACAGATCGCCCTGCGCCTCCGCGAACGTGGGCTGCTTCCCGATGCGGAAGTAAACGACTCGCTCGTTCTCGCCGAGGCCGCCTTGTTGGAATGTTCGCTTCTTCTCACCGGCGACGAGCACTTGCGCGGAATGGATTTCCAGCAATTGACTTTCGAGTTGCAGCGCTTCGATCTCGCTGTACCCGTCATTGCCACGCCACGTGAGGTTGTGAGAAAGTTTTTCCACCAATGATTGCCTGGACCATTTACATCTCGTTCCTCGGCATGGCGGTCCTGATGTGCCTGCCGCGCGAGAACGCGCGCGCCGCTCGGTGGGTGGCGATGGCGGCGGCGCTGGGAGGACTCGTCCTCTCGATCGGCGGTTTTCTCGCGCACAAGCCGGGCGCTGAAATCACCACGGTTGCAAAACTGCCGTGGATCCCTTCGCTCGGCATCGAATACCATCTCGCGTCCGACGGCATCAGCATCGTGCTAGTGCTGCTCACCGGCCTGGCAGCGGTCACAGGCATTCTTTTCTCTTGGAACATCGAACATCGCGCGAAGGAGTTTTTTGCGTTCTACCTGGCGCTCATTGGCGGCGTTTATGGCGTGTTCCTGAGCTTTGATTTGTTTCTCCTCTTCGTTTTCTACGAAATCGCCATCGTGCCGAAGTACTTCCTCATCGCCATCTGGGGTTCGACGCGGCGCGAGTATGGCGCGATGAAGCTGGCGCTCTACTCTTTCGTTGGCAGCGCCATGGTTCTCATCGGATTGATCGCGGCTTTCACCGTCGCGGGTGGCAAGACGATGAACCTGATCGAACTGGCAAAATTCCCGTTTCCCGCCAGCTTCCAGAACTGGGCTTTCCCACTGGTCTTCGTCGGCTTCGCGATCCTGGCGGGTTTGTGGCCATTCCACACATGGGCACCAACCGGCCATGTTGCCGCTCCGACGGCCGCTTCCATGCTGCTGGCAGGCGTGGTGATGAAACTTGGCGCCTACGGAGCATTGCGCGTGGCAATGACGCTCTTCCCGCTCGGACTCGCCGCCTGGCGGCATGAGATCGCGCTGCTGGCGGTGATCGGGATCGTCTATGGCGCGACGGTGGCGCTTGTGCAACGCGACTTCAAGTTCGTCATCGGCTACTCCAGTGTCAGCCACATGGGATTTGTCCTGCTCGGCATGATGACGCTATCGCAAATCGGATTGAGCGGCGCCGTGCTGCAAATGTTTTCCCACGGCATCATCGCCGGACTCTTGTTCGCCGTGGTCGGCCGGATGGTTTATGACCGCGCCCACACGCGGGAACTCTCGGAACTTCAGGTGATGAATTTGAGCAAGGCGCTGCCTTTTGCTTCCGTCACATTCGTCATCGCCAGTGTCGCCTCAATGGGGCTGCCAGGCTTCAGCGGGTTCGTTGCGGAACTCCAGGTTTTGATCGGCGCATGGCAGACTTTTCCTGCTCTCGCAATTCTTGCAGGGTGCGGAATCATCATAGGAGTTGCCTACACGCTCCGGGTGATCTTGAAAGCATTCTTCGCTGAAGCGGACACTCCACCTGTCGAACCAGGGCACCCGCTCGACCCGATCACAACACCAGAGCGAATCGGTGCAGTCCTGCTCATCGGCACGACTTTGCTTGTCGGCCTCTATCCGAGAATCCTCCTTGATTTGATCGTTCCAAGTCTTGAAACGCCGCTGATGCAAACAATGTGGAAAGGAGGCGCACAATGACGGGCGATTATTTTGCGCTTCTCCGATTATTGGCACCCGAAGCGATTGTGGCGCTGACCGCCCTCATCGTGCTTGGTGTGGACCTCATGCGTGGCGGCCGGCAAACACTTCCATCCCGCATGTCAGCCGCGGCATGGATCACCGTCATCGGCTGTGCGCTGTCGTTCTTCTGCCCCGCTCCCACTGGCGCAGGCCTGGCGCTTGCATCCGGAGTATTCACCAGCAATCCACTCATCCAACTCGCCAAGCAGATCATCCTCCTGCTCACGGCCGCCACCGCGGTCATTTCGATCAGCGGACGATTCACCAATCATGCCGGTGAGTATTTCTCGCTCCTGCTTTTCTCCACTTTGGGAATGCTCTTCCTGGTGAGCGCGGACAATCTGCTGATAGTTTTTCTCGCCCTCGAACTCACCAGCCTCTGCCTGTATGTCCTGACGGCTTTTGACAAGCGAAGTGTCGCCTCGGCCGAAGCGGCACTGAAGTACTTCCTTTTTGGAGGCGTCTCGGCCGCATTCCTCCTGTTCGGGTTCAGCCTGATTTACGGTGTGACCGGGGAGATTCAACTCACCGCGATCGCTGGGAGCCTGCAACAGTCGAACGGCCAGGACAGCTTGATCATGGTGGCGCTCGTCATGGTGGTGATCGGTTTCGGTTTCAAGGTGGCAATAGCCCCTTTTCATCTTTGGGCACCCGATGCCTACCAGGGCGCGCCCACCCCTTGCGCGGCTTTCATCGCTTCCGGATCGAAGGTCGCCAGTTTCTTCATCCTCGCGAGACTGGCCTTCGCCGCGCTGGCGCCATCGGCGGGAAATGGAGAATGGGCGCGGTTCACACCCGGCTGGATGCCTGTGCTGGCCCTGTGTGCCGCATTGTCGATGATTCTCGGCAATGTCGCGGCCATTGCGCAGAGCAGCGTAAAGCGGCTTCTTGCCTATTCCGCGATTGCACACGCCGGTTACATGATCCTCGGCGTGATTGCCGGGGGGTACGCCGGCAAGCCGGCTCAGGCGATCACACCTCTGCTCTTTTACGTCTCCACGTACGCGCTCACCACGCTTGCCACTTTTGGCGTCGTGATGGTGGTCGAATCGGATCAGGGCAATGACCGTCTCGAGTCCTTTGGCGGACTGCGCAGCCGTTCGCCGCTGCTGGCCCTTTGCATGTTGATTTTCCTTCTATCGCTCGCCGGCATTCCGCCGCTGGCTGGATTCTTTGGGAAGTTCTACCTCTTCACGGCGATCCTTGGAGCCGCCCCGAACGATCTCGGCTTGCTCTGGCTCGTTATCATTGCCATCGCAGCCAGCGCTGTTTCTTTTTACTATTACCTCCAGATTCTAAAACAGATTTACGTCGTGGACTCTCCCGCGGGCTCGTCTAATCTGAAGGTTCCGGTTACTGTAACTACCATGGCCGTTCTCAGTGCCGTGGCGATTCTGCTTCTTGGCTGTGTTCCAAACATTCTCATCGACCGGTTTGAAGCCGCAGTCCGCCTTGCAGGATTTTAGTCGGTGCCGCTGAGTCGTCGAGCCGGCCTGTGAAACAGCCCGGACAAGAGCATTGTCGCGACTCAATACTCGTGTGGATGACTCTGGCACTGTGAAACCGACCGCTGGTGCCCTCACGAGTGTTTTCGAAGGCTCCAACTGCTTCGGCGGCGGAATGGCTGCCACTGAAATGTGACCTGACACAGAACTTTGAACTCGAACCCAAGTTATGAAACTCAAGCTCGCCTGCGCTGATTTCACTTTTCCCCTCCTTCCCCAGGATCAAGTCTTCGACCTCATAGCCATGCTTGACGTTCAAGGTGTGGATCTGGGTTTGTTTGAAGAGCGATCCCACCTCTGGCCCTCGAAAGTCTTCCGCCATGTCGCAAGATCCGCCGGCGAGTTGTCCAAAAAGCTGAAGGATCGCGGCCTGCATCTCGCGGATGTTTTTCTCCAGCCTGCCAGCGACTTTGCCACTCTCGCCGCCAACCACGCCGATCCGAGGCGGCGGAAGAAGGCGCGTGATCTGTTCCTGCGCACTCTGGAATTTGCTGCTCGCTGTCGTGGAAACCATGTCACCACGCTTCCCGGCATTCATTGCCCCTATGAATCAAAGGCCGATTCGCTCGCCCGCTGCTCGGAGGAACTGGCCTGGCGGGTCGAACAGGCACAATCTCACGGGATCGTCTTTTCGATCGAGGCACACATCGGTTCCATCATTCCCACGCCGAGAGAGGCGGCGCGCCTGGTGACGATGACGCCAGGTCTCACGTTGACGCTGGACTACACTCACTTCACCAGAATCGGCATCGCGGACTCGCGGATTGAGCCGTTGGTTCAACATGCCAGCCATTTCCACGCGCGCGGTGCTTGTCGTGGCCGGTTGCAGGCTTCCTTCAAACAAAACACGATTGACTATGCTCGCGTCCTGCGCGCGATGAAGACCACAGGCTATCGCGGCTGCGTGGGCATCGAGTACGTCTGGATCGATTGGGAGCACTGCAATGAAGTGGACAACCTTTCCGAAACCATCCTGCTCCGCGATTTCCTCCGTTCGGTGAAGCTTTAGACATCATGACAGGAGAACGCGGCGCTGGCTGGCATCGACTTCGAGGAATCGACGAGATCGGTGTCCTCGTCGCCCTGTTGAGTGTTTGCGGCCTACTGTGGCTGACTGTGGGCGACCAATTCGTACGACCCTCAAACCTGCTACAGATTGCGCGGCAGGCTTCCAGTTACGGCATCATGTCCGTGGGCATGGTGCTGCTGTTGTCCATGGGCGAGATTGATCTTTCAATCGGTGCTATTCTCACGCTGGTGAATATCGTCACCGCAGTCGCCCTTCGGGAAGGAATGCCGATGCCGGTTGCTGTGCTCGTGGGTTTGTTGACGGGCGCAGGATGCGGGTTCGTCAACGGGTGGCTTGGCGTGCTGCTGCGGATTCCAACCATCATCGTGACCTTGGGAACCATGAGCGTTTTTCGTGGCCTGGCTCTGGTGTTGTCAGAGGCGACACCGGTCAGCAATTTTTCGAAGGAGAGCGTCCTCTTCGATCTCGGCGGCAACACCCTGCTCGGAGTTCCAACAAGTGTGTGGGTGATGCTTGTCGTCGCGCTGTCGGGGCATCTTTTGCTCCAGCACTCCGTGTTTGGCTGGCGGGCGCAGGCAATCGGAAGCAACGCTCAGGCCGCGCTCTTTTCAGGCATTCCTCTGCCTCGCTATCGCATTGCGGCCATGACAATCATGGGCCTGGTATCGGGCATCGCCGGTGTCATGGAACTGGCGTTCCTGCAGTCGGGCAGTCCGACAACGGGCCAGGGGTATGAGCTGTTTGTCATCGCCTCCGCGATCATCGGAGGAACAGCGCTTGCCGGCGGCCGCGGCACAGTCGCGGGTGGCATCCTGGGCGCGCTGTTGATTGCTGTCATTCGCAACGGACTGGTCCTGCTCGAATTCTCCGCCTACTGGGGCACAGTTGTCACCGGAGTCGTTATTATCGCCGCGGTTGCCATCGGCGGATTCGTGAAGAAACAATGAAGGAAAAGAAATGAAACTCACAAACGCGCATCACTGTAGCAAGGCGGCAACGATTCCAATCCTCCTGGCGCTCATCCTGGCCGTCGGTTGCAGGCAGGAACCGTCCGGAAACGACCCGACCAAACCCGCTGGTCAACCAAAGATCGGTTATGTTCTGCACGGCTTGAATGACTTCACACAGATCATCAAGCAAGGGGCTGAAGATGCCGCGCGGGCCGAGGGCGTATCAATCAATGTCGTCGGGCCGGCCGGTTTTGCGACAGCCGATGCCATTGCCATGTTTGAGGGAATGGCTCAAAAGCCGGTCAATGGGCTTGTTGTCGTGCCGATGCCGGGAGAGGTCTGGGTCACGCCGATTCGCCAGGCAACCCAGGCTGGCATCCCGGTCCTCACCGCCAATGTCACCAGCCCCGGTTCAACCGCCACCACATGGTTTGGACAGGACGAGTATGCGAGTGGCGTCATCCTTGCCACCGAACTGCTCAAGTTTCTCACCGCCCAGAACAAGCACGAAGGCCGGGTTGTCGTCGGCATGTGCGCTCCTGGTGTGGGCGTGCTTGTGGAACGATACGAGGGATTCAAGAAAGGCATGTCAGGCACAAAGTTTCAGATCACCCAACCATTTGACGTGAACACCGAGAACACGGCCAATTATGCCGCGTGGGAAAACCTTGCTGGCGCCAATCCAGAAATGGCGGCCGTCGTCGGGCTGTGCTCGATGGACTTGCCGAACCTGGCCAAACTGAAAGAACGCACGAAAGGCCAGTGGCTCGTTGCCGGTTACGACCTCGGACGCGAGACACTCGACGCCATCAAAGCCGGCACCATACAGGTCGCTGTTGGCCAGCATCCTTACTTGCAAGGTTACCTGCCCGTCGTCGCCCTCGCCCGGCATTTGCGCGACAAACAACCGTTGCCTCAAGGATGGATCGATGTAGGCACCGAGGTTGTCACGAGGGACAATGTTGAACTGATCCATGGACGCGAAACCGATGCTAAGATGCAAACCCAGTGGTACGCCGATCATGTGGCCACACAGTTTGCCGATTTGAACGCCGCCGCCAAACCGCTGCCGAAAGCCAAAAACTGAAGCACTCACAGTTTCAGCAAACGATGACGGACACTCCTCTCATCCAGCTCGACCGCGTCTCGAAACGGTTCGGAGGAGTGGCCGCGCTCGATCAGGTGAGCTTTGAGATCCGGCGCGGTGAGATCCACGCGGTGGTCGGAGAAAATGGCGCGGGCAAATCCACGCTGATGAAGCTCCTCGCCGGTGTCCACGAGCCTGACGACGGAGAAATCCGCCTTGCGGGGCGCGCCGTGCGACTCCGAAATCCTCGCGAAGCACGACGCCAGGGCATCAGCATCGTCTTTCAGGAGCTGAACCTCTTCCCGCACCGCACGGTCGCCGCCAACGTGTTCGCCAATCGCGAGCGCATGAGCCGCTGCGGCTGGGTGAATCGGTCGGCAATGCGCGAAGCCACCAGGCGGGTGCTCTCTGAATTGGATGCGCGCTTCTTGCCCGACGCACTCGTTGGCTCGCTCGACATCGGTGAAAAGCAACTCGTCGAGATCGCCCGCACGCTCGAACAGCGGTCACAACTCATCATTCTCGACGAACCCAATTCAGCATTGAACGAACCTGAATCCCAACGGCTGTTCACCATCGTTCGCGGAATGCGGGACCGGGGAATCACGATCATCTATGTTTCACACCGTTTGGAGGAAGTGTTCGCCATCGCCGATCGCATCACTGTTTTGCGCGATGGCCGTTTTCAAGGCACCTATGCGACGGCGGCAACCACGATCCCACAAATCATCGCCGCCATGATTGGACGGGAGTTGGACAGTTCATTTCCTCAGCGGACGAAAACCAGCTCGCCGGGCGATATCGTGTTGCAGGTGCGCGAATTGATCCAGGTGCCGCGGCTCGGGCCCATCAGTTTTTCCGCCCGGGCGGGCGAGATCGTCGGCTTCGCGGGACTGGAGGGATCGGGCATTGATGAGCTGTTCCGCGTTCTCTTTGGTTTGTCTCCCATGACCAGCGGCCAGATCCTTGTCCGCGGGGAGGCTTATCATCCGAATTCGCCCCTCGCGGCGATGCGGGGTGGGTGGGCGCTGATTCCAGAAAGTCGGCGGGAGCAAGGATTGATGATGGACTGGTCGATCGCGCGCAACGCCACACTGCTGGTGCTCGATAAACTGCTGAGTGCGCTCGGGCTCATTGACAAGCGGGCGGTTCACCGCACAACCGATCACTACGTACGTCGCCTCGGCATTGCCACCGACAGCCAGAACAAAAAGGTCGTCAACCTCAGCGGCGGCAACCAACAAAAGGTGCTCCTCGCCAAGTGGCTTGCCAAAGAGCCGGCGATTCTGATCCTCAACGACCCCACACGCGGCGTGGACGTAGGCGCAAAATGGGAAATCTATGAACTGTGCCGGCAACTCGCGACCCAAGGGATGACGATCCTGATGACATCAAGCGAGATCGAGGAAATCCTGGGCCTGTCGGATCGCGTGTTCGTCCTCTCGAAAGGCAAAGTGGTCCGCGAATTCCAACATGGCGAGGCCACAAAAGTTGAACTCCTGCACGCCATGGCCTCCAGCGTACCGCTGGACCTCGCAGCCAGCCATGCGCGTGCTTGAAGTCCTTCCATCCAGTCACGGCGCCTGCCTGGAAAGCTGGCGTTCCACTCACAGCCCGCGCAGTCGAAAGAATTTGAGCTGCCCACGGACGGAGGTTGCGCACTCGTTTGTGGTGATGGTGGACGTGTGGATTGTCGTATTGCGCGGCCCCGGTCCCTGGCCTACGGCTTTCCTACGGTCAGCACAACTCGGAAGCCGTTCCGGGGAATGCGCATGTTCGGAGGTGTATGGAAGCGGCTGGCGGACCGGCAATCTGCCGGGACGTAGGGGTATCCACCGCCACGGATCACGCGGTCGGAACCCGTGACCGGCCCCGTTGGATCAACAACGGTTCCGCCAGGCAAAGAGTTCGACCACCAATCGAGACACCATTCCCATACGTTGCCATGGATGTCGTACAAGCTCCATGGATTTGGCAAGAGCTGCCCGACAGGCTGCGTTCCTTCGCAACTATTCACGCAATACCACGCATAATTTCCCAGCGCCAAAGCGTCCGGGTCGTCCCCATAACTGAACCTGGTTGAGGTCCAGGCGCGGCATGCGTATTCCCACTCCGCCTCCGTCGGCAAACGATAGGCACTGTTCTGCGGGATACGCCCTGCGGACTGCTCCCGCTGAGTGAGCCTCGCGCAATAATTTACAGCCTCTTGCCACGTCACATTCTCCATCGGCCGCTCCGCGCCCTTGTAGTAACTCGGGTTGTTCCCCATGACTTTCTGATACTCAGCCTGCGTGACTTCAAACTGGCCCATCCAATAGCCCCGGCTGATTGTCACCGCTGTTTGCGGTCTTTCCCAGCCGGACGTGGATGGATTCTCTTCGACGGAACTCCCCATCCGAAAGGTTCCCGGCGGAATGAATACCATGTTCGTCGGAGCCGGAAACTCCGCCGCCCGGTAGAACCGCTGGCCCGTTGCCGAATCGGACTTGTCGAGCCAGAGGAACGGGCTTTGGGGCAGTTGAAAAAACTCCAGGCACTTCCAGTTGGTTTGCGTGAAGTCTGCGCCATGCTCAATCGAATACACGGTGCCGACCGCACCGGTGATGGTCAGGCCCGCGTAGGTCTGAATACCGAGTCTGGCCGGAGTCTGTGCGCTGGCGTGTGGTTCAAGGACGAAATACACCAGGAAAATGACCCAGTGGTAGAGACTGCTGTTGAAGTTGCGGCGGTTCACAGATGGAGGAGTGATGGCGAGTTGTGACGATGCATTGGACGGAGTTCAGTGTGCTGGTACTAGGCGCAGCAGGCCGACGCGCGTGCCGGAATAGAGAGTCCCATCCTCTGGATCAGTCCAATCGATCACATCTCCAGTGAAGAACATGTTTCCGGCGGCATCCATCACCATGCCGCGTCCCTTGGAGGATGAGGGCGTGTTCTGCCCGAGTGGGTAGATGCGTGTTTCCCAACTGGCTGTCGGCGAGCCTGACCAATCTTGTCCCGGGCTGTTGCGTACGATGGTCCATTTCGGAGTGTAAAGTGAGGTGTGAATCGCTCCGGCGACGGTGATATTATTCGCGGCGTCAATCGCCAGCCGCACCGCCCAACTGTCGGTGGTGCTGGGTTGATCGAGCAACGTTACCCAGTTCTGCCCGCCATCGCTGCTCTTGCGCAGCACCCATCCATGGTTCCGGCTGTCGCGTCCACGAACGCCACACACGTAAATGTTTCCGTCGCTGTCGCTGGCCAGATCATTGGCGGACGCCAGGCTGCCATCGTCCGGCCAAGGTCCGACCGCCGACCACGCCGACCATGAAGTCCCTTGATTCAAGCTCCGCAGCACTGTCCAACGGTTGTTGAAAATGCCCGCGACGAACAGCGCCGGAGCTGGATTGTTCCCGCCAGCGGGAACGAAGTGGATGCCGTACGGAATGCTGTAGCTGTCCGTTGCCGCGGCATCATAAACTTTGGTCCAGCCCGAGGAAGTCTTCCGGCGGATGATCCAGCGGTTGACGCGCCCATCGTTTGCCCAGCCGCAAACATACACGTTACCGGAACTGTCACTGGTGATGGCGTGCGCACGGGAGTTGTAGGTAGTGGTCTTGCCCCTGGTGACGCCGGTGAGTTGATAGCTGTCTTCATATTTCCACGTGCCCCAGTTGCCTTGGTCTGCTTCCCTGGACCTGAGGACATGCCATTTCATGATCGTTTGGGCGTTTTCTTTGCTGCCGGTCGTGGTGGATGAAAATCCGGCGGTGTAAAGTCCATCGCCTGGAAAGTAAGCTAGCCGGCCGCCAACCAGCCCGCCATCCAGCGGCTCGATGGTGAAATCTGAGGAGGAAGCATCCGTCGGAGTGAGGCGCAGAATGGAGGGGACCGCCGGGCCATCCAGGCTGGATTTTTGAATCGCCAGGATTACTCCAGCCGCCGGACTCGAACGAAATGGATCAATCAGGAGATTACCACCCAATCCCTCCGGCGCTTCACCGGGGCTGGGTAGGAGCATCTGCCAGGTTTGGGAACGGGCTGTGAGTGGTGCGACGGCGGAAAGGAGCCCGGTCGCGACAAATGCGCAGAGGGCTAGACTTGGTTTCATGGAATGGAATGGCTTTGTTGGATTGTCGGTTTCAATGGTGCATTATCAGGCACGCAGATGTAATCGCAGCAACGGCGGAAATCTTTCACGGAAAGTGGCGTTCGCGGGAACGTGTCGGGCTGGGGATCGTTTGAGTTGCTTCCACCAGAACGCGACCGGTCCCCGGTCGCAGCGGCCCGAAGGAATGTTACCAGGCGCCTGGAAAAGCTCCTAATCGAGCGGGTAAGCAGCGGGCCTGATGAACCTCGCGAAAACGTGCGACAAAACCGGGTGGAGGCTCAGAGACGCTGCTTCCAGTAACCCGGTCTGCGACTTCCATGTGCGACGGCGACGATCCAGATGTGCTCGGGCCGGTGAATATAGATGAGTGAGAAAGGAAACTGTTGCAGACGAAACCTCCGCGCTTCCGGCAACTCGGGATCCGGTCGAAAGCGTTCCGGATTCTCCGCGATGGCTCTCAATCCTTCGGCCACGCGCCGCTTGAATTGCATCGCCAACCTTTCACCTCCCCGCTCGCGATAAAAAGAAACCGAGTCCTGCAACTCGGCTCGCGCGTCGGGATGAAGACGAACGGGTTTGAGATAGCCAGGCATCTACATTTGTTCGAGCGCCTTAAACGCCTCGACGCCTTCCACCTTCCCACTGTCAATTTCACGGATGCGACGTTGGATGTCGGTTCTGAAGGCTGGGTCCAATCCTGCCGCCTCTTCGCGCTCCTGAATTGTCGTGATCAAAGACTCGTGCAGCGCGAGCATCTCCTCGATTGGCAGGCTCCGAAACTCCTGGGCGATGTGTTCCGCAACTTTTGTCATGAATCCATCTTACCTCAACACACGGCTGTAAGTCAAAAGAGCCGCAGCGGGGCACAGCAATTCTCATTTTGGCCCGGAGCGCGGCTGTGCCGTTTCGACCAGCCGCAGCACGCCCACATAAAACCAGGCCGTTGTTTGTTTTCACGCGCTGCGGCTGGTCTTCGACGCAGCCGCGCTGCGCCAAAATGAGAATTGCTGAGCGGGGCAGACGCATCTGAGATTACCAGATTTCGGTAGGGTCGTTGCACTGCGACTACCACCGGCCCGTGCAGGGCCGGAACAATTACTTTGCGAGGGCATCCCTGACCGGAAGCTCATGCGCCGCTGCACGCGGCGCTGGTCGTCGCAGCGCAACGACCCTACCACGATTTGGATGCGCCTTCCCCTATTTGGTGCGAGAGCGCACGCCCGCGGCGTGCGCTCTCGATCTCCAGCACTATTCGGCAGTGAGAGCGACCAGGAATGGATCCCCTTGTTCCGCTGCGAAATCAACCCGTACGACTTCCACGTCGGGCGAAGGGTTGTTCCAAGTCAGTTTGAAAAGGCGGATGCTCTTGCCGTCCCGTCTCGATGCCGCGTTGGCGCCCCGCCAGGCCACTGCCGCCTCTGGCAACTCTTGCGGCAGTTCCGCGTGTTCCCACCAGTCCGTGGCATTTCGATTGTATAGGATGGGGATCTCCTCTCGTCGGCCATTGGCGAAGTGGACAAGGTAATGGCCGACCGGTGTCCCCGTGGGATATTGCCGGCCCATGACCGCATGGAGGAATTGAAGCCGGGTCAACTTGCGATGGACCCCGATGCCCTTGATTCGTGACGGATAACGCCACTTGTCGGCCTGGGCTTGTGACAGTTCGCCCTGGACTTGCACCAGTCCGCGCACGTCGAAGCGAGTGCCCGCAAACATTTGCACGCCGCGTGGCAATTCACTCAGATCGTTGCCTGGATCGGAGAGATGCCAGCAGACCGCGAGCGAAGCGTTGTAATAGTCTGAGAGGTCGATCAGCTCCGGCGGAGTTGAGGGATCGCGAGGTGACGGCTTGATCGCAATGACGCGCGCGAGGCTGGCCTTGGCTTCCGCGTCCTCCGGCTGCAATTGCACCAGCCGCCGGGCGTGAAACTCCGACGCGAACCAGTCCTGTAGCCGCAGGCTGAGGGCGGTGCGCCGGCGATGCCAGCGCGCTTCGACTTCCGGTGAAGCCGCCGCCGCCAGTTTCAATTGAGAGGAGGCTAGCGCCCACGCCGCATCCAGGCTTTCAGCCGAAAGTCTTTCAACCTGCTGTCCGATGCCGATCTGAGCTCCGGCGGACAGTCGAGTGGTGGCGGCCAGCACTTCGGCGCTCTCATCGCTCGGTGCCACGTCCCAGACTTGAGCTCCGTCAATTGTGACGGTGACCAACCGGTGGGCATCCGGGCTGAAGCTGGCGCGCAGGACGGGTTTGGCATGTTTCAGCCAGGGACTGATCGGCTCGCCTGTGAGTGCATCCCAAACGCGCGCCGTGGCATCCGAACTGCCGGTGACGACGCGTATTCCATCGCCGCTGAATTCGCCGGAGACGACTTCGGCTTCGTGAACGAGCTGCGGGGTCAAGGGCTGGCCGGTCGATGCGTCCCAGATGCGGGCGGTCCTGTCTTCGCTGCCGGTCAGGACACGGCGTCCATCTGGACTGAACCGGGCGACCATGACCGACAAAGCGTGACGCAGTGGCGGCGTCACTTGCTGACCGCTTCGGGTATCATGAATGGTCGCGGTCTTCATCGCGCCGCCGATCACCAGCCGTGTCCCATCGGGACTGAAGTTCACCGTGCCAACGCGATCGTTGAAGCGTATCGGCGGCCCGAGCGGTGCGCCGGTGGCGGTCTCCCAGAGTCGCGCCGTGCTGTCCAGGCTGGCCGTTGCGATGCGCTGTCCGTCTGGACTGAATCGCGCGGCATAGACCGTGTTGCTGTGTTGCAGTGGCGTCTCCAATGGAGCGCCGATGGTGGCGTTCCAAATCCGCGCCGTGCCATCGGACCCGCCGGTCAGTAGCCTGCTGCTGTCACGGCTGAACTCGGCAAACAACGCTCCCGAATGTTGGAGGGGTGTCAACCGTTCGGTGCCGTTCGTCAAGTCCCAGACACGCACGCCCCGTCCGTGGGTTGGAACTGCGAGCCAATTGCCGTCCGAACTCCATGATGAGCGAAACTCCGTTGTCGTGAACAACGCTGGCTGCCCCGGCGGTTCGGCCGGGGTCATCAGCTTTCCTATTGGGTTGCCTGATTCGACGTTCCAGAGCCGCACTCTGCCGTTCGCTCCCGCGACGACCACGCTTCGGCCATCGGGAGAGAATGAGGTCCAGATGTTCGGTTCACCCTCGCCGCTATCGAACTCGGGCAGCGCAGGCTCGAGCGTGGCCAAATCCCAAACCTGAACGCGGCCCAGAGCCGTGGTCGTAACCAGCCGGCGTCCGTCCGGTGTGAAATGAGGCCACGATTTGTAGTGAATCGGCCCCGAAAAGAACTCCAGCGTCTTACCGGATCGGACATCCCAAATGCGGACTTCTTCCCGGCCGCCAGCCACCAACCGGGTGCCATCGGGACTAAACTCGATGCTGTAGTAAATGCTGCCATGTGTCAGCGCGGGCAGGGCGGGTTCCCCGGTGTGCGCGTTCCAAACTCTGACCTCGCGCGGTAATGCGGTGGCCAAGTAGCGACCGCTCGGGCTGAAGGCAGCGCCAAACACCAACTCCGAGTGAACGAGCGGAGGAAATTTCGGCTTGCCGGATGGCAACTCCAACACCTGGACCGATCCGGGATATTGCCCGGAAGTGATGCCCGTGGGAAAAAAGCCAAATATCGCCACACGCGCGCCGTCTGGACTGAAGACAACCGGCAGTTGAATCGGATACTCATGGTCGAGCCAGTCTGTGAGTGGCTGTCCGGTCCGGGCATCCCAGATTCTGGCCTGCCCGCGTGGAAGCCCAGGTGAGCGCTCAATTCGAGTTCCCGTTGCGAGCCAGCGCATTTGTGGATCCCAGGAGATTGATAGCACTCTGTTGCTGTGGACCAGTGGCGTTGCCGCCAAGCGGCCCGACGGCACTCCCAAAATACGCACGATAGTCCCGTTCCCCTCCGTCAGCGCAACCCTCGATTCATCCTTGTTGAAGGCGCACACGCCGCTGAAGCCGTCGATCTCCAAACGCTCAGGCACTTGAATCCCGGCTGTCACATCGTGGAGCCGCACGGCGAGCTTGTCCGACGAAATCGCCCATCGACCGCTCGGACTGACCACGGCTGGAACCGAGCTTGTCAGGCCCAACGTAATGAGAGACCGGTAGTCGTCAGTGCTCCAGACGCGAATCTCGCTGACGACCGAGCCGTCTTCGCGCTTCGGGCTCTTCGCCGTGCCGACAAGCTTTTGTCCATCGGACGTTGGCCAAGCCTCAACGTCCTCCCAACTGAATGTCAGCAAGCTGACCGGCTTGCGCATCTCACGAAACAACGTTCCGAGTCGGAATCGTTGCCGGCGCTCGGAGGCTGCGTCTCCGTCCGATTGGTTGAGCACTTCCGCAAACCAAAGCGCGGCGGAAGCCCGGTTTCCCGAGTTCAACGCCTGGATTCCATTCGCGGACTGGAGTTGCAGCAACCGCTGGCGATTCTCCGAAGCGAGGCGGCCATTTTCGTTGGCGAGCCGACCCTTGGCCTCCGCCAGTCCCTGCATCATCCGGGTTTGGCGTGATTGCCAAAAATAAAGAGCGCCAACAATCACGGCAACGGAGGCCGCCACCGCACCTGCCCGCTGGAGAAATTGAAACCGGCGCTCGAAGTTGCGCAGCCGGCTGATCGATTTGCCGCTCTGGAGCAGGGCGAGGTCTGCGTGGAGTTCGGCGGCGGTCTGGTAGCGTTGCTTCGCGTCGGAGGCGCAGGCGCGGACGATGATTTCGTTGAGTTCGGTGAGTTGGGCGCGTTCGGCGACGGGGGCTTCGATCAGGTTGGTGGGCAGTTCCGGGTAATCCTGGCGGTCACGGCCGGTGGCCATCTCGTAAAGCACTTTGCCCAGACTGAAGATGTCCGCCTGCGGCGTGCCGGGGCCCTCGGGCGGCACGTATCCCTCGGTTCCGACCATCGAGAGGGTAGCCTCGGCGCGGGCCACGAGTCCGATGTCCGCCAGTTTGGGAATGCCGTTCACGAAGATGATGTTCGACGGTTTGATGTCGCGGTGAACGAGGCCATGCCGGTGCAAGTGATCGAGCGCGGTAGCCAGGGCGAGGCCGATTCGCACGCATTCGTCGCAAGGCAGGCGGCCCCGGTGGAGATCGGAGCGGAGGGTGCGGGGGGAGTAAGAGTTCCAAGTTTCAGGTTCAAGGTTCAAAGTTGGAGGCGTTTCACGGTTGCCATCGGATGCTGAGGCTGGCGAACTTTGAACTTTGAACATCGAACTTTGAACTGCCGCGCCGGGCGTGGCGTCGGCGAGTTCCATCACGTAATAGAAATGCCCGGCGGCATCGTTGCGGCCTACATGGAGGACGTTGAGCTGGCTGGGGTGGGTGCGGGAGATCGGTTCGAAGCGGCGGATTCCGGCGAACTCGCGTTCGTACGGGCGGTCGTGATCAAACGCCGCGCGATGGACGACCTTCACCGCCCGCCACGCGCCCATGACGTTCCGCGCAAGCCAGACCTCGCCGTAGCTGCCGCGCCCGATGCGGCGGAACAACTCGTGATCGGGGATCTGCGCCGGTGCGGCGGGAACATCCGTCAGCGGCTGCGAGGGCGGCGTCAACGTGCCGGCAATCTCATTCAAGAGCCGGTCGCGGGCATCAGAATCGGAGTTCATCGGGCTTGGGCCTCAGTTTGTCGCTGTCGGGACGGTATGGCAAACGCCGCGTCGCGCTTCAATTCGAGCATGGCATCCCGCAGCAGCGACCGGCGGAAGGCGCGGCTGTTCTGTCGAGGCGTGACACGGTAGCGGCGGATTGGCATTTTCGACCGGAGCCAGTCGAGAAAGTGATTGAGCAGTGAGGTGCGGCGAGAGTTGTGAGCAGGAGAGCAGAGGGGAGAAGGGGCGGAGGTGAACCCTTTGTCAGTCGCCGAGTGAATGGCACCATGCTCCTTTTCTCCTTTTCCCCTTCTCTCCCTTTCGCCTCTGTTCATCCTTCGACCTCCATGCGTTTGCGAAGTTTCTCCGTCTCCTGCTTGATGAGCGAGGTGACGCGGTGCTTGGCGAGATAGACCTGGGCGATGTTCGCCTTGAGGGTGCGCGCGACTTCACGCACGGGCCAATCTTTGAGGACGTAGAGATCGAACATCTGAAATTGCTTCGCGCTGACGCGCGTCTTTACCCGCTCGATGGCGGCATCGGCGAGGTTCTTCGCCCATTCCTCATCCCAGATTTCGGTCACGACGCTGGCGGCGGGATCGGGCACGCGCTCGGCGACCGGTGTGCGCGGGGTTCCGTCGCCCTCGAATGAAGCGTGTTCTGCGAGCGGCAGGGAATGTTTGCGCAGGCGGCTGGCGACACGGCGGCGGACGATCAATTGCAGCCAGGCCTTGAAGGAGCCGCCTTCCGCGGCTTTGAAGCGCCCTTCGCGCAGCCCTTTGGCGACGGCAACGACGGTTTCCTGCACCACGTCTCGCGCATCCTGGTCCGAAAGGCCGGCCTTGATGGCGACGCAATAGAGGAATTTCCAGTAGGTGTCGAAAAACTCGCGCCAGCCCTCGTGGTCATCCCAGCGTTTGAGGCGGCTGAGCAGGCTGTTGCGCGTCGGGAGGAATTCATCCTCCCGCGCCGGTTTCGGGACGCTTTGCACCGGTGATGTTATCGCCGGAATCGAAAAAATCTTTCACTGAAAATTTCTGTGAGTGCGAATGCCCTCTTTTGGGAGCTTCTTTCAAAACTCCGTAGCAGCAGACGTGAGCCGGCTCAAACATTTCGAAAGTCAGAGCGAGCAGACGTTCCTTGCTACAGTTTTGAAAGAGCCTGTTGGGTGTTGTCCATTCTCCAATTGGCGGGAGTCACGTCGTGAAACATTTTTACGCACACGACGCAGTGCATGCACAAGTTGGCGGTGAACTTGGCTGTCAGCCAGGAGCGCGGTTGTGTGCGCAGAGCCAGCCGCAGTAGATTTGGTGTGAGGGCGAGCCATGGGTACTGCTGCGACTGGCTTTCAGCACAGTCGCGCTCCACCGACAACCTGCGGATGCACGGCCCACGACGACGCGGAGAAATTTGATCTCGCACCGATACGAAGCGTGCTGCTTAATGTCGGCCAATTCCTTTTTGAGAACCATGCTATGACACCATCATCACTCCTCACTCGGCGCGACTTCACGCGTCGAACCGCTGCCGCGCTTGGGCTTGCTTTGACAGGTTTCCACCTGAAATCAAAGGCCGCGACACCGACGCGCCATCGTTTGCTGTGCTGTGATTACCAGGGCAACAAGGTCGCCATCGTCGCGGCGGATGGTTCGGTGGAGTGGGAGTTTGCCGTGCAGACGCCGCAGGATTGCTGGATGCTCTCGAATGGCAACGTGCTCGTCTGCTATCGTAACGGCGCCCAGGAGGTGTCTGCCGCCAGGCAGATCGTCTGGGAATACAAGGCGCCCGAAAACGCGCAATGCCACTCGTGTCAACCGTTGCCGGATGGACGTGTGCTTGTGGCTGAATGTGGCCTCGGAAGGTTGGTTGAGGCCGGGCGCGACGGTAAAATCGCGAAGGAGATCAAAGTCGCTTCGCAAGCCAAGAACATGGGCCACCAGTTCCGTGGTACACGCAAAACAACGGATGGCCATTACTGGGTCTGCCTCATGGACGAGAAGAAGATCGTGGAACTTTCACCCGAAGGAACCCTCCTCCGGGAAATTCCTGTGGACGGATTTCCGCACGCGGCCATCAAGCTCCCCGACGGACATCTTCTCATCACTCTTGGAACGGCGGGGAAAGTCATCGAACTCGACAAGGATTTGAAGATTGCCTGGCAGCTAGGAGGAAATGAAGTGCCGGGAAATTCATTGCGACTGCCCGCGGGATGCCAGCGTCTGCCGAACGGAAACACGATCGTATGCAATTATCTTCCCGGTGAGTTCATGGGCAAACAACCCCAAGCGTTTGAAGTGACGCGAGACAAGCAGATCGTTTGGGAATTCACCGACCACGCGCGTTTCAAGACCGTGAATCAGATTTATTTGCTCGACCTGCCCGGCGGCGGAAAGAAGGGCGAAGTGCTGCGCTGACAGTCAGCGTCTCCCTGACGATCATGATCGGAACCGCCAAACACTACCAAAAGGATTAAAGTGAAATCACGAATCCAGAAGAAGAAGTCATCGGTGATTCGTCGCGCCTTTACCTTGCGACTGAAGCCGGGGGCGTTCGCCAAGTACAAGCATTATCACGATAACATCTGGCCGGAGCTCGTGCGGGAAATCGAGAAGTGCGGGATCGCCCGGATCACCACTTTCGAGAGCGATCTGCAGCTTTTTCTCTACTCCGAGATCTATGATGAAAAAGCGTGGGACAACTTGTGGAGTTCCAAGATTCACGACAAGTGGGCCGAGTGCATGAAACCGCTGATGCAATTCCGCCCGGATGGAAAGGTCGATGCCGGTCCGTTGCGGGAGATTTTTCGTTTGGAGACGGCGGCAGGAAAGACCAAGGCAAAGGTGAAGGCGAAATCAAAGTGAAGTCTTCGTTGAAGGGCAAGGTGGCCGTGGTCACCGGAGCAGGGCGCGGCCTTGGCCGGCAGACAGCGATCCATCTGGCCGGGAACGGAGCGGAGGTGGTGGCAGTTTCCCGCAACAAGGAAGAGCTCGACGCGACCGTGCGAACGATCAACCAGGCCGGTGGATCAGCACTGGCTATTCCATCCGACGTCAGCCGGCTCGAAGCCGTCGAGGAGTTGAAACGGGAGATTGAACAACGCCTTGGGTTGGTTTCCATACTTGTAAATGCTGCGGGAATCTTCGGACCGATCCAACTCGTCAAAGACAGCGATCCACAACGATGGATTCAGACGATGGCGGTCAATCTGTTCGGCCCTTATCTCACCTGTCGCGCCTTTGTCGGCGGAATGATCCAGGCGAGGTGGGGCCGGATCATCAATTTCACATCCGCGGCTTCACTCCATCCGCCCGGCCCTCTCAACAGTGCCTACGGCACCAGCAAGGTGGCCCTGAATCAATTCACGCGACACTTCGCCGCCGAACTGGAAGGGACGGGCGTGACCGCGAATGTCCTTCACCCCGGCGATGTGAAAACGGAGATGTGGTCCGCCATTCGTGCCGAAGCAGAAGGGATGGGGCCGGAAGCGGACGGCTATCGCAAATGGGTCGGGTGGGTGGAACAGACCGGCGGTGACGATCCGCAGCGGGCGGCTGATCTGGTGTTCCGCCTGTTGAGCGATGAAGCAGCCGCAGTCAATGGCCGCTTCCTCTGGATCGAAGGCGGACTTCAATCGCCGATCCCCAGTTGGAGCGATGCCTCAGGCGTGCAACCTTGGCGTTGATCATGCGCTCGTTTCGTCGTCAGTTTTGCTCCTTTCTTACAACAGCCGTTCATTGCGACAAATAATGAAAACCTCCGCCATCAAGAAGCTCCGGGAAAAACTGGCCACAGATCAACCTGTTTACGGACTCTGGGTCACGTTGGAGTCCGCGAGCATTACTGAAATGGCGGTCGCGCTTGGTCTTGACTGGATCGTCATCGACGCCGAGCACGGCCACCTCGATTGGAAGGAAATCCTCGAGCACATCCGCTCGACCGTCCGCAGCGAAACAGTTGTGCTGGTGCGCATCGCCGAGTTGAACGGCGGCCTGATTAAACGCGTCCTGGACATCGGCGCGGACGGCATCGTCGTTCCCTGGATCGAGACCGCGCAGCAACTCAAAGAGGCGGTGGCGTTCGCCATGTATCCACCGGAGGGTGTCCGGGGCATCGGCGCGGAGCGAGCCACGGGTTGGGGACAGTGCCTCATGGAGCACACTCAAGAGGCCAACGATCATGTAATGGTCGTACCCATCATCGAAACCGTGACCGCTGGCCGTAACATCAACGAACTTTGCCTGGTCAATGGCGCGGACATTTTCTTCTTCGGCCCGGCTGATTACTCCTCGACAGCGGGTTATCGTGGACAATGGGAAGGGCCTGGGATCGCCGCTGAACTTCTGGCGATCAAGGACACGCTTCGCGCTCATGGGAAGCACTGCGGCATCATCGCAACAAGCAATGAGAATCTGACCGAGCGACGCAATCAGGGGTTTCGCATGCTGGGTGTTGGTTCGGATAGCGGGCTGCTCCTGCGCAGTCTTCACGCGGCGCTTGGCATCGTTGGACAAGACAGGGGCATTTTGCCTACGCTTGCTCCCGAGATGACCCCCAAAGGAATCAAACCATGAGTGCTTCGAATTTCATCGTCACCCTCACCGCTGATTTTTACGACAGCGCTGGCAGGCCGAAGTTTCGCGATCTCGGGCTTTCAGTTTTCAAGGATCATTCGCACATCAAACAGCAGGTCTTCAAAGAGCATAGAAAGCAAATCGGAGCGGATCAGATTGCGGGTGCTCAAGGTGTGATCGTCCTGACGCCATCGGTCACGGCGGAAAGCGTGTCGGATGCCGGGGATCTGCTCGTCATGGCACGGTTTGGCGTCGGTTATGACGCGGTGGATGTCAACGCCTGCACCGCCGCGGACGTGCTCGTCACCATCACAGCTGGCGCGGTGGATCGACCCGTGGCCGAGGCGACCATCGGATGGATGATCGCCCTGAGTCATAACATGCGGATCAAGGACGGACTCCTTCGCACCGGCCGATGGGATGAACGGTCGAAGTACATGGGCCGGGAACTGCGCGAACGCACGTTGGGAGTCGTCGGGCTCGGCGGCATCGCGCGCAAAACCATTGAGCTGTTGCGAGGGTTCGGCATGAACCAGCCTCTGGCTTTCGACCCCTTCCTCAACGTGGAGAGCGCTGCAAAGTGCGGGGCGCGCCTTGTCAGCCTGGAAGAGTTGTTCAGCCAGTCGGATTTCGTATCGATCCACTGCCCGTTGACCGGGAAGACTCGCGGCCTCATCGGAGCGCGGGAGCTGGCGCTGATGAAACCGGACGCGTATCTCCTTAACACCGCCCGTGGTGGGATCGTGGACGAGGATGCCTTGTTCGCGGCGCTCAAGGACGGGCGCATCGCGGGAGCCGCTCTCGATTGCTTCGAGCAGGAACCCGTCACTTCACCCCATCGATTTGGGGAGCTGGACAATGTGTTGCTGGCGCCCCACAGCATCGCGTGGACAGACGAGATGTTTCGTGACATGGGACGGGCCGCGTGCCAGGTGATGGTGGATCTTTCGCTTGGGACAAAGCCGCGCACCGCTGTGAACCCCGAAGTCTTCGACAGCCCGCGATTCAAGGCAAAATGGGAGCGGTTTCGAATGTGCTCAATCTGTGAAGGCGGGATCTAAAGTGTGCAGGCGTTCACGGTGTTGCTTCTGCGGTCCGCACTCCTGCCAACATTTGCCCGTGGCGAAA
Organism: Verrucomicrobiales bacterium; assembly: GCA_005777315.1. Taxonomy (GTDB): domain Bacteria; phylum Verrucomicrobiota; class Verrucomicrobiia; order Limisphaerales; family F1-12-MAGs170; genus F1-120-MAGs170. The sequence goes on from SXMN01000115.1 coordinate 36,150, forward strand.
ATATCGGTGAGGAGGATGCAGGTTGAGCATTGCTAAGCATGGTCCTCCATCCACGCCAAAAACGCTGCGGGTCGCATGACGGGAATGCCGAAAGGTTTTTCGAGCGCCAACAAATCTTCATCGTAGCTGACGATCACTTTCGCCTTGGCGGCAAGGGCGGCCGCGATGAATCGTTCATCCTTCGGATCGCGAGATCGACGTTTGCCCAGTGGAGCTGGTTCCACCCACATCGCTTTGGCCCGGACCCACGCCAGCGCTCCGCTCGCGTTGGCTCGCGGTGCCTCGGTGGCGAGAACGGATGGCACGCGCGTTTCGTATTCAGAGAGAATGTCGGCAGTCACCGCCAGACGGCAACGCCGTTGAGCCACCAGCGCCAGAGAACGATGGGCCGGGCCGCGCCATCCAATAGCGCTGATGAGCACGCCCGTATCAAAGACGATGACAGTCACTCTCCGCGCCCCGCTTTGACGGAGCGCTCAACGCGGCGGATTTCCGACTCCGTTTCGGCACGGTTGTGGCCGCCCGTGAGGGCGCTTTGGAATTGCTCCAGCTCGGTGGATAGTTCGGCTGTTTCCATCTGGCGAAGGGCTTCGCTGACCACTTCGCTGACGTCGAGGTAGCGTCCGGCCTTGACCTTCCGCTCGACGTAACAGCGCAATTCGTCCGGCAGCGCGACGGGTATCGTCCTGATTGCCATATTTGGTAAAAGTAGTTGGCCGGAACGGGCTGTCAATTGTTGGCGTGATGGTTCCGGATTACTTCCATGGCGCGTACCATCCGCCGAGAAATGTGGCTACCCTCTCATGTTCCGAACTGATGCACTCGCGTCTTGCCGGAGTCAAAATCGTTGCACCAAACTTCGTTCTATCCCACCGTCTTGGAAGTGTCTCATCAACTCTATGAGCAGACTCGAAGGCAAAGTAGCGTGGATCAGCGGAGCGACCTCTGGCATCGGCGAGGCGACGGCGCGGTTGTTCGCGTGCGAAGGCGCGAAAGTCGCGCTCGTGGGTCGGCGTTTGGCATTGAGCCGACGCATTGCTGACGGAGTGAAGGCCGAAGGAAGCGAAGCCCTCCCGATTCGTTGCGACGTCAGCAACGAACAGCAGGTGCGCGATTCCATTCGGCTGACAGTCGAGCGTTTCGGGAAGCTGGATATTCTCGTCAACAATGCAGGGATGGTTCACGTCAAACCGCTGCACCAGTACACCGAACGCGAGTGGGATCGGGTCATGGCGGTCAATGTGAAGTCCATGTTCTTTTCCGTGAAACACGCGATGCCGCATCTGCGCCGAGCCGGGCAAAGCTGGATTGTGAACGTCGGCTCGATCAGCAGTTTTGTCGGTCAGGCATTGACTCCTGTTTATACCACCACCAAGCACGCCATCGTCGGCCTGACCAAATCCATCGCGCTCGATTACGCGGCGGACGGCATCCGCTGCAACTGCGTCTGTCCGGGGATCACCGACACTCCTATGTTGCGCGAACATTTGAACGTCCTGCCCGATCCTGAAGCAGCCCTCGCGACCCGCTTGCGCCGCGTTCCGATGGGCATCCCGTTGACGCCCCGTGACGTTGCGAAATCGATTTTGTATTTGAGCTGCGAAGACTCGTCGGGAATCACCGGCACGACGCTCACCATCGACGCCGGGTACCTCACTGCGGCGGAATGGGAAACCAAGGGCGGGACGAAATTCAAGAAGGCTGGCGCTTCACGAGAGCGGGCGGAGGAAGCGTAAACCCAATGTTCATGCTTCCTCTTCGGTAACCTTCGAGGTCCAGTGTCACGTGCTGGTATCCTGATTTCTTCAACGCCGCGCTCACTTGCTCGAACACATCGAAGATCCGCTTCATTTCGGCCGCCCCAATTTCGATCCGCGCCAGGTGGCCGGCCTTCAACTCGTGATGCCGGACTCTCACATCATGAAAGCCCAGGTCGCGCAGAATATTCTCCCCTTCCTCGATCATCCGCAGTTTCTCAGGCGTGACCGCTTCGCCGTAGGGAATCCGGGAACTCAGGCAGGCGAGCTGTGGCTTGTCAGCTGTCGGCAGTCCAAACTGCGCGGATAGTTCCCTGATCTCGGCCTTCGTCAGTCCAACCTCCTTCAGCGGAGCACGGACTTGAAACTCGGAAGCCGCCCTGGCTCCAGGCCGATGATCACCGATGTCGCTTGCGTTTTCGCCATACGCGACGACCGCGAATCCTCCTTCACGGGCCAGCGGCGCCAGTTCCGTGAAGAGTTCGTGCTTGCAGAAGTAGCAACGGTTCGTTGGGTTCGCCAGGTACTCGGCATTTTGAAATTCACTGGTCTGCACAACACGCACTGGAAAAGCGAATTGCTCTGCGATCTCCAGCGCCTCGGAAAGCTCCCGGCGCGGAAGGCTGGGCGAGTCGGCAATGGCTGCCAGCGCGCGATCGCCAAGGGTTTCATGCGCCACATACGCGAGGAAGACCGAGTCCACGCCGCCCGAGTACGCGACGAGGCACGATTGATAGGACCGCAGCAACTCTCGCAATTGACCGAGCTTTATCGAACTCACGGCGTCACGTTGCCATTCAGACAACCGGATGTCGAGAAAGCCTGATGAATGGCAGAGTCTTAATCTTGTTCATGCTCTTAATCCCTTTCGCCGAGAGATCATGACTATGAGGAGGAGCAAGATTACGACATTGCCTGGTGAATCCTGATTGGAGTCGGGAGACATGTCAGTTAAAGTCTCCCCATGTTGAGCAACGAGCCGTCGCCAGGAATCAATCGCCGCAACTTCATCAAGACCTTCGTCATCTTGAGCGCGACTTCATCCGCGCTGAAAGCTCCCTGGACTGGCGTTGTTTTGGGCGACATCCGCCCAACAGTGGATGACTCCACCGCTGTCCTCAAAATCAAAGTCTCGGACTTCGCCGCCCTTGGCAAAGCATTTGGTTCCGTCCGGATCAGCACCAGCGTGGTCAGCGGCACCAACAACAACAGCATCTTTCCGGTCCTCTTCGTAAACCGGGACGATAAGAACCAATACTTCGCGCTCAACGCAGCTTGCACTCACGAAGACTGCATCCTGCCGATCGCCAATGCGACAACCCGGATCACCCAATGTCGCTGCCACAATTCCCGATTCGCATTCGATGGGACCCGGATTTCAGGACCCGCAAGTGCTCCGCTTCAGCGATTCGTCACGAGATTTGATGGAGTGGATACGCTCACCATCGAAGTTCCCGACCGCGGATTCTCCGTCACCAGCTCTGCGCTTCAAACCGCTCCCGGTCGCGTGAAACTCAATTTCCTAGGCTTTCAAAACATCGAGTATGAAGTCTTGTCGCGGCCTTCGCTCGACGCCCCCTGGCAAAACGTTTCCTTCGCACTGACAGAGGCCGGACCATTGGACCAGACTTCGTTCAAAGGAAAGGATGACTTCGCCGATCTCTTTGTGGTTCAGGATGCCGGCACATTGTTTTTCGCCGTTAGCATGAAGTTGCGACAAGTTTGAATCGCATCGAATCGAGGATCTCGACGGAACAACTCTCGCCTCACAAACTTGCTCACCATGGCCCCGGTAACCGTTCAGAACGTCAGCAAGTCTTTTCATCCATCTAAAAGGGTGGAGATACAAGCGCTCCGTGACATCTCATTGGATGTCCGGCCGGGAGAGCTGCTGGTGATTGTTGGGCCATCCGGTTCGGGGAAATCTACCCTCCTCCGATTGATCGCAGGACTCGAGTTCCCGACCTCGGGGACCATCTCCATCGATTCGCAAGTGATGAACGATGTCGATCCCAAGGATCGTGATGTGGCGATGGTTTTCCAGAATCACGCGCTCTATCCCCACATGACAGCCTGCGACAATCTCGCGTTTCCGTTGAAGCTGCGAAAATTACCGAGCATTGAGATTGACTGTGCCGTCCGCGCCACTGCCGAACTTCTCGGGATAAGCTCTCTTCTGGACCGGATGCCGGCGGACCTGTCGGGCGGCGAGAAACAGCGAGTGGCTGTAGGGCGCGCGATCATTCGCAAGCCGAAAGTGTTCCTGCTGGATGAACCGCTCTCCAATCTTGACCTGCCGATGCGTACGCAGCTCCGGGGTGAATTGCTGGCACTTCATCGCCGCCTGGGGACGACCATGATTTACGTGACGCACGATCAGGTCGAAGCAATGACCCTCGGCCA
>SXMN01000116.1 GCA_005777315.1 Verrucomicrobiales bacterium
CGAGACGCTCTACCAACTGAGCTACGACCCCAACCAAGGGGCGTAAATTGGGTGATTTTCTGACTTTTGCAAGCGTTTCCTTTTCCCAAAGTCACGCCAACTCAACGTAGCCGACCGGCAGGTCAGGAAGGGGCGACGCCCCGAGTCTGGAGTTTGGACATTTTGGGCTTTGATCCGGGGCACTCCACAAACCTGGACAACGTCGCAGTGGCGTCTTTCCTGCCGTCACCATTACCCAGGTGCAGACGCGCGAGTCTGGCCTACGTGAGCCTTGATTAGTAGATTGACTCACAGTAATCGACTCATCCACATGAGTGATCTCGAAAAGCAATTTGACACGTTTCTTCGAAAGCAACCAACTCTCGGCGAAGGGGTCTATATCACATCGCAGGCCGTGGTGATTGGCGATGTCACGCTCGGAGATCATTCGAGTGTGTGGTATCACGCCGTCCTTCGGGGGGACATCAACCGGATTGTTGTTGGCCATCACTCGAACATTCAGGACAACGCCGTGTTGCATCTTGCTGATGATTATCCATGCCTGATCGGGAATTGGGTGACGATTGGACACTCGGCCATTGTTCATGCCTGTACCGTCCGTGATGAATGCCTCATCGGAATGGGAGCCACGGTTCTGGATGGAGCGGAGATTGGCGAACAATCCATCGTTGGCGCCAATGCGCTTGTAACTCAGGCCGCGCAGATTCCACCGGGTTCGCTCGTCCTTGGATCACCCGCCAAAGTCGTCCGCACTCTGAATCTCAAGGAACGCGAGGGACTGAAGTACTGGGCCGAGAAGTACGTCCACAACGCGGCCTACTGTCTCCGACACGGCATTCAAGTTGGAGCCCCCTTGAGTTCGAGAGGCTAAACTTTTCGGCCATCAATCAATTCCATGTTCAGCGCCCGCGCCAAATGCTCGTAATGCTCGATGGAGTTGTAGCGCTGCGCCGAAATCCGAAGCAGGCGTGGTCTGGCCATTGAAGGATCGGGTTGATTGGGCCACGGAATAATTGGCACCTCAATTCCGTGTCGCTCTCGCAGCAAATCCTGGAGTGGATCCCGGTAAAGAGGGGACCGGAGCAGGGTGGGTTTGGAATTAGTTGGCAAAGGCATCGATGCCATTGAGCCGATGAGCTCGTCCGGGCACGGCGTCTGGATGTTGAGCGCGTTGCACAGGATTGTTCTTCCGGCAAGCGCGAGCTCATGGTTATGTCTCAGGACGCCCGGCCAGCCCTCACTCGCCAGCGAGCCAATCACGCGTAGAGCCTCCGGCACGGCCAGCCAGGCGGATGGATCACCAGTTCCCATCCAGCCAAACTCGAGGAGGAATCGTGATCGATCCTGACGCGGTGAATTCGCGCCGTGACTGATCGTCAGCGGCCGGATTGACTCCTGTCGGTCGGCGCGCACCCAGAGGAATCCGGCCCCTTTCGGCGCGCAAATCCACTTGTGACAGTTGCCGGTGTAATACGTTGCGCCGAGTGTGTTCAATTGAAGCGGCACCATGCCCGGAGCATGAGCTCCATCGATCAGCGTCTCCACGCCACGAGCACTCAAATCGCGAATGATTTGTTCCACCGGAAATATCAGCGCAGTTTGACTCGTTACATGATCCAGCAATGCGAGCCGTGTCCGTTCTGTAACGCATGCAAGGATCGCCGCTGAAATTTCGTCCGCGCTTCGAACAGGAAACGGCACCGGCGCTACAACGACTTTTGCTCCACTCTTCTCGGCAATGAAGTCCAATGCGTTGAGACAGGCGTTGTACTCGTGGTCCGTGACCAACAGCTCGTCACCCGGCATGAATTGGAGAGAGCGAAGGACGGCATTCACCCCCGTGGTCGCATTCTGGACGAACACGAGATCGTGGGCGTCCGCGCCGACGAAGCTTGCGAGCACTGTGCGGGCAGCATCCCACAACGACTCGAGTTCCCGCACCAGAAACTGCACTGGCTGATGCTCGATCCGCTCGCGGATCGCCTGCTGAAAATCGAGCACCGGCTTAGGACAGCTTCCAAAGGAGCCGTGGTTGAGAAAAATGATCGATGGATCCAATTGCCAGAATCCCGGAGGAGTTGTTACGGCTGCCATGAGTGAACCAATGTAATGGTGGTGGTGATTGGCTTGCCTCACCAGCCGTTCTTTACGCACCTTTTGGAATAAATTCTCATCGTCGGACACAATCTCGTAGTCCCAATGGAACCGACGATCCAGCCCCAAATCAGCATGAACATAGAATGTGGAGAGCCAATCAATGCCCGTTTTGGATCACGACCAGATGCCAGATCAGGAGTTGTTCTCGCTAAAACGCGTTCTGGCAATTTCCCTTGCACACGTTCTATGCACCGGCAATGTTCGTCACGCTCATTCATTTCCGGGCGGCTGGTGCAAGAACACATGAGCCTTTTGCACACCCGCGGCGTCGCGCCACCGGATTGGGTGAGTGAAGACAAATCAAGGAAAGCACCACGAAACTGAAACATGATCATGAAAACCATTGCGAAAATACTGACCGTCGGCATCGCGGCAACAGCACTTCTGGCCCTCGCAGGCTGTAGCGACGACCATTCTGCATCAGTACCAACGGAGAAGCAGATTCAACCGACTTCCGGGAATGCTGCAAACGCACCAGTGCCAGCGGCTGATGCGTTGAAACAAGCGGCAGGACAGGCTCAGACCGCTGCCTCGAAGCTCGCCTCTGAGGTGGATGCGAAAGCGCAGGGAATGATAGAGACGGCGAAGAAGCTCGTCGCCGACTCGAACTGGACCCAGGCGATGGACATCCTGCAACAGTTGAAGAACTTGAAGCTGACTCCGGAACAACAATCCATCATTGATTCGCTTACGAAACAGGTCCAGACGCATGTCATGAAGGCGGCGACGGACAAGGCTGCTGGCGACGCTACGAAGTCCCTGAACACTCTGCTGAAGAAATAGGACCAATTAAACACCAAGAACATGTCGAGATTCATCAATAACTTCATCCTGGCAGCGTTTCTCGTGGCGGCACTTTTTACCACGAACGCCGCGTTTTCCCAACAGGCTACGCCGGCAGCCCCGGCCCCGAAGTGGGAGGCCTCCACATCCGCCGGCGTCACACTCACACGTGGCAACAGTGATACAGTGCTGTTCACGGCCAATATCCTCGCCGCCAAGAAATGGGATAAGAATGAACTCCGTCTGGGCGCTGACGGCTCCTATGGCGAAAACAACAATGTGAAGAGCGCCGAGTCTGCGCACGCATTTGGCCAGTATAACCGCCTCTTCAACGAAAAGGCGTTTGGTTATTTGCGCGCAGATGCATTGCACGACGGTGTGGCGGATGTGGATTACCGTCTGACGCTCAGCCCTGGCGCCGGTTATTACTTCATCAAAAATGCAAAAACCATCCTGAGCGGGGAAGTGGGTCCCGGCTTCGTTTGCGAGAAGCTCGGGAGCGACACCATGCAGTATTTGACCCTCCGCGTCGCCCAGCGATTCGAGCACAAGATCAATGACCGGGTCCGCATCTGGGAATCGTTGGAATGGCTGCCGCAGGTGGACGATTGGAACAACTACATCCTCAACTCGGAGATCGGCGTCGAAACCGGCCTGACAGACAGGCTCTCCCTCCGAGTTTATGCGCAGGACACCTACGATAACGTGCCGGCGCTAGGACGGGACAAGAACGACCTGAAAGTTATCACGGCGATCGCCTACAAGTTCAAATAGCGTCTCTTCTTCCGAGAACCGCTGAGACGCGGGCGAAACAGACTTCGGTCCGTTTCGCCTGTTTCGTTGTCGGAGGCGGACGTGGTCAGTTTCCGCCGCCGGGCCGGAGATTGGTCCTGGCTTTCTGGAGCGCCTCTCGGGCCGCTGGATCTTGTGTGTGATTGAGAAGCTGTTCGATCAGGGCTTCGTTTTGCGCAATTTGCGTTTCCCCGAGCGGCGCGTTGACAGTGCGGAAATTCTGATTCCCGGCGACAACGTGGTGGGTGGCGGTGACTTTAAGATCCTGATTGTTATTGTCACCCGCGAGACTGTCCGTGCCGAAGGTCAACCTTGCCCCACTCAGCGACTGGGCGACCTCGCTCCAATTGTGAATCTCGCCAGCCTTGGCCTGGGCAATCAGGGCTGCCTGGGCATCCGGGCTTGATGGAGCCAGTTGGGCCAGCATCTGCGTGGCGATCTGCTGATAGCCCGAAGCCTGCGCGCCTGGCGCTTGAACCATGTTGACCAACGCGGAAACGCCCTGGCCATCGGCCATGCCCCCAATCGCGATCATTCCGTAATAGCGCCATTGCTGGCTGAGGTTCTGCAGCTCCGGAATCACGCTTGCGTCGCCGTATTTCTGCAAAACCTGGAACAGGCCGGATACATCCTGTTCGGTGCTTGCGTTCCTGGACAGCGAGGTCAGCGCCTGCCTGCTGGCGGACAGGGCGGCGTCCCTGAATTGCCCGGGAGCCTGCTGCTCCAGCGTGCGTGCGAGCAGCGTGATTTCGGAAGGAGACGTCGATTTTTGCAGAGCCTCCCCTGCAACGGCCACGGCTTCCGGACCGCCGATCTTCGCCAGGCTATCGAGCACACCGACACGCAGGTCCGAAGCGGACGCAGCGGAGGGAGCACCGCCTGGAAGCTTCGCCGCCCCGAAACTCGAATTCTCGCCCTTCTCAAGGAAGTCACGTATCGCAGCTACCGCGGGCGTCCCGAGGGCGGTGATGCGTTGAAGCTGTTCAGCGATGCTCACCGTCTGTTCGGGAGTCATCGCCGATCCGCCCAAATTGAGTTGTGAGAGTTGGGCAATGAGCCCGGCTGCCTGGATGGTTTCCTGTGTCCGGGGCAGATTATCGAGCATGTTGGGTGCGGCGGCTTCCTGAGCCGGCTCAGGTGCGACGTCAGGTGTTGTGGGGGTCGCTCGTGGAACGAATGCGGCTGACGAACGCGCTCTTCGTTCGCGAACATCCGCCGTGTCAGTCTGACTGGGCGGCGCCCCTCCCGGCGGGACTGAAGTTTCAACATCCGGCGGCGAACTTGATGAACGGAACTTCAGCGCCAGGGGAACCACCAGCACGGCCAGCATGCCAACCGCGAGGAACAACAACCCTGGGCGGACGGAACCGCAGTTGCGCCGGGCTGCATCAGGGATTTTCAACGTCATTTTCGTGCGCCTGCAATCCGGTGGGTTCATTGACGAAGCTGGTGGCTGACTTTCGCGCGGGGCCGGGTAACGATCAATGGGTCATCGCGTAAAAGACGATGTTGATCCCCATCGGGTAGGCCTTTTTCTCGGAGTAACGGTGGAAGTAGGTCTCATTCTCGCCTTCGCGTTCCCACCCGTCGCCAAGGTCGGTGTTGTGACAGATCAGGACCATCATTCGTCCTTTGTCATCGAAGATTCCGCGATAATGAACCTCCTCGCAGCCCGGGCCGTGCGGTTCGTAAGTCATGTCGCGAAGTCCCCACGTGATCCCCGGCACTTGGGGGCGTTCGTCAAGGTCGAAGATGCTGTGGAAGATCGGGTGATCGAGGGTCAGATCCTGGGGCTCCTTGTCAGGAAAGACGGTCTTGATCTGTTCGTAGAAATTGAACCACTCGCGGTCTCCCCAGAAGTCATCCACCAGAAGGAAGCCGCCATTGAGGAGGTAACGGCGGAGGACAGGGACTTCGGCATCCTCGAACGTCAGTCTGCCCGGCTCGACGATGTAAATGAATGGCTGATCCGCCAGGTCCTTCTCGGTGAGTTCCACCACCAGCCCGTTCGGATCGACTTTCAGCGAGGTCATCTGCTGGAGCCGATACGAGATATTCAGGTCGCAATCCGGCCAGTCGATCTTCCATCGTTCACGAGTGTGTCCCGAACCATACCTCCCATCAACGGAGTACTTCACTCGTGCAAAGGTGAACGTATCCTTCTCGAACTCCGGATCGTTCTTCCATTCAGGCGTGGGAACGCTGTTCTGTTCCGCTTCGCGCGCCGTCCGTTGCGCCCAAACCAGCCCTCCAGCGAGAGCAATCGTAATCGCGACCAGTGAAAGCTTTTTTTTCATTTCAGGGACGTTCGTCGAGTTCCAAGACGGCCGGAGTCTAGGCCAGGTTTCACCCGGCGTCGAGCACGCGTCTTGTATTTGAAGTTGTTCACGGTGATTTTGCAGGCAATTCGGCCTGGTGCATGATGGCGTTAAGATACCTTCACCAAACTTTGGCGAGCCCCAAGGCGTTGGAGGCGCGCCAACAGCTTGCATTCATCTTCGATGTCCACTTGGAAATCCGCCTGCAAACGTTCAGCAACAGCCGTCCTCCATGCGGCGCGGAAAAGCACAGGCCCATGCAGCGCACCGATGAACGCGCCCAGGAGTTGAGCGTAGGAATCCGTGTCATGGCCCCATTCCTGGCTGAGTTGGAGCGCCGCCAATGGATCGTAATCACACATCTCCAGGCAACCGAACATCACCGCGAATGGAATCTGAGCCTCCCACTTGGCGTTTTGCGCGAACTCACGCTCGAACACGGCGAACATCCGCGCCGGCCGGCTGGCTGCCTCCTTCGCCATACGATGTGCGAAGTCCAACCAGCGATGCACGGCCCGCTGTGTCCAGCGAATCCTGGCGAAGCCAAAAGGATCGGTGTCACGCAACACTGCCAGCACTTTCAGCCAGGCTGGTCGAGGGTTTGCCAGATCCACCGGTGTCACCAACGCCTGCGCCAGCGCCGCGATCAAGGCGGCGTTCATGTCACGTCCATAACCGTTGTCAAAAAAGGCCAGATGCCACGCGGCGCGATACGCCCGTTCTGGCTGGCCCGCAAACAGCGCTGCCAGCGGCGGCAATGTCATCTGCCCGCAGCACGTCGGCAGCGATTGCCACATGCGCTCGGGTGGGCGGGCTCGGACCGGATCCCGTTCCCCAAGAATCCAGCGCGCGGCGAATTGCCATTCTTCAAGCCAGTCAGCGGCAAGTGTCGCATACTCGGCCCGGTTGGCGACACTCGGCCGTTTGGACCATTCGAGATAGGCTCGCGAGAGATCGGCAACGCCAAGGGGCAACTTCCTGCGTTGCTCTGCCACGCGCAGGGCTTGCAGCAAAACCAGCTTGTGACGCGTGTCATCGGTGATCGTGCCAGGCGCTGCGTTGTGGTTCCAATGTCCGTAACTTTCCGGCACAGGCCTCAAATCATCGTAAGGGCGGAGCACCAGCCGTCCGGCAGCAGACCTTCGTCTCGCATCATCCAGACCCTCTTCATCGCGCCAGACTTTCGGAGGATTTGGCAATCTTTGCACCGCGTCACGCGCCTGAAACTCGATCGGCCCACCAAGGGCATCTCCGATTGCCGTGCCGAACATCAAGCCGCGGATTCTGTCGTCGAGACTCCCATGCTCGACCTTGTCCGCGCTTCCGGTCAGGACAGGAGCTGCGAGCGCAGCAACGGTTGAAAGATGCAGAAAGGAGCGACGGTTCATGCTGGCGAGGCTACACAGGTCTTCAGCATTTTGCCAGCAGCCCGATGGACGGTTGCAGGACTAGTTCGCGAGACAGATCCAGCAGAGACTTGCGCTCGGCCAGAGAACTCGAAAGCGGCAACTGCGCATAACCGATCAGGCGCCGCATGATTTCGACTCCCGCAAGCTGCATCATCAAAGCAGTGTCGAATCCCACCGGAGAGCGATAGGCTTGAAGGAACTTCTCCCGCAACGCTGCTGATTGTCCTCCAAGCCACAAGTGCGCCTGAAACACTCCGGCATCCCACTCCGGTCTGCCAAAGAAGCAGAACTCTGGATCGATCACGCGTGGACCACTTAAAGTTCGCACGAAACTGCCGGGGAAAAAGTCTCCATGCAAAAGACAGGGACCGTCTGCCAAATACACCTCGCAACCCAGCCGTCGCACTTCGGAACAAAAATCGGTGTCTTCTTTCAATCCTTCGGCCGCCCGTTGCAACCCAGGTTGGAGACGATCCAGGTCCAGCCCGTTCACCGGGTTCAAAGGAATCTCGAAAATATGCGCGTGATTCAGCGTCCGCATCTCACGGTTTGGCAGTGATGGCCGATCCTCGACTTGTTCAAACATGCCGTGGAGGCGCGAAAGAAATTTTGCCAACGCATCGATCTCCCCTGTCTGGAACAATTCGCCACGATAAGTTCCCGAGTAGTCACCTCCCATGCCGAGATCCTCGAACACAAGAAGACGAGCTTCCCGCTCGCAGACCAACAATCGAGGCAGTGCCCCGGCAAGATCCGGGACGGTGGCGACCATCTCGTAGAATTCCCGTTCCCGCAGCGCCCGGTCCCACGGCGCGGCGAACTGCGGATACTTCTCCACCCAAGGCCGTGACTGTTTCACGATGAATGTCCGCAAGTTGGTCGTGACCCGCAGGGTGCAGTTCATGTTTCCTTCCCCGGCGCGTGCGATGGCATGGACTGTTTCACTCGCCGTCAGCACCTTTAGACTGCGCAAGAAATGCTCCAGCGATGGGATGTCGGATGCATCCAGAAGAAACAGTTCAGGATGTTGATTGCGAAATTCAGCAAGAGTCATGAGGGTCTGAAGTTCTTTCGTTTTGGACAGAATGAATTTTGCCAAAGGTTTTGGCAAATTCGTATCCGCAAAGACGATCTGAATGAGCCACAGCTTCACAACCTGTTTGCCTTCCGTCAAATCTCGCAGCCATTCGCGAAGTCTCGCGAAATAACCGGAAGCCACCAACGAAGGCGATGCCGACCGCAAAGATCAAATCTCTAATCCGTCCGCGCTGCCACAAAACCAATGAATGCTTTCGATTCAATGAACGGAAGCAAGGATCAGGATTGTTGTAGAGTATTTCAAGCTGGGCTCGGGATGGGTTCCTGGAAGGTTCTGGCAGCAGGTGATGTTGAAGCTCCATCTGATTCAGTCAATCGAGCACTGGCGGATGAGAGGGCAAAGATGAATCGCCCCAACTCACGCCTGACTTCACCAAAGTATTCAGCCAGACTGCTGCCCAGAGCCGTGAGACAAGCGCTGTGGCTGATCCAAAGCACGCTCGCGGCGGCATGGCCGAGCAACCAAAATTGTCCCAGCCACCATGCGCCTGAGAGCCCATGACGCGGGCGGCCTGCAGAAGCGAGTCGGTCGCAGTGGAACGCCAGGTGGAGAGCTTCATCCCGCAGGATCAGGGCGCACATTTGCTCAAGAGGAACATCCGGCGAATGCCTTTGCAAAACTCGATAGTAAGCGGTGCTGACAAGTTCTGTCAGGGTGAGGATTTGCAGTTCAAAACGGACACCGAGCCACCGGCGGCAAAGACAGAATGCTGTGAAGCTCCAGTGCGACGTTATCCGTCTGCCTCCGAAACGATCCACAGCGCAACCCAGCAATCGCGCGTGTTCGCGCTCTTCGGCAAACCATGCGTCCACGACGTCGCGCAACTCGTCGCTGCTGCCACGAAAACGCTCGGCGTCGAACGCGATCAATGATGCCGGGCCTCCGCCATCGCCAAGTTGGAATTGTTCGAGCGAGTGCAGGAGGGGTTTCAAAACTTCCGGCGGGACATTGCCCTGCAAGGACCATTGCGGTTCCTGCCGGTCCTGTCGGTTCCGGGCGAAAAGCTCCTTCCATTTGCGAAGGTTCGGCGAGTTTGGCGGCCTGGTGCGGTTACGCACCTCGAGAAGGAGTTCGACCACCGGAAAGGCCATCAGAGCGAGCGCGGTGAGGAATAGCGACCAGTGAAATGTGACTGGGAGCACTTCACGGACGGCTTCGATACCGTGCGGCGCGGCGCGAAGCGTATCGGCCATGAACACCCAGAGCGCCAGGAAGGATCCGAGAGCACTCAAAGCAAGCGGCAAGCGGCCAGGCCAGAACGGTTTTCCCGGCTCGTCGAAGAACACAAGGAGACTCCCGCCGAGGATAAGGAGCGTTGCAATGAGCATGGGTGCGAGCACCGGTCCCCACCAAGGCAGGGGAATGAGAAAGAGCACGTCCCAATCGTGCAAGGAATGAGGCCAGCCAGTGAGGACTTTTAGAAAGACATAATAGAAGATGTCCCACACTCCAAACGCGACGGTGAAATAACCGAAACGGCTGCGTGCAGTGCGGCCAGCAAGCCAGCCGACGGTGCCGAGCATGACAAGTGTGGCCAGCTCACGCACCACTTCGGCGGATTCGAGTCCGGCAACGACGGGCAAGGGATTCGGCTGGTGAGGCTCGATGCGATTGACCATCGTTCGGAGGTAAAAGACGACGGCCGATTCCAACCACGCCATCGCGATGGCGAATAGAATGAGGACAAACCACCGTTTTGATTCTGTGGCTTTGGTTTTCATGGATCGGTGATGGAGGGTGTTTCCAGTTCGTCGGCGCTTTGCCTTGAAGCTCACCCGGCGACAACGAGTTCCGAATGGCGAGCCGCCGTCAGCTCTCGAATACGAAGCTCAACAGCATCAATAAGGTCGTCAGGCGTGGAAGTGCCAGCGGTGATCCCCAAGGTCTCCGCGTCCGTCAACCATGTGGCGTGAAGATCGTCCGGACCTTGAACGTGGTGCACACGCGAACAATGCGCGCGACTGGTGGCGACGAGTTCGCGCGTGTTGTTGCTGTTCGTGCCGCCGATCACGATGACTACATCGCTCTTCCGTGCGAGTTCAACCGCCGCGTTCTGGCGCTGTTTGGTTGGCTGGCAAACGGTGTCGATGAACCTCTGACCTCAGATGAGATGGGGCGGACTGAAAAAGCAATGGCGAGTTGAAATCCCTGCGAACGGGACGGTATTCAGGCGGGCGAGCGGATGGGCGCCAGGGGCACCGGTTGCGGGGCAGTGTGCGGGAGAGGCTCA
>SXMN01000117.1 GCA_005777315.1 Verrucomicrobiales bacterium
GGCGGTGGCGGTGGGTTGCATGACTTTTTCCAGACGCTCCTGCGGCACGCGCTGGCGTGCCTGCACGTAGGCCGAGGTGCCTTCGTCGACTGGAGCGCGGCCCAGCAAGCGACACACTGCCTGGACGTGGCGAACGACTTCTCGGCAGGAGGCCCCTGGATTGAGCATCTGCCAGATAAAGCACTCGCACGTCAGGCGCAGGGGGAACGCACGGTCCCGGCTATTGGGGCCGTCATCTTCGCTGGCCAGGCGGTGCATGGGGATGAGTTCGCGGAGGTTTTGCCCAAGCTGAAAGAGTGTGGCCTGGCGCAAGCTCTGAATCGAACGACGTCCCAGGGCGGCGAGCTGCGCTCGGAGGCCGGGGAAGCAGGGGGTGGTCATATAGAGGCGGCACCTATACCGCCCTATTGACACCAGTGCTACTCTCTTCTTCATGAATCCGCAGCTGGAGCAGTGGCAGTCCGAGTACGCGCGCCTCAAAGTGCGCCTGGGAAAAGTGGGATGGATCAGCGAGGGCTACGCCCAGAATCGCGGGCCCGGCGCCGGAGGACCGTGTTATCAGTGGACACGTAAAGTGAAGGGTAAGACGGCCAGTGTCGCTCTCTCCAAGGAACAGTACGAGTGGCTGCAGAGGGCCATCTCCAATTGGAGAGAGATGCAGCAAACGATCAAAGAAATGCAGCGTCTCTCTCGCTGCGTTCTCTTTGAAACCTTGCCTCACCCGCCTCGTCGCAAGAAGCTCGGCAAGAAAGTTTTAGGCCTTATCTAAGCGCCATTCTGGACTGACCCCTGTACGACATCACGCGCGGCCACGCCCGGTCTTGAGGTCTTCTCGTTACCGACAATTTCGGGAGGCACCGATGGGGAGATACCTTGAGGACATGACCGTCCCCGCGATTCGCACGAAGTTTCTTGGAAGCAATAATTCCGGCTTTCGCAGTGATCGTGTTTTGTGTAACTCCTGTGTGCCCCCATCTGTGAAAAAGCTGATCGTTAACTCAACGCCTGGATGAAGCATCCGTTGACAACAGTGGCGTTGTTCTACACGGCGGGTGTGATGCTCGGCAATGTTTGGGAACTCCCCACCTGGTCGATCTTAAGCCTCTCGTTGGGGTTGTCAGTTGCGGCGATGGCGGATGCAAAGCGCAGGGCCTTCTGGCTTTGTGTGCTGCTCGTGCTGTTCGGCTGCGCGAGTCTGACTGTCCGGACGGCGATCCTCTCACCACTGGATCTAAGAGTCGTCTTCGGCGACGCGACGGAGATTGTGACGATTGAGGGACGGTTGCAGGCGACGCCCGAGCAACGACTCTTCATTCGTGACGAGAAGGCTTCCTGGCGCACGCAGGCAACGCTGGAGGTGCATTCGGTGAAACGCGGCGAAACGGTGACGCCTGCCGACGGGCTCGTGGCGGTGACAACTCCCGGCATCTTGTCGGTCAGGTTTTTTGGCGGCAGGAATGTCTCGATAACCGGGACGCTTCAAACTCCATCAGGGCCGGCCGCGGAAAGACTGTTCGACTACCGCGCGTATCTCGCAGGTCAGGGAGTTCATCACTTGCTGAAAGTCGAGCAGCCCGGCGATTGGAGACCGGTGGATGAGAACGAGAAAATTGATCGGCCATGGACCGACCGCTTCCGGGATTGGGCGCAGGCCACCTTGAAGCGTGGTCTGCCGGTCGAGGATGAGCCGCTGCGGTTGATCTGGGCGATGGTGCTGGGTTGGAAGCCGGCGCTGACCGACGAGGTTTCAGAACCATTCATGCGGAGCGGCACATTGCACATCTTCGCAATCAGCGGGCTGCACATCGCATTGATTGCCGGAATCCTCATCAGTGTGTTTCGGGTGTTCAGAATTCCACGCGAAGCCTGCGGGCTGCTGGTCATTCCGTTGATCTGGTTTTATACGGCGGCCACCGGCTGGCAGGCGTCGGCAATTCGTTCGACGGTGATGATGACGGTGATCCTCGGCGGCTGGATGCTCAGGCGTCCAACCAACTTGTTGAACTCGCTCGCGGCGGCGGGATTGATCATTCTTGTCTGGGATCCACGACAACTGTTTCAGGCGGGCTTCCAGCTTTCGTTCTTTGTGGTGCTGGGTCTGGCGCTGATCACACCGCCAATCGAGAAGTTGCGACGGCGTCTGCTGGAACCAGATCCCCTCCTGCCACTGGAATTGCGTCCGCGTTGGGAACGCTGGCTGCGTTACGCCCTCGGGTATCTGACCTCCAGTCTGGCGACATCCCTTGCGGCATGGCTCGGATCGGTGCCACTGATCGCTTACTATTTTTTCATGATCACGCCGGTGAGTCTGTTGGCGAATCTTCTCATCGTCCCCTTGAGCAGCGTGGGACTGGCCAGCAGCCTGGGAAGCCTGGCGTGTGGCGACTGGCTGCCGTGGCTGACGGAACTGTTCAATCACAGTTCATGGCTGTGGATGAAGTGCATGATCGAATTGAGTACATGGAGCGCGTCACTGCCATCGGCATTCTTCTTTGTCCGGCCGCCGCATTGGCATGAATTCGTGATCTATTACGGCGCGCTTGCCGCGCTGTTGAGTGGTTGGGCATGGCGCGGCGGACGGTGGAAGTGGGTTGTAAGTGCGCTCGGCATCTGGTGCGCATGGGTGGCATCACAGGCGTGGCTCGATCGAAAGCACGTCGAGATCACTGTGCTGCCATTGGGAGGGAGTGGAATCCTTGTGGACGCTCCCGGCGATGCGAGTGACTTGCTCCTCAACTGTGGCGACCGGTCCGGAGCCCAGTTTATGTTAAGGCCATTTTTGCGCTCTCGCGGAATCAACCATCTTCCCCGGCTCACGCTCAGTCACGGAGAGTTGCGCCACGTCGAGGCATTCAATGATCTCCTTGGCGATTTCAGCATCGGCGAAGTTGTGACCAGTCCCTTGCGCTTTCGTTCACCGGCCTACCGCGAGGTGATCAAAAAGGTAGATGCCCGCCCTGGCTGGCATAAGCAGATGAGCGCACGCGAGCGCATTGGACTGTGGGAGATCATCCACCCTGCGTCCGGTGATCAATTCCCCCGTGCCGACGATGCGGCGTTGGTGCTCCGTGGAGAATTTGGAAGCATCCGGGTGTTGATCCTGCCTGAGCTGGCCAGATCGGGGCAGCAGAAGCTCATCGAAAGAGTCGCTGATCTTGAAGCGGACATCGTGATTGCCGGGGTTCCGAATGATGGTGAACCACTCATTGACGGGCTGTTATCAAGAATTCAGCCCCGCGTCATCGTGCTGGCCACATCGGAATTCCCGGTCGCAGCCCGACTCAACTCCAGGCTGCGGGAGCGTCTTAATCAGAGCGAGATCAGCCTCTTCTCGGCTGAACAGCAGGGAGCGGTCACGATCGACATCAAAGAAGGCATCTGGAGTATTCGGACGATGAGAGGCGGGCGCGCTGAGGGTCATGCGCGAACTTCACTTGCCCCAATAAACACCCGTTCAGACGAGCGCGATGCCAGGTGAAGGCCGAATGTCACTTTCGCAGAGGCCAGGCCCAGTCATCGTGTCCGTCATTGGACAGTCCACCATCATCCTTTTCATTCCATCCGACCGAATACAGCTTGAATCGATCCTCCTCCTCTCGTTGGTAAATGAATCGCTGCCCAGTCACCACGTCGTGCGGCACGCGCATGATGAACGCTGGCGTCAGTTCGGTCAGCGACTCCGGGTAACGATTGTGTTGTCTGCGGAAACGCTCCAAGGCGCAAACCACGACGGCCTGGCTGATCGAGGTCTGATTGCGGGTGACCGAAGCAAAAGCCTTCCTGAAATTCGGAAGTGCTCTCATGGCGAAAAGATTGGACGGACGTAACATCGTAATTGAGCGTTCGAACGAACTCGAGCCGTTCTCAATATTCGTCGGGAAGATCCTCATTGCTGTCTCGTCCAGATTCTGGAAAGCCATCTCATCGAGGACGCGGTTGTAAAAAAGGAGATTCTGATAACGCCAGCTTCGAGGCGAATGAAGCGACAGAAACCTGACGACCCGATCCTGCAATCCTGTGCCACCTGCCCCGCTGAAGACCGAGATCAGATCCTCGTTGGAAATCTTTTCCATCAGGTAGGTGAAGCCCGCCTGCTCGCCCCAGCGGATCGCCCGTTTTGTGTTCGCAAACAAATTGACGCGCTCAAGCCGGTTCTGAAACTCAGTAAGTTGCGCTTCAGTCCATCGCCTGTCGGTCCAGCCTTCCCAAAAACATTGCAACGCGAGCCCATGCAACGCCACTCCTATCATGGCGCTTACGAGGGTTGGTTCCTGCAAACACGCCTCCGCGAGACGATGAATCACCCGGACATCTCCAAAAGCCATTTCTGTATCGCCGCTTTGCAGCGTTGCGACGCCATGGATGGATTCCAACTGTGCGAGCTCTCGAAGGAAGATGAAGTTTGGCACATCCGCCGAGATCGGGTCTGGATAAACAAACTCGAATCGGGCATACGGGCGCGCTTGCTGATCGCAATTCATCGAGGTCGCCACTAACTGGCTCGCAGGCGCGAATGACCTCAGCCGCAGCCGACACAGCATCGGCTTCCTTGTTTTCGTTGTGCGATTCTCTGAGGATGGATTGGATTGTTCGGAGATCTGCGCTTTTGCCATTCTGCCAGTTGCCAAACTTTTCCGTGTGCATCAGCAATCGAGTGGCGGTCATGCGTGATGAAAACGCTGCGTTTCCCTGCCCCTTTTTAACTGCGCCCCGAAGGAGTGGAGTTGTCAGGAAGTTGTCCCCTTCCGGCGGCAAAGGTTCAGGAGTGAAGCTTGTCCATTCCACTGGTTGTCCTCGGGATTTCGCTTCCTGCTTGTAACGCGTCCATTCACGTTCGCTCGAATTCGACGAGGCCAGCCAGACAAAGCCCCCACAGATGGCGATGGCCAGGAGGATGAAGATCCATCGGCGGCTGCCGTGGGGCGCTGTGTTTTGAGCGTGATGTTCTTGGGCCCTTTCCATGATTCAGATTTGCCACTCAGTTTTTAGTGAAACAACTCGTCATTCATTTCATCATCGGTCGATCCAAAAAGTTGCGGACTGCATTCCGGGGCAATGGGGAAGCGTCCGCTCAAAAATTCCCGATGACAGGCGCACCGGCTTCGCTACAGTCCCGGTTCACGAACCCCAATTGCTTATGACAACCATGCTTCCTGAAGTCACCCAATTCCTCGCCACTCAACCCCTGCGGATGTTCATCGGCGGGGATTGGGTGGAGGCCGCTGGCGGCGGCACGTTTGAGACACGCGATCCCGGCGATAATAAACTTCTGGCCCGCGTCACCGCCGGTGATGAACGGGACGTTGACCGCGCGGTGAAGGCGGCTCACGAGGCTTTCCGCAAGAGTGGATGGGCCAGCCTGCCGGCAAACGAGCGGGCGGTGTACCTTCACCGGCTCGCCGATCTGGTGGACAAGCGTCGCGAAGTGCTGGCCCAGATCGAATCGCTCGACGTGGGCAAACCTCTTGCCGCCGCGATGGCCGGAGACATCCCCAACGTCTCCTCCACGTTGCGCTATTTTGCCGACATTTCCGTTCACGCGCGCCGTCGCGAACCGATTGCCGTCTCCGGCTTCGAGGCCCGTTCGATCCGCGTTCCCTACGGAGTCTGTGGGTTTATCTTTCCGTGGAATTTTCCATTGCTTCTTGTCGGCTGGGGCATTTCCCCGGCACTGGCGGCGGGCAACACCGTCGTCATCAAGCCCGCCGAAGACACGCCTCTTTCCACGCTCTACTTCGCAAAGTTGGTCGAAGAGGCGGGGATTCCCAAAGGCGTCGTCAATGTCGTCACCGGCCTGGGTGAGACGGCGGGCGCAGCTCTCTCTCGGCATGCCGGAGTCAAACGGATGTCTTTCACCGGCTCGCCCGAAGTCGGACGCCTCGTGGGTGAAGCCAGCGGACGCAATCTCATTCCTGTGAAGCTTGAACTCGGAGGCAAGGGCGCGGCCATCGTGTTCGATGACGTCGATGTGGATGCCACGGCCAGATCGCTTGCCGGTGCAATCACGCTCAATGCCGGCCAGGTATGCTGCACCGCCACCCGGTGGCTGGTGCATGAAAAGATTCTCGACCGCCTGGTCCAAACTGCGGCCGAGGCTCTCACCTCAACCCGCATCGGCCACGAATGGGATGCGGAGACGCAGATGGGCCCCGTTGTCAGCGAGAAACAGCGCCAGCGTGTTCTTGGCTATCTCGAGCGCGGCCAAAAGGAAGGCGCCAAGTTTCTGCTCAATGGCGGAGCCGCCACTGTGAAGGGGCACGAGGGCGGCTTCTATGTGAAACCCGGCTTGCTCACCGGCTCACCCGACAACGTGGCCTGCCGCGAAGAAATTTTCGGCCCCGTCGCCTACGTGATGCCGTTCCGAGACGAGGATCAAGCCGTTGAACTGGTGAACCGTTCCACCTATGGGCTGGCGAATAGTGTCTGGAGCGCGAACCTCGACCGTGCGAACCGCGTCGCCGAGGCGATGGTAGCGGGCAACAGTTGGATCAACGCGCACAACTGCTTTCCGCAAGGTGTTCCCTACGGCGGCTGCAACCTCAGCGGCATGGGTGGCGGCGTGAACAGCCCTGAAACGTTCCACGATTACCTGCGTCCTCAGTCCATTTTGCGGCCGCTGGCTTGAGATCACCGGTGCGGGGCAGCACCGGTTCTACCCTTACCCCGCCCCTCTCCCATCCGATGGGAGAGGGAGAGACGTAGTCCGCCGATCGGGATCTCCATCCACTCTGGCAAAGGCGAGCGGCGGCCTCGGTGATTCCCTCTCCCGTCGGACGGGAGAGGGTCAGGGTGAGGGGTGTTTTGTTAGAATTACCCTTCTCGTCCGGAACTTGTCTTTGCGCGGACTCTGAGCAGAAGTCCATTTGCGGTTTCCGGGTTTATCATTTCTTCCCCGGCGGAGCTGCGGCCCTTAGTACCTTCAGGTCAAAATCATCCCACGGCATCAAGGTGAGCGCGCCTTCGAGTTTGCCGCTGA
Source organism: Verrucomicrobiales bacterium (assembly GCA_005777315.1). Lineage (GTDB taxonomy): Bacteria > Verrucomicrobiota > Verrucomicrobiia > Limisphaerales > F1-12-MAGs170 > F1-120-MAGs170. The sequence goes on from SXMN01000117.1 coordinate 6,977, forward strand.
TCTTTGCTCCCTCCCGAGCCTCGGCGGCATCAAGTTGGATCGTGCCGCCGCTGCCCATCCAGGCCAGCACTCGGAAGTCATCGCCAATAGGATTTCCGCCAATGAGCGATAACTGAGTTTCCCGCCCGGTGATCTCCAGCGACCTCCCGATCCGAAAGTCATCCTGGCCGATCACCGACCAAATCGTGATGGGCACTTCCACTCCTGGAACCAGCGCCGTGGCGAGAATCATCACTTCCGCGAGATTGTCGCGGCTCGGACCGGCTTTCACGTCGATCAAATCGCCCGCGTAGCGGCGGCCGTAGTATTCGATCTCGACGCGTCCCCGGCCCTGCGGTGCCCGGGGCGACATGGCGTTCGTCGCCCAGGTTCCGGAGAATGTCGCCGACACTTTGCCGAGCGTGGTGAAATAAACTTCCTTTCGCATCGGGAACTCCCAACGCTTCGCCGGCTGCTGAAGTTCGGCCTCGATATCCGCCCGTCGTCCCTGAATGAAGGCCCGTAACTGACCGAGACCCATCGCCACCAGCGGCGCGGGAATCGTCGCGCGACCCTCGAAGAGCTTTTCCATCCGGGAGACCTCAGCCAGCAGCTTTTGCTCGTTCCAGACTGTCGCGAGCAATTCACGCAGGCACTGCCGATACTTCTCCCGCGTGAGATAATGGTTGTAGAGCCGTCGCGGGAGAACACCCACTGCCAGGACTGAAGCGGGCGGTTGGAAGGGGACGAAGAGGTTTCGATGGCTGAAAGTATCGTCCGCGCCCCAGGCGATGAAGCGCAGTTTGTCCGTGGCGGGATCGTGGTAGATGAACGAGTTGTTCTGATCGCCGGCGAAACCGTCCCAGTGGTTGATCAAACTTTCCACCGCCCAAAAACGGATGAAGGCGTCCACGTCGATCACCTTCTCCAGTTGATCCAGCAGCCGGTCATCATCGTGTTGCAGCGCTTTCGTCACCGCTTCGAGATCGGCGCGACTCGGACTGGCCTTGTTGTTCTTTCGCTCGAACGTGGCCATCCAGCCGGGCCGGAAATCACTGATCGCCGCTTCGTAAAGGTTGCCGTTCTTGTTTCCGAACTGCCGCGTCAAAAATGCGTCGTCAATCGCCTCGACCTGCGAATAGATGCCGAGGTCCATGCCGTTGACGGTGACGTGGGCGAGCCGGCAACGGGGCGCGGCAACACCGGCCGCCGTGAATACCTGATACGAGAGCGACTGCCGCACCTGGGCCAGGTCTTGTTTGTTGTTGTGCAGCTTGAATTCGCTCAATCCCCGCCAGGACTGGCCCTTCTCATAGTGAGCAAGATCGAGATTCAGCGCCGGCCTGTCCGAATGTCTCGAACCGTAGAAGCCGCGCTTCCGCACACCGACATTCGCAACCGGCACGCCGTCGATGACCACGTCCGCCTTGAACCATGAGTAAGGCTTGGGCACCGGATGTTCGAGCCGTTCCTTGCTAAACTCCGCTTTCCCGTCACGCACCTGGAATCGCAGCTTGTCCCAATCCGCCGGCGGCATGGTGATCCGCACTTCCAGGACACGCGCCGGATCGAAGGGGTCAGCGGAGGGAGATGTCGCGGGGGCGGCGTGAAGGAGGATGGAGCTGATCATGGCGGAGACGAGGGCCAGGCAGAGCCGTGTTGTCGTACTCGCGAGCACTAAACCCGCGTCGCGGAGAATTGACCACGGATTGCACGGATTGCGCGGATAAGACAATGGTGGGTTCCGCCCCATCCATGCACATCCGTGAAATCCGTGGTTGAGACCTTCGAGAAATCGTCGTTGCAGTGTTTGGTTCATTGTGTGTGGTGCTTTGATTTGGAAGGAGTGCGGCTGTTGTATCAATAGTTGTAGAAGTTCGTGCGTGACATTTGTGATATTCGAGTGCTTCTCCCTCAC
>SXMN01000118.1 GCA_005777315.1 Verrucomicrobiales bacterium
GCTTGGTGATGGCGTTCAAAAACCTCAAGCCTTGCCCTTCCTGAAGTCGCTGAACCACCGAAATTCACCAGAAATCAGATGCTCGCCATGGCCATTCAACTCTCAACTGTTTTCTCCAATGACTTTGTCACAGCCGTGTATCCGTACTCCGCCGAAGAGCTTGGAGGATTGAAACGCCGGCCATCCGTTCCAGGCGATGATTCGCGCTTCGAGCGATATGCCCGTTTCCTGCTGGAGGAACTCAAACCAAAGATTGATCGTGAGTATCGAACAAAAAGAGGCCGCGCCAATACCGCGGTCATGGGTTCCTCGATGGGTGGGATTTGCAGCATCGCACTCGCCTGGCAGCACCCGGAAGTCTTTGGCAAGGCGGCGAGTCTTTCCGGTGCGTTTCAGGTGGAGAAACAACACTTCCTGCGAACTGTGCTTGGAAAACATGCCGGCAAACCGAAACGATTCAAGGCCTACATCGACAGCGGGGTGGTTGATTACAGCGGTGGTGATGACGATTGCGCCTTGAATCGGTCTGTGGCTGTCGAGCTTCGACGCCTGAGGTGGAAGGACGGGCGCGATCTTCTTCACTACGTGGATGAGCATCCGCTGGCGGAGCAGGAGCTAGAACGGCTCGGACTGCGACGCGACAAATGGGCCGAAGCTCAGACCAGCCAGCACAACGAGTTTTACTGGCGGGTCCGCGCTCCGAAAGCGTTGGTGTTTCTGTTCCCGGTGAAGTGAGTTGCGGGTTTGTGATCCAGTTCATGCTCCAATCGAGCAGCGGAACCGCGCCGATGACTTCATCCTTAAAAAGCAGTAGGTTTGCGACCGTTTGACATGGAAAGGCGAACAATCCGTTTTTCAAATGGTCGGATGGCCGCAGGTCCGCGCTAATCTTGTGGCATCCGCTACGGCGAGATCCCGGGAACCGGAGGAAGGTTCAGGTGGGGATTCGTCTGACGCTGGACTTCCAGCATGATCGCCTGTTGAGCGGCATCCCCATCCCGTTGTGGCGCTGGTCCGGTGAAATTGTTCGCGATGGGCAGCGGTGGAGGTGTGCCGCCCAAGGGCGATGCCGCTGAAGCTCCGGCATAAATCGGCTGCATGGTGTCGGCCGCCGCGGCACTCCTCACGGGGCGTGAAGGAATCGTTCTGGCGCCGGGTGTTTGGTAGCTGGGAGTTGTCCCACCGCCGGGCGTGACCGTGGGCATGGGCACGGGAGGCACGGGCGAGCCTGGCTTTGGAATTGCACCGGGAACCATGCCGGGGACGGATGTGGAGGCAGCGATGGCGCCACCAGTGGCGTTGGTAAGCCCATCCGTGGCCAGGCTCATGACAACCTCGACGCCCTCGCGCATCACTTTCACGCGGTGTAGCCGGGAATCAATTTCCAACACCCTCAGTCCGTCCTTCTCCTGATCCACGCGGAGGCTTTCCGTCCGGTTGGTCTTGGTCTTTTCATCCGTGAAGATGAAATAAGCCCGGTGATCGCCAATTGTTGTGAAACCAGTGAGTTTGATCAGATTCTTGCCCGGTTGGTTTGTCGGCGCGAGGGGCACTGAATTCGTGGGCGGAGGCCGCAGGCCAAAGGGATTCCGATCGACGATCGACTGGTAGGAGCGACCACCCGCGGCTTCCACCACCGCCTGCGCATTCGACGCGGCGGCGATCAGTCCCGCGAACACGGCAATACGCCAGAAAGCAATAATCCTGCACATGGGCAAAAGTCTAATGCACACGAAGGTCCAACACCATCGGGAATTTTTGGTTTCTTGGATGGTCAAAGTAGTTCGAAATATGTGGCAAGTGTGCAACCAGCCATGTCCGGCGCTTCATGGTTGCGGGTGGAGCAGCCCGGTGAGTGTCGCGGGAAGGATGAACAAATCCCGCGCTCCGAAATCCTCGCGGCACGGCGATGGGTTGGCGTCCCGTGACAACAGCCGTGTTCTAACGCAGTTCGGCATGGTAGAAGCGTTGCGGAGCAGCGGCGTCGGCATCAGTAAACGTGACCTTTCCCAATGTGTTCGTCACCGTCGCCAGTTCGCTCCACTCGGCGAGGTCAGGTGAACCGAGCACCGTGTAGGTTCCCGGCGGACCCGTGAGCGCGAATTCGAAGGCCCCGCCCATCGTTGGCTGCTCCGCGATCAGGCTCGGCGCAACCGGGTAGGTGTAAACCGATACGCGTGCTCGTTTGAGCAAGGTAATCTGGTCAGCCATTCTTGATGCCGCCAGCGGTTCAGGCAGAACGAAGGTCCGAACGGGTGGATAGCTCTTGAAGACAAGCGTGGTGAAATTCGACAAGTCAGCAGGCAAGGTGAGGCTGTCAATGGGTTCGAATCCCGATCGGTTGCCCAGGTTAAGCGTGGTCAAACTGGGCAGACCTGTGGGCAAGGTGAGGCTGACGAGTGGATTCCCTCCAACGTTGAGATTGGTCAAACTCTTCAGCCTGCCCAGGAAGGAGAAGTCAACGAGTTGATTGCCGCTGAGGTCCAGGGTGGTGAGATTGGTCAGTCCTGCGAGCGGAGTGGCGTCGGTGATCTGGCTGTTGCGGAGGTGAAGCGATGTCAAACTCGTCAACGCGCTCAGAAAAGAGATGTCGGTGAGCGGGATTTCGTCGAGGGTAAGAGTGGTCAGACTCTTCAGGTTCGCGAGCATGGTGAGGTCGGAGAACTGGCTTCCGCGGATGTGAAGCGAAGTCAGACTCGTCAGCGTGCTTAGAAAGGAGAGGTCCGTCAGTGAAACTCCGTCGAGGGTAAGAGAGGTGAGGCTTTTCAGGCCCGCGGACAGGTCGAGGTTCGTGAGTTGATTGCCGCTTAGGTGGAGATTGGTCAGGCTCGTCAGGCCCGCTGGCAAGGTCAAGCCGCCCAGGTAGGGGCTCTTGAGTTGAAGCGAAGACAGACTCTTCATGCCCGCAGGCAAGGTGAGGCTTGAGAGTGGATTGCCATCGAGAAGAAGCGTGCTTAAGCCGGTCAGGCCAGCCGGCAGGACAAGGTTGGTGATCTGGTTGTTTTGCAGCGTGAGCGTGGTCAAATTCTTCATGCCCTCGGGCAGGGTGAGTTCCTGGAGCGGATTGTCGTCGAGGTGAAGCGCGTTCAAGCCCGTCAGACCCGAAGGCAGAGTGAGTTGGGTGATTTGATTGCCGCCAAGGTTGAGGCTGGCCAGATTCGACAACCCGCTCAGACCGGAGAAGTTGGTGAGATGATTGTGCCGGAGGTCAAGCACAGTCAGATTGGGGAGCTCAGCCAGGAAGGAAGTATCAGCAAGCTGATTTCGAGTGAGGATCGCCTTCGTCAGATTTGGCGCAGCGCTGATCCCCTCGAGGCTTGTTACGTATTGGAGGTTGGCGTCCAAGTTTGCCACGCTGAACAGATCAAGCGCCGTCAATGGCCCCTCAAACTTCCGCAACTCCCATCGGAATGCGAAATTCAGGCCGGGATCGGGTATCAGTAACTCCTGCGCGCGTCCGGAAATAACGAAGCTGGTGAGTGTGAGGAGACGGATGTAACGAAGAATGACATTGGATTTCATAAGCAGACTCTCCTTCTTCTATCTGTATTAGTCTGCCACAGGGAGGCATGACGGGATGTCAAGTTGTACTTCTACGCGATTGATGAGGCGGTGCATCCACAAGTTGTCGGTGAACTTGGTTGTCGGCCAGGAGCGCGGTTGTGTGCGCAGCACCAGCCGCAGCAGGTTCTGACCTCAGATGAGATGGGGCGGACTGAAAAAGCAATGGCGAGTTGAAATCCCTGCGAACGGGACGGTATTCAGGCGGGCGAGCGGATGGGCGCCAGGGGCACCGGTTGCGGGGCAGTGTGCGGGAGAGGCTCA
>SXMN01000119.1 GCA_005777315.1 Verrucomicrobiales bacterium
ATATACCAAGACGCGGGCACACGCATGCGGAGGTGATGTCCGATTTGGTTCAGCGACACCAGCAACGCCTCAAAGCATCGAAGTCACACGCTAAGCGACAGCGAGAAAAACGCCTCGCTCAAGTAACAAAGTAGAATTAGGAGGTCCAGATCACCGTCGTTGTCATAGTCAGCCCACGCGCCAGCGGTGGACCACGCGCCGTTGTTCACGATCGGCCCGGAGGTCACCCGCGTGAAGCCGCCCAGGCCGTTGTTGCGATAAAGGAAGTCATGGCCCGTGTCAGGGTCATTGTAGTTCGCCACATACAGGTCGAGGAAACCGTCGTTGTCGTAGTCACCCCACGCGCAGGCGAAGGAGTAACCGCCATTGCTGACAACGGGACCGGCGATGATCTTGGTGAACGCCGGGTCCACTTCGAGCCGGGCCACGCGGCTGGTCACAGTGCCGGAAAGGTTGGTGATCGTGACGACGTAATCGCCTGCGTGCGCGGCCGTGATCTCGGTCAGGATGAGCGTCCGGTTCGTGGCGTTCGCGAGCGTGGCCTCGTTGAACCGCCATTGATAGGCGAGCGGCGCGGCGCCTGTGGCGGTGACTTGCAGCGTCACCCGGGCTCCGAGGCTCACGGAGTTGTTGGTCGGTTGGCTCGTGACCAGGGGCTGCGCGGAGATTTGCTCCGAGGCGGCAAACTGGAGAGTGAGAACGAGGAGGGCAAATCTAGGTTTCACGACGGGTTCCAGGTTGAATCAAGGATTGACGAGCCGAGCGCGGTAGAAGCGTTGGGTAAAATTTACTGCATTGGCGTCCTTAAATTCCAATGTGAGGTCCGTGGCTGAGTTGGTACGGATGGGAAGCCAGGATTGCAGATCGGTCGAGCCGTCGAGGATGTAGGGCCCGCCAGGCCGGGTCGGGATAATGAAGCGCACACTTCCACTGGGTTCGCGCGTGACGGAAGCAAAAGCGAACGCTGGCGGCGGATCCCCGTGGAGACGCGCTATGCCGGGACGACGGATGCCATTGATCGAGGTGAACGAGCCTGCCACCAGGATTTTCCCGTCTGGCTGGAGCGCGATCGAATTGATGACCTCAAAGCCCGGACTGCCCGTCGTTGCCGTGGCTTGACCGAACTGGGTGTCCTTGGAGCCATCCGGATGCAGACGGAGAATTCTTCGTGACGAATGCGGGCTACCGTCGTCACCGGATTCGCCAGTCGCCACCACGATCCGCCCGTCCGGTTGCACCGCCATTGCATCGACTTTGCCGAGGCTGGAACCGGCCTTGAAGGCGCGGTCAATCGAACCATCCGAATGGAGCCGGACCAAGGGGTAGTATGCGCGCTGGGTGTTTCTAAGTCCTCCCGCCAACACCTTTCCATCCGGAAGCACGTGAAAGGCATAACGCGATAGGAACTCCCCCGGCGCCTGCCATCCCGCTGGCAATCGAAACGACGTGTCGAGCGATCCGTCCGCGTTGATCCGGGCCAGGTTGTTCCATGTCACGCCGTTGATCGCCCGGATATTCGGGCCGTAGATGAGCAGCTTGCCGTCCGGCTGGGCGGCGATTTCCATCAACGCGTAAACGGAGGCGATGTCAGCGCAGCAGAGTTCCCATTGCAGGCGAAGGTTGAAGCTGAAGTCCAGATAACCTTGCCCGTCGAAGCGGGACACATCGTAGAGTCCGTGTGTCTTTCCGTAAGCGACCGGAGCGCCGACCAACAGCCTGCCGTCCGATTGTGCAAAAATGATCCGCTCCCAAAAGGAGCTGGCGCTCCAGATCAACGGCGAACGAACCCGGAAATCAGCGAGCGAACCATCCGGCATCAACTGGACGACATCGGACTCGCTCCAATCAGTCGGATTCCACAGCGCGGTGACGAACAAACCCTCGGTGGCCGTCAGAGCCGTCATGGGTGGGCGCACGCCCTTGACGCTCAATCGTGTCGTACTGAGAATCGAAATTGCCGGATTGAATCCGGGATCGAGCGTGCCGTCCGCGTTCAACTGCGCGATTCCGCCGCGCGGTTTCCCATCGGCGTGGCTGAACAAGCCTTCGATAATCACCCTTTCGTCCGACCGCAGTCCGACGATCCGAATCGCGCCTCCCCCTTCGTATTCCTTCAGGACCGAAAACGCCGACGGCTGAAATCTCAAGTCGAGCGAGCCGGGTGATTGAGCGTGGGTCTCCATCGTGGAAACGGACATAGCGAGCGCGAGTACGCTTCCGATCGATTGGAAAATTGGTTTCATAACAAAAAGTGAGTTGATAACGGTGAGACGACTGTTCCCGGTCAAGGTGCCTTGGGCAGTACCGCCTGCATCCGTTGCAAGTCACGCAGATCTTCCGCCGATCGGATCGGCTCCTGGAACAGTCCCGTCTGTTTCTTTTTGGGCGTGAGCCAGCGGTAATGCTTCACGTGCCCGTCGGCAAACGAGAAGTTGGCACCGCGTTGATGGCGGTCGGACGGAAAATTGGCCCAGTAAAATGGCGGCGGATTGGGCACAACGGCCCTGGCCGCCCAGTTGCCGACGGCGAACACGCCGTCGTCGATGGTCTGCTCGCTCTCGTCGATCAGCACGAACACTTGCGACGGCGGCGGGTTCACCAGCCCGGAGGTTCGCCGGATGTTCTCCGGCCAGCCGTTGACGACGTCCGCAGGCGTGCCGCTCTCGATGTCCACGTTAAGAAAGAGGTTCGCGGAGTAGCTGCGGGTTCGTTGAACGGCGAGCGGCGTCGTTGTGAGGGACTTGTCGCTGGGGCAGCGGTAAATGGCGGCAGAGCCTGTGTAATGGAAGAAGACGCCGCGCTCGATGTTCGTCGTGCCAATGTCGCGCCCGGCGTTCCCGAGCACCCACGAGCCTTGGATGTTCTCCTGCACCAAGCCGCGCTTGCGGGAGATGTTCGGCGGCAGGGCGTCGTCGTTCTCGTGGACGTAGGACAACCAGGCGAGTTGAAGTTGCCGGAGATTGCTGAGGCAAGCGGTGGACTGCGCCGTGGCTTTCGCACGACCAAGGGCAGGCAAAAGCAGGGCGGCGAGGACCGCGATGATGGCGATGACGACGAGGAGTTCGATGAGCGTGAAGCCAGGCGGCGTATGGCGAGGAACGAGTGTCGAACAAAGTTTCGGTCGGTTCATCGTTTCGCTCCATATTTTTTTCGAGGCCTCTCCGGTGAAAGAAAATCCCCCTGGACGATCTCCCGGGGCCGGCCCGGCCCCTGCCATTCCACCGCCAGGTGTCCTTGGCCATCGCCGATCTTGTGCAACACCTCGATGGAGTAGCGCCGTCCGGCCACGAGCGGGATGGGGGACGAAGAAGCATCGGTCTCCCGGCTATAGGCAATTTGGACCTGGTTGCGCGGGTTTTCGTCCGCGCTCAGGAGGAGGAGCGCATCGTCGCGCGCATCCATCCAGAACGTGTAGTCACCCGTCACCGGCGGATGGACGAATCCACGAAGGCGAGCTCCGAAATTGTTCGTCCGCATCACGTCGGTGGAAAAGACGGCCAACACGTCCTGCCCGTCGGGCTGGGCGGGGAAATCTGGATGTGAGGTCAGGTGGAGCACCATGCTGCCCGGGATGTTGGTCCAGCATTCCCGAAGTAGACCGCCGGTTTTAGGCAGCGCCGCCAGTTCCGTCGCCGGAGCCACGATGGCGTAATGGCGGACCGAAACCTTGACTGGCTTCGCGCTTGCGTTGCTCAGATCGGCCAAACGAACCTTCCCTCCGTCCACGTCCAGCTGTGTGCGGTTCATCGCAGCGGTCAGCGTGAAGCGAGTGCCGACCACCGTCGCCTCGGCGTTCGGCGTGGTGACGATTAGCGGGTGGAACGGGCGTTGGCGCGAAACGCTCGCCTCCAGCTTGCCCGCGCGGAGATCGAAGCGCTTGCCGGATATGAGGGACACCACCTTGAACTCCGCCTCGCCGCCCAAGTCGAATCGCGTCGGCTCCTTGCCGAAGCCGAGGACAGCCGCGGCGTTCGTCCCGGTGAAGAGCGAGTCGCCTGGCTGGAGGCGCGTGCCCCGGGCGAAAGCGTGCGGCTGGCCCATGCGTTCCATCCTCACGTAACCCGAGACTTCTGACAGCTCCGGCTCCCCCATCGGCGGACTCAGGAACCACAAGGCTGGCACCAGGAGCAGGGTCACGCAGGCCGCGAGCGTGAGCAGCACGCGCATGGGAACCCGCCGCCCAAACCGCCCTGTGACGAGGACAACTGACTGGGAAACGGATTCCCCCTCGGCGAGCCGTGTCATCGCCTGATCGACCGCTCGCGAAGATCGCCGTCCGAATTGCGAGCGCAGGATGCCTTCACAGGCCATGCGCCGGCCCTGCCGCCGCGCGGATTCCGGCGTTGAGGAATGTGAGGTCACGTCAGACTTCGAGTTTCAAACGTCGTTCCACGCATTCGCGGATGGCGTCGCGGGCGCGTTCCAGGCGCTTGAGCACGGCGCTCAGGCCCACTTGAAGTCGGTCCGCGATGTCCTGTGACTTCTCGTCCTGGAAATAATGGAGCTGGCAGACGGTCCGTAGCTTGTCTGGCAGCGCATGAACACATTCCTCGCCGGCGTGGAACCGTTCCTGCCAGGTCTCGGCGGCGCGTTGTGCTTCGAGCGAGGCAAACACGTCTTCCACTCCTTCCAGCATAGACGGTTCATACGGGATTTCCGTTCCCCGTTTTCGCAGCGCGGCAAAGGCTTCCCACCGGGCGATTCCGCGCAGCCACGATCCGAAGGCCTTCGGGTTCCTGAGCGTCGCGATCTTCCGATACGCAATGAGAAAAGTGTCCTGGGCGATGTCCTCGGCCAGTTGCGGATCCGTGACGAGCGACATCACGTAGGCCAGCAGCATGGGCTCATGCTGTCGCGCGAGGATCTCGTAAATATGGAGCTTCTCTGATTCCACGGTACGTCCCTGTTATAGCGTGCCTGGCAGAAGGTTTATTACATAAAAGCTGCAACCAGGCGATCAACGCCCCGCCCGGGGTGAGCGTCGGATCAGTAACGGCGCAGGACCGACTTTGCTTCGGAGTTCGGATCGGACTTGGTGCGATGAAGGAGTGTGTAGGTGGATCGTTGGTAGATGGCTTCGCCCACTTTCATTGTATGCAGCGGTCCGAGCAATTCGAGTTCGACGTAGGCGTTAGGATCTAGGTTGGTGTAAATCTCGGCGCTGCTACCCTCGTCAGGATACTCGGCGCCCGGACTCCGCGCGGAATCAATGCGCAGGACGTGCTTTTCCCCGACCCAAAGCAATGTTCCGGCATCGGTGCCGATCTTGGTTGAATGCTGTGGATCGCGTTTGCACGAGAGGAGAGAGCCGTCGATTTTCAGATCCAGCGGCAGGACATCGGACTGTTTGTTGAATCCGTTCGAGTAATACGAACGTTTCTGCAATGGCGCAAACACCGCCACTGGATCCTTGAGTTGAGTGATGATCCACACTCCGACTTTTTTCGGAGCGCCTTCAATCTTCCGGTAGGTGGTGCTGATTGTCATTTGGGACTTTCCGGGAACAAGTTCGATCCGGCGTTCAGTGGCAATGCCGAAGAAGGGATCAACAGCCGACGTAAGAATCAACCCTTGACCGTGGCGGTTCAGATAGGTGTTGGCATTGACCGGCATCGAGTCAAATGCGGGCGGTGGTGGCCAGCCTCGATCCGCCACTTTACCCCATTCACCCTGGGGAGAAGGCCACGTCTTGTCGCCGCCGAAATTCCCCCACTCGGAGGACTTTGGATCAGGCGCTTTGCCGTCGAGAGAACGATTCTCCCAGAACGGCCCTTCTTCTTCGCCAGCGAATCGGAATTGCATCACGCGTCCGACAGCAGGTACCACGATGACTTCCACTTTTCCATTGGAGAGGACGTATGAGTCAGGCCAGCCGTGGTAGCCCGTCCTTGTGATCGTCGTTTGACCGCCTGCTGCAAAGGTGGACGAATTGCCGGCAGACAATGCTGCCACGGTCAGAAGCGGGAGAAGTCGGGTGACAAATTTCATGGGTAAAATTGTTTCGGAAGAACGAAGCAGATCAGCGCCACAACGTCGAGAGGAAGACCTTCGTGCTGCAACTCGAACGCTTTCAGAAGTCAGTGGGCAACCTTCCCGCCTACCTCGTCGTTCCTCTTTAACGCCTGGACTTCTTGTTTCAATCGCCGCCCCACGCGCAGCTTGGCCAGATAGATTTGCGCGATGTTCACTCCGAGGGCGCGCGCCACGTCACGTGCCGGCCAGCCACGCAGGACGTGCAGGTCGAAGATCTGAAATTGTGCGTCGCTCACCAACTGTTTCACCCGCTCGGTCGCCAGCGCGAGAATATGCCGCTGTCACTCCGCTTCCCATATTTCGTCAAGAGGATCGGCGCTTGGATCATGCCGAAGCGCGAGTGGATCCGAGTCTGTGGCTCCATCGTCGGCTGCGGAACACAGCGCTCCCTCTGCGCCGTTTGCTCCCGGCTGAATTCGCCTTTTGAACTGCCGTCCGACCCGCTGCCGCAGGATCATCAACAGCCAGCCTTTGAATGAGCACCGCTCCGGCTCGTAGCGGAACTTCGGCATCTGGCGGCTCACTGTGATCACGCAATCCTGCACCGCGTCCTGCGCCTCAGCGTCGTTCAGCCCGGCTTTACGCGCCACGCCATAGAGCAGCCGCCAGTAGGAGTCGAAAAATTCCTGCCAGCCGGCGTGGTCATCCTCCCGTCGCAATCGCGTGAGCAGGCTGCGTCGCGTGGGCAGCCAGTCGTCGGTTTCCCTGTCGGTGGGCATCGTCATCGCTTTCTAACAGGATGAAGCATCGAACGCAGGCGATTCTTTCATTGCGAGCATGAAAATTCTCCCCGTGCCGAGATTTGACCGGGAATTGAGCTTGGCGACGTTCGGAGTCTGGACTAATTTTGGCCCATGAGTTCGGACTGGATCGAGATTCATCCCGACGTTTGCAATGGGCGGCCCGTGCTGCGTGGAACACGCATTGCCGTTCAGTCCGTGCTGGAGATGCTGGCGGCGGGAGATTCGGTGGATGATGTGTTGGAAGCGTGTCCCTCGCTGCGCCGCGAGCAGGTACTGGCCTGCATGGATCACGCTGCCCGGTTGATGGGCAACCAATACTCGTTCGAGCCTGTGGCATGAGGGGCTTTCTCTTCGACGAAAACCTGCCTCGCGTTTCATCCCTGCAAACTCGCCTGCCGGTTACGCACGCCTCGGACCTGGGATCGCGACCGACCGACTCGCAGCTCTGGACGCACGCTCAACAAAACGATCTGGCTATCGTCACCAAGGACGCTGATTTCTCGCAACGCATCGTGCTGAGGGCACCTCCCCCTCGCGTGGTCCACTTACGGGTGGGGAACATGCGCCGCCGCGATTTCGCCGCGTGGCTGGAACATATCTGGCCTCGGATTGACTCCATGATTGCCACGCACAAGCTCGTCAACGTGTATCGGGATCGCATTGAAGCGGTGAAGTAAGCGGAGCAGGAAAACGGCGTCGAATCTAAACTGCGAATCTGCCCGCTTGCGCATTTTTTTCACTTTCTTTGAAAGAACCGCCATGCATGGCTGCTTCTACTCCTTGGATGAACTTGAACCCAATCGTCAAACTGTTCCTGCTGCTCATTATCTTGCTTGGTACCAGCACGGCGCGATCATTTGCTGCTGCTTGCGGTGCCTTGCCAATTCCGGTGCGGACGAAGCCATTGCGTCCCGGTTTGCCAGGCTCGCGCGACGCTCGGTTTCGACCTGATCCGGCCCTGGCCGATTTCTTCGCGAAACGTGATTATAGCACTGAAGGTGTCTTGCTGCGGCCTGACATTAAATCCATCGCCACTCAATCGGACGGACGGGTCTTGTTACTCGGTCAGTTTCCAAATCTTCAATTCAACGGGCTGGTTCGGTTGAATACTAATGGCGACATTGATCCGACCTTTGTCAAGCAAAGCATCGTTGCCTACAGAGTGAGCAAGACGAACGATTTTGAGTTCAGGCCTTTACTCGGAAGCCGGTTCTTGGTTCAAGCGGACGACAAGATACTGCTGGCGGACGCCACTTCGATCATGCGGCTGAATCCTGACGGCAGTCTGGACCCGAGTTTCAAGTCGGCTCTGCCTGTGGTGGTTCACCAAATTGGTGAGCGATTTTTCACGAATCAAATCAGTGCGCTCGCCCCGCAAAGCGATGGCAAGATCTTGGTCGGCTTCAATGGTCCAGAAAACACTAGGAAGCTCGTGCGCCTAAAGAACGATGGTGGTCTCGATGAGATCTTTCACGTCGATGATCCCTTGCTTACTGCGGCTGCGAGTGTTGACGCGATCTTCATCCAGCCGAACCGGGGAATTCTTGTGCAGCTTGGAGATGGAAGTCAGCCGACTGGTATTTATCGACTCAAGGACGATGGCAGCGTGGATCAGACGTTTGGAGATGGATCAGATCCGCGTGGCTTTGGAATCACCATGTCCGAGCGTGCATTTCTCCTCTTCCAGCATGGGACGACCGTAGGCGAACGCCTCTTCCTCATCGCTGTCCAAGCAGACGGGAAGTTGATTTTGGGTGCGACTTTAAGGGGGCAAACTGCGTTGGAGCGGAGAGATGGAGCTGGATCACCGGATATGAGTTTTGCACCTGTGATCGCCAGCAATCCCGGTGCGTGTTCGGTTCCCGTCGTCGCAGTTGAACGAAACGGGAGAATCCTGATCGCAGGCCATTTTTCCTCTGTCAACGGAGCCGAACGCATTGGCGCGGCGCGCTTGAATTCCGACGGTAGTCCTGACCCGAGTTTCGATCTGGGGGGAGGGTTAATTGGTGTGCCTTTGATATTCTTTGGTCCTGACTTCGAAGGAGAGTTGCAGGGTTACCCAATGTGGATGGCTGATCGTCCCGAGTGGACTCGTGAGAGGTTAATCGCTTTCGATCGAGATGGTAACGTGCTCATTACTGGTAGTTTCAATTTCGTTAATGGAGTTGGGCCAGGTTACTTGGTTCGACTTTACGGGGGCGCATGGACTCAGAACCAGCCCCCAGACATAGTAATGGCTGACCTCCGCCGCGCCGTTGATAGCCCTGGGGTGGAATTTCAAGTCTTTGAGCCTGCAACCAGCGCGACCGTAATTATCGAGGCTGCGACTAGCCTGCTTCCACCCAATTGGACCGCCATCGCGACCAACAAGCTCTCAACAGGTCACATGACGATTTACGATGAAGAACCTTTTTGGCTTCCGGCAAAGTTGCCGCAACGATTTTACCGGGCTCGAACAATTCCATGAATGCAGTCGATTTTGGCGCTCACAGCCAAGCCGACAGCACAACGTCACAAAATGCCGTGCTTGTTTCCAGCGGTACTTCCCGTAATCTGGCACCATGCTCGTAATTGAACCGATCACTCACATCCGGCGCGATGAGAAGAATGTCGCGTGGATCGCCGAGACAAATACCAAAGTCATTGAAGTGGCGATGGACGAGGCGGCTTACGGCTGGGATGCCGCCGAGATACATGCAGCCCATCCCCACCTGAGCCTCGGCCAGATTCACGCCGCGCTGGCCTTCTATCACGATCACCACGCCGAGTTCACCAGCCAGATGCAGCGACAGGTGGAAGATCATCGTCGACTGAGGGCTGAGGCGGCGACTCAGATCAGCCGTCAGGAATTGCTCGACCGGCTGGCCGCGAAGTGAGTCTTCGGCTTTACATGGATGTGCATGTGCCGCGTCCGGTGACTCGCGGCCTCCGCCGACGTGGCGTCGATGTGCTGACCGCTCAGGAAGACGGAACCGATCGCTGGAATGATCCGGAACTTCTGGATCGGGCGGCTACCGTTGGCCGCGTGTTGTTCTCACAAGACGTCGATCTGCTGGCGGAAGCCGCCCGGCGTCAGCGCGCGGGAGTCTCTTTCCAAGGAATCATCTATGCGCCCCAACTCGCAGTTTCCATCGGACAATGCATTGACGATTTGGAGTTGCTGGCCAAAACCGGAACTGAATCCGATCTCTTGAATCGGGTCTATTACCTCCCGCTGAAATAGCCGTCGCAGGATCCAATGCTCGTCCCTGGTGAATGGTTTCAATCTCAAGGTGCTTCAAATTGGACTGACTTCACGTTCATACGCTCCGGAAAATACTTGTCCAAGCCCGTGCGTCGGAGAACTTCGTCGAACCTTGGGTCACGCCAGAGCGGCTCGAAAAATGGGTTCACAATTGCCCCGAGGGCCAAAGGTTGACGCTCATCCAACGCGCGGTGCCAGTGCTTGAAGGCGTTATCAAAATCTTCCGCAATGGTGTAATATCAAGTCCAATTCATCGGTAGACTCCAGGCGTCAGGCTTTCGATTTCGTTCCCGCTCCTTCATCGATTCCAAGCCCACAGTTACGTACGCCGCCAGTCCTGCCCTCCCTCCGCAAGTCGAGCGAGATCGGCACGCAGTTCCTCAGCGGCGGCATAGCGGTCGCGAAGTCCGCGAGCGCAGGCGCGTAGGATCACAGCGTTCAACTCGGTAAGTAGATTGGCGTCGGACCAGGAGCGCAGATCGTCGGGCAACGCCGGATACTCACGCCTGTCCTTCCCGGTCGCCGCTTCGTAAAGGACTTTGCCGAGACTGTAGAGATCGGCTTGCGGCGAGCCGGGGCCTTCGGGCGGGATGTAGCCTTCCGTTCCGACGATGGAGCATTGGTCGCTGGCTTCGGTGACCAATCCGATGTCCGCCAGCTTAGGAACGCCGCCCACATAAACGATGTTGGCTGGCTTGATGTCGCGATGCACCAGGCCGTGCGAATGGAGATGCGCGAGCGCCGTGGCCAAGGCTTGGCCGAGTTCGATAACTTCGGCGGCGGGCAGGCGTCCGCGCGATTTGAGTTCGGAGCGGAGAGTGCGGGGAACGAATGAGTTCAACGCTTCACGTTCAAAGTTCAAGGTTGAAGACCGTTCCAGTTCGGTGCACGCCGCCGTTCCCGGATTACTTTCAACTCTGGACTTTGAACTTTGAACCGCGCCGATCGGATCGGCGAGTTCCATCACGTAGTAGAAGCAGCCGGCCTCGTCATTGCGACCGATATGCAGGATGGCGAGCTGGCTGGGATGCGAGCGGGAGATAGGCTCGAACTTGAGCAGCCCCTCGAATTCGCGCTGATACGGGCGCTCGTCCTCAAACTCGTGACGGAAAACAATCTTGACCGCGCGCAACGTGCCGGTGCTGAGATTACGCGCGATCCAGACTTCGCCGTAACCGCCACGCCCAATCCTTTCGATCAATTCGTGATCTGGCACCAGTGCGGCATCGATGGTCGGTCCAGGAGTCACGGATCGCTTATAGACCAGATCGCGCGATTCGCGCAACCCGGCGGGGATTCAATTCGCCGAACCTGTGATCTCGCGGAGCAATTTGAAGAAACCGCGCTTCCGGTCGCTCGACACACCCCAGTCCACCGGCAGGCTCTGGTAACCGTCGTTGAAAGTTTCACTTTTCATCCGGTAGTCGAAGTAACCCCATGATGCGTATTCGCCAACGGCAGCGGTGAAGTTGTTCCGCGGTTTGTCGAAATCGAAGTGATCATCTTCGTTAAAGAGGATCGGTTTGAGTGCGTATCCTGGCACCGTCCGGGTCTTGCGGACCATTTCCGAGATCCGATCCGGGTTGGAGACTCCATTTCCGTGTAGCAAAAGGCAGTCGGCAGCGAGGACGACATTCTCTCCCGGCACAGTTCCACCGCCGTAGGATGTCGTGACAAGAAGGCGGCGTCCGCTCGGACCCATGCCTTGGACACGCTGGACCAACTCGTGAACGCGCGCCGGCTTGAGGATTTCATGGTCGTAACTTTTCACATCGCATTCGTTGTTGATCTCGATGATGACATTCCGATAGCCGCGGCTGATCACCCAGTGGGCGGCGTTATCGGTCGCATGGATGACGGCGGCCTCGTCGCGCAGCCTTTGATCCTGGCCGAAATAAAAGAAGCCGAGGAAGACTACCATCCCGTGTTTGTCCGCGCGGTCGAGAATCAACCCCAGTCTTTCCATGTAGTCGCCGCGCAAGGAACCGTCCCCCGCAAATGCCGAGTTGTGCCAGGGCTGATCCTTCGAGTAACCCTGCGGCGAACCGCCCTGAAGGTTGATCGTAAAGCTCAACAGACCTTGACGCCGCCACTCCGGCATCGCGGCAAGAAATTCGCGCGTGTTGCGGTTCGCGTCCCACCTGCCGGTGTCAGGGTAAGCCCAGAGTAAGGCCGTCTCCACATTGAGGTCATCGAAAATTCCCTGCACCATGCGTGAATTGAAGATGAGCCCTTGAATCTTGTGCCCGCGCCAGGAGCGGTTCGGGTAGGTTGGTTTTCCGTTGATCCAAAACTCATCGCCGTGAATGGAAACGACAGTGTGACGGGCCTGAACAGGGTGAGGCTGCTTCGCATCGAGATGGCGGGCCGCACTGAAGAGTAGTGCGACGATGACTAGAAACAAACGGGGGCCGACTCCGGGAGAAAACCGGGGCGATGTTGCGTTTACAGTTTCCGCTGGGAGCTGGAATGTCATGACAGATCAACGGTAGGGTTGGTGGAGATGCACCTTGTCGTCTTTCTTGCGCAATTTGATATTGAGCATCTCGACGCCCAAGGAGAAGGCCATCGCAAAGTAGATGTATCCCTTGGGAATCTCCTTGTGAAATCCTTCAGCCACCAGCACGCACCCAATCAGCAATAGAAAACTCAATGCCAGCATCTTGATCGTAGGATGGCGATCGACGAAGGAGCCGATTTTGTCCACCCAGGCCAGCATGAAGATCATGGCGATGAGCACCGCCGCGATCATCACTCCCACCTCCTTGACCATCCCAACCGCCGTGATCACCGAATCGAGGGAAAACACGATGTCCAGGAGCATGATCTGAATGATCACCGCCGTGAACGTCGGAGCGATTCACCGGCTGACTTCGCCGTCTTCGCCTTCAAGTTTGTCGTGAATCTCGTGCGTGCTCTTCGCCAGAAGGAAAAGGCCGCCAAGAATCAATATCAGGTCGCGACCCGATATCCCCACGTGGTGTGACAGCACCGTGAATTCAACGAACGGTTTCTCCAGCCGGACAATCCAGGCGAGTCCGAGAAGAAGAATGACGCGCGTGATCAATGCCAGCATGAGTCCGGCGCGGCGCGCGCGCGCCTGTTGATCGGGGGGAAGTTTGCCCGCGAGGATCGAGATGAAGATGATGTTGTCCACTCCCAGGACGATCTCGAGCAAGGTGAGCGTCAGTAGGCTGATCCAGATTTGAGGGTCGGTGATCCAATCCATGCGGCGGAATATGTAAAACGATTGAAGACGGGTCAAACAGTTCCGGCTCTGAGGGTCGAGGGTCCGTGCACACCGAAACGCAATTTGACAAGGTCTCGCCATGAAAACTAAGATTGAAATTGTGGACCTGTAGGATCGGCCACTAATCCCTGAATCTCCCCGCCGAATATGACCAAACCACTTTGCCTTGTCCGAATGCTGTCATGGGATTGCGCATTATTTATCCCGGTCTCAAATCTCTGCGCGGCGCCCAGCGCGCCAACATTGATGATTCAGTCCCAGGATGAACAATCAATCCGACTGACATGGCCCTACACATCGCCGGGCTTCGTTCTTGACGAAGCGGGCTTGATCGGAGGCACGGTCCCCTGGCTGCCAGTGAGAGCGGTGCCATTGCTCCAGGGCAACCAGTTCACAGTTTCCCTCCCGGTTTCCGCGACAGCACGGTTCTTCCGTCTGCGCCTGCCAGGTTTGACCATCATCAACCAGACTTCCCCCCTTGATGGCGAAACAGGGGTGGCTGTGACGCGCGAAACGATCATCCGCCTCAGTGCGCCACTGGCGGCGAACACGATTCTCAAGACCAACCATTTCTACGCGACCTTTGGCGGACGGCGCTTGCTTTCGCGCGCCGAGCTCTCGAGTGATCGCACAAAGGCCACCCTCTTTTATCTGGAGCCGCTGCCGGGCAGCGCGCGGGTAACGGTGGTCTTTGACGGCGCAGGTTTGACCGACGAAATCGGCCGCCCGGTGGACGCGGATGGCGATGGGAACCCAGGAGGTAGCACCGTGATTTCTTACGACACACTCAACCTCACCGCGCTGCCCGGCACAGCGGTAAAGGGAACGGTGTACGCAAGCGGGCTGACTCAAGGCGGCGACACCGGCTCCAATGTGGTGAACAAACCACTGGCGGGAGTGACGATCACGGTCGATGGCATGGAACAAAGTTTGAGAACGGTGACGGATGCGAACGGGAATTTTACCTTGTCGCCGGCACCGCCCGGGCGGTTCTTTGTTCATATCGACGGGCGGACAGTGACCGACCCTGCCAGCGGGATTCATTATCCCGACAAGGCATACTACCCATTCGTGGGCAAGGCGTGGGACGCGGTGGCGGGACGGATGGACAATCCAGCCGGCGGCACAGGAAAGATATATTTGCCGCTGATCGCTCCAGGGACGTTGCAGCCGGTGAGCGCGACAATCGACACAACGATTTCATTTCCACCGAGCATAGTGTCGAGCAATCCGGCTTTGGCGGGCGTGAGCATCACGGTGCGAGCGAACTCATTGTTCGCCGATGATGGGACGCACGGCGGGATGGTGGGAATAGCGCCAGTGCCACCGGATCGATTGCCGGGGCCGTTGCCGCCGGGACTCGAATTCCCCATTGTCATCACGGTGCAAAGCGACGGGCCGTTGAACTTCGACAAGCCGGCAGCGATCTGTTTTCCAAACTTGTCTGATCCAGTTCTTAAAACACCTCTGCCATCTGGGAGCAAGCAATCGCTTATCAGCTTCAACCACAAGAAGGGGATGTGGGAGGCGGTCGGCTCGATGACGGTCAGCGAAGATGGGAAGTTCATCTGCACCGATCCTGGCGTGGGAATTCTTCAACCGGGCTGGCATGGAGTCGGTCCACAACCAGAGGCCCCCCCGCCGCCGTCGTGTGGTGGAGGGGGTGAAGGAACAGCGTTTCTGTCGAAACAGGTGCGCCTTTCAGGATTGCACACGGGTGACGTGGCATTGTTCAAAACACCCGCGGAATGCAAACAGGGCTGCCAAGAGGCCAGCGTACAATGCGAAACTTTTGCCTACGCAGGATTTGGAATCCGCTACAGAGCCTGCCAGAAAACATTTCAAGGCAATTGTCCGCACTTGAAGGGCATCACGGGTGCCCTGGAAAGCGATCTCGAAGTGTGCAAGTTACTGAAAGACCAGTGCGAGAGTGCATGCGACGAACCGCCCAAGCCTCCGCCGAAACCGCCCAAACCACCTAAGAAATGTCGAGCGCCGAGGCCGAAGTCTTCTTTCCTGAGTCTGTCGTCAGTTTCGCAACATTCGGTTCCGGTTGAGATGGCGGCAGCCGTAAAGCAGGTCCATGCGGTCATCGATGAAATCCTGGCTCTTACCCGAAAATACTCGGCGTCGGATACACCCTGCCCAGCAGATGTGGAGGGCCAGGTGGCGAGCCTTTGGGAGCGCGCAAATCAACTGGCAGGTGGCGATGCGTCCGCACTCCTGAGTACCCATGCTCTGGAACTCGAGCTCGCAGAAACGAGCGCTCCTGATCATGAGGAACCCTTCGGCAACGCCCCGGAACGTCCGGTCAATTTTGTGGCTGTGATTCAACGACCTGCCGGCGAACTCGTCGTCCGTGGGCTCACGGAGGATTACGGTCAATACCAGTTGTTCATTCCACGTGACGCGGTCGGCACTTCGATTCATTTCTACGATCCCGTGAGCCGATCGTATGGATTCGTCCATAATTATCTCAGG
The DNA here is from genome assembly GCA_005777315.1 of Verrucomicrobiales bacterium. GTDB lineage: Bacteria > Verrucomicrobiota > Verrucomicrobiia > Limisphaerales > F1-12-MAGs170 > F1-120-MAGs170. Next base: position 15,752 of record SXMN01000119.1, read on the forward strand.
CCTGACGCGAACTGGCGGTTTCCCAGTTTCACCCTTTACCCGCTGAATCAAAGGGAGCCGGATTCAGATGGAGACGGCCTGCCGGACATTGCAGAATTCGTGGTGGGCACTAATCCGAACAAAAAGGACACCGACGGTGATGGCATTTCCGATGGCATTGAGTTGGGGGATGGAACCAATCCGCTCGACGGGGAATATACGCAGGCAGGCATTATCGCCACCGCCAAAACGCCGGGACCGGCTGAGGACGTTGTCGCCTGGAACGATCTCGTGGTGACCGCCGAGGGAGCCGCAGGCATCTCCATCTTCAACGCCTATGCCGGATTGAATCCGACAATCATCGCGCGGGTTCCCACGCCGGGAAAAGCGCAACGCATCGCGTTTGATGGCGGTTTTGTCGCCGTGGCGCAGCCGGATGCCGGTTTGTCGGTGATTGATGTGAGCACGCCTTCGGCGGCACGGATTGCTCAACAAATCCGATTGGGAGGCGCCCAAGCGGTGACTGCTGGCTCGGGCTTGGCGTACGTCGGAACGGATTCCGGTCTGATCTTTACGGTGGATTTGCGCGCGGGCACGGTCATGAGCCACATTTCCGTGACCAATGCGGTGTGGGATCTGGCGGTGTCAGGCGACTTGCTCTATGCGATCACGGATGACCGTCTTCTCGTCTTCTCGCTGGCAAACGGATCGCCCACCTTGGAAAGCTCAACGCTTTCACCCTTCTTCGCGGCACCAAACCGTCGATTGTTCGTGGGTGGAGGAATTGCCTACGCTGTCCACGCCAAGGGTTACAATACGTTTGATTTGTCGAAACCGCGTCAACCCACCCTCATCAAGCCAACCAACACAGGACAGTTCGGCTGGAAGCAGATTGTACCCAATGGGGCCGGCCTCGGGCTCGCCGTTGTCGGGCCCAACCTGAGCGATGATGGCGGCCGTGACATCTCACTCTACGATCTGGGCAGTCCGACCAACACCGATGTTTTCGTCACAACGTTTCCGATGCCAGGCATTGCGCGGGCGGTGACGCTTGACAACGGGCTGACCTACGTCGCCGCTGACAGTGCCGGTCTGCAAGTGCTGAATTATCTGGCCCGCGACAACAAGAACGTGCCACCGCTGATCACACTCATTCCGGGTTTCGACGCGAGCGGAGCGCAGGCCGGCGCACACGTGTACGCCATTGCCAATGCGACGGACGACGTGCAAGTGCGCAACGTGGAATTTTATCTCGACGGCGTAAGAGTCTTCAGTGATGGAAGCTTTCCATTTGAATATCGCTTCGTTGCGCCAGCGTTCACAGCAACCAGAACAAACTTCACCCTGCGCGCCCGTGCGATTGACACCGGGGGCAACGCCACGTCGTCGGAAGCGATCACGGTCTCCCTGCTGCCGGACGCCAAGCCGCCGGCTGTGATTGCCACGACGCCCTTCGACAGTGGCGGAGCAAGGAACCTGACCACGGTGCTGGCCTCCTTCAGCGAACCGATGAATCCGGCCACATTGACTCCGGCTTCATTCGAACTTTTTGCCGCCGGCCCCGACGGAACCACCGGCACGCTTGACGATGTGCTCGTCAGCGGAGGAGTTGTGAGGTACCGCGACGCGGAACGTACTGCCGCACTGACATTCGCCACATCTTTGCCCAATGGTGGTTATCGAGCGGTCTTGAGCAAACAGATCACGGACCTCGCCGGCAACCAAATGGCGGCGGATTACGCCTGGGACTTCCAGCTCGCTGACGCCACATTCTGGGTCAACTTGGGCAACGGCGCATGGGACGATGCGGCGAACTGGGAAGGTGGTGTGGTTCCTTCACCGGCCGACGACGTCATCATTAACCTGCCCGTCACAGTCTCTCTCAAGAGTGGCATGATCCTGGGCAGGACCGTGCGGGGAGTCCGCGGCTCAAAGCTTTATCTGTCCCCAGGCACGGGATTGGTGACGAACACGTTCGACGATGCCACGTTGGATATCGACCTGTTGATTGGGCGTGACGTCAAGGTGCGCGTCATAAACGGATTGACCCTGAATGGAGTGTTGACCCTGGACGGCGGCCTGAATTTTACGCAGTTGAACTTTGATGGAACGCAGACGTTCGACGGGACCGGTGAAGTTGTACTCACTGGTCCGAATTCCATTACGACGCAGGTTCAACCCGTGAATGGCACGCTTACCATTGGGCCAAAGCTGATAATTCGCGGTTCGGGAGCGGTAGGCAGGCCGGAACTACCGCTGATCAATCAGGGAACAATCCTGGCCGAGGGGGAATTGACGATGAAAGTTCTCGGCAGCGATGTGACCAATTTGGGAACTCTCAATTCGAACGGCGGCACGATCATGACCCAAAATATCGAGAACAAAGGAACTCTTTCCAGCAGCGCCCGCGGTGCGATGGTGCTGGTGTCCAATTGGAACAATGCAGGGGTCATCACCGTAACGAATGGCTCGTTAACTCTCGGTGGCAATTTAACTCATTCGATGTTCGGAACAATCAATTCAAGCAATGCGACCGTGTACATCGCGGGGACATTGGATAATCGGGACAGCACGCTGATTCTGGATGCGAGCAAGGCAGGATGGCAGTTGAACACAGGCACCATTATTGGGGGAACCATCAACAGCGCGGATGGAGTGGCTTTGACCGTGACTGCTTACGGAACTCCGACTTTGGACGGCGTGGTGCTGAATGCGGATCTTGTCATCGGCGACAACGCCGACCCGCGTGTGATCAATGGACTGACATTCCATGGAACCTGCACGCTATACGGGGGCATCAACACCACGTCCCTGAATTTCGATGGCACGCAAACCCTGGATGGGCAGTGCCAGATCAATCTCGCAGGCCCTTATGGTGGTCCAGTCATTCGCCCAATCAACGGCACGCTTACCATTGGAGCGGGGGTCACGATTCGTGGAGGCTTTGGTAATCTTGGCAACGCAAACCTGCCGTTGGTAAATCTGGGAACCATCACTGCGGATGGCGCAGGGTCAAAGATCACTGTTCGTGCAAATCCTTTCACAAATTCCGGGACCACTCGCGAACTGAACGGCGGAACGATTCAGATCAATCCGTAGCAGGAAGATGGTCATCAACACTTCATAGTTTGACTCATGCCTATCGGCTTCGCCCCCAATTTTCCGGACCGCGGCTGTGTGCGAAATGCCAGGCGCAGCATTGCGGACATTTCTGAGGCTGGGTTTCACCGCTGCCGCGCTCTATTACTGTGACAAATTAATTCTGAAACATCTGTGCGCTGACTATGGGCCTGCTCCCTCACCCTCACCCTCTCCCGCTGGGAGAGGGAAAGCGCGCGATCGCTTGCGCCGTGGCGGTGCATCCTCCCGCAAAGACCGCCCCGATTGCACTCATGGCGGCCAAAGAAGACTCCCTCTCCCAGCGGGAGGGCCGGGGTGAGGGAGAGGCAAACATTCGAGAGGTCGCGTCCAATCATGTAACGAAATCTCTTTGTCGCTGTAATAGTCCTGTTTTGGGAGCGAACCGGGTAGCAATAGTTTGACCTTTGGATGTTTGCCGCAGCGAGAATCCTGCGCCGAAAACTGAACTTGCAATATCCTTTCGGGATTGGGCGGCTCCCGATTCATTTCGATTTCATTGAGAATTTAGCCGCTTGTTTCAACAAGTAAAAATAGACGCTGCGCTCCGTCGGCGGATGTGTCAGAACCTTCCCATGAAATCCAACCGCCTTCCTTTGCTGGTTCTGGCTTGTGCCTTTCTCTCGTATGAATTCGCGAAGGCTGCTTCCCCCGGTCTCACTCTCGAACGCGATAATCATTGGCTCATCATCCGTGGCGAGCAAATCTTCGGCGGACCGATTCGGATCAATTACCTGGAAGCCTATTGCCGCGACAAATCCACGGATGCGGATTGGGTGAAGCACACAATGGTGGCTCATTCGAACGCGCTTGTCTCCATCAGCGCCAACAAAAAGGTGATCAAGATGCGGGACGTCCTCGTGGACGGTCTCATTGTGGATCACACCATCACGGCGGGCGACGATTTCGTGGATTTCAAGCTCACCGCCCGCAATCCCACGAGGAAGCGTTCTGAAGCGCACTGGGCTCAACCGTGCATCCGGCTTGGAGATTTCACCGGTCAAGGTGCCGCACAGACCAAGGACGATTACGCATACGTGCCGAAGTGTTTCATTTTTCTGGATGGAAAACTGACGCGCATGCCCACTGATCCGTGGGCCACCAAGGCCCGGTACGTGCCGGGTCAAGTCTGGCGGGCCCCCAATGTGTCCGCTGAAGACGTCAATCCACGGCCTCTCAATCCGAAAATTCCAAGCAATGGACTGATCGGGTGTTTCAGTGGAGATGACAAATGGATCTTCGCGACCGCTTGGGAACCGTGGCAGGAACTTTTCCAGGGAGTCGCGCGTTGTGTGCACTCTGATTTCCGGCTTGGCGGGCTTCTTCCGGGGGAAGTGAAGGAGGTTCGTGGAAAAATCTACATTGTGCCTGCCGATGTGCCATCACTGCTGAAGCGCTACGAAAGAGACTTTTCATCTCGCTGAATTTCTTCCCCACAATTGGTTGGTCGCGGTGGTGGATTTGCAAAAAACGGGCAGACTTGAACAACCCAGCGCAAGCAGCCGCTGTTTGCCGAAGGTTATTTCAAATCAGCCATGATGAAGCATGTTATTAATCAGATCGTTGCAGTTTCGTGTGCGGCGGTTGTTCTCTCCTGTGTCGGCATCAGCGCTCAAAACTGGGAGGAGAACACGATTACGCCCGTGACGAATCCGATCTTCTTCGAAAGTCCATTGATCCAAAGCGAGGTTCACCCGGTGTTTGCCTGGCATCGTCTCGACAAGTCGTTCCTGGGCGCCAACGTGGATGTGCGGCTCTATGCTGCGCAGGTCAGATACGCTGTCAATGATCGCCTCGCGATCATCGCGACCAAGGATGGCTACATCGAAATGGACCCAGGTTCCGACGGATGGGCCGACGTCGGCGCGGGCTTGAAGTACGCGCTTTACCGGAATGACGATCAGCAAGTCATCGTGACACCGGGTTTCACCTTTGAGTTCCCGACTGGCAACAGACGCGTGTTCCAGGGAAATGGCGACGGAGAATTCAATCTGTTCGTGTCTGCCATCAAGGGATGGGACAAGTTCCACTTCACGGCGAACATCGGCGGGCGCATACCGATCGACCGGGACGAGGAAACCGCGAACATACGCTATTGTGGAATGATTGATTACTTCGCATGCCGATGGTTCATCCCGTTCGCGACCATGAATGCTTACACCACCTTGAGCGATGGGAAGGCGCTGGGCTTCAAGTCGGAAGGATTCGATCTCATCAACTTTGGGAGCTCGGGCGCCAGTGGTGAAACGCAGGCGGCGTGGGGCGTTGGCTTCCGGTCGCGCCTCCACAAGAATGTGGACTTCGGCTTTGCTTACGAGCAGGGCTTCACACCGGGAAACGACATTTTCAAAGATCGCTTCACGCTGGATTTCGTCTTCCGGTTCTAGACGTTTGTGATGCCGTTCCGCTGGATCGGAATGGAGTTTGTTGGTTGGGAACTACAACGCCGATCGGTTCAACCGGTCGGCGTTCTGTCTTTTTGAGTTCCGGAATTGAGAGACTTGTCCATTTCGCGGAGGTCACTGCGGAGTATTTCTCACTCGACGGATAGGCGGCGTTGGGGACCATCGTTTTGATCTTGGGCCGTGTTGAGTCGTGAACGAAGCCCCTTCCCCAGCATTCCAATAAATGGCTCGACCAACATCCCGCCGGGATTCACGGGCAGGGTGACGACCTCAAGGTTCTTTCTGACAAACTCGCCCCATCCCATGTCGGGATCATTAAGACCCTCGAACTGTTTTTGCGGCCGAAACAACAACACATCCGCTTCAATAGGCTCAGGGTGGTATTTCCACCACAACCGCGCGCTGTATTCCTCATTGCGAACGGAATCCACATGCGAAGAGACTTTTCCATTGGCCTGTCCGTGGATCAATCGCAAGATCGATGACAACACCCACTTGGACCTCCACTTGATAGCCGCACCAGATCTTCTGACGAGGTACCCCGCCATGTCCACAGGCTTCAATTGCTTGAGATTTCCGAGCTGGAACATGAGCTTCTGCCGCCAAAGGGATACTTTCGAAGTTCGTTTGCCCCATTTGGCAACCGCAACCGGATTATGGGCGTCGATGAGCACAAGCAGCCCAATCTGTCGTCCATCCCGAATCAGCTGTTGCGCCATTTCATAGGCCACCAGTCCTCCCATGCAGTAACCACCGAGGTAAACAGGCCCATCCTTCAACACGGTTTTCATTTCCTTGATGTAGTGTGCGGCCATCTCCTCAATCGAAGCAGCTCGATTGTCTGGTTTGTCGAGCCCTCGCGCCTGAATTCCATAAAATGGGGTTTCAGGATCCAAATGTTTCATCAGATCCCGCGCAAACAAAACTTCCCCTCCGCCACCGTGAACACAGAAGAACGGCGGTCGACGACCTTCACGTCGGATGGCAACGAGCGAGGACCAGAGATGTTCACCAGTCGCATCCGCCTCGATGAGCGCTGCCAGTTGAGCGACCGTCGGAGACTGAAACAAGGATGCCAGCGGCAATTTTCGTCCGAACTCCTGTTGTATCCTCGAAAACAACCGCACCGCCAGGAGAGAGTGTCCGCCGAGGTCGAAGAAGTTTGAGTGAATGCTCACCTTTTGAACACCCAAGAGTTCAGCCCAAATCGCGGCGAGTTTCTGCTCTGTGATCGTCCTGGCTGGAACAAACTCACCTTCTGAATCCACACCCTCCATTCCGCCTGGCTCCGGCAGCGCCTTGCGATCCACTTTGCCGTTGGGAGTATGAGGCAGCTCTTCAAGCAGGATGAAGTGCGCCGGCACCATGTAGTCAGGCAGTGCGGCACGCACTCCATCACGCAACATCACGGGGGTCACAGTGAAACCAGGCCTCACGGAGCAATAGGCAACGAGTCGTTGATCGCCAGCGCGGAATCCGCGCATTACCACCGCCGCTTCCAACACACCTTCCATCCGTCCTAGCACCGCCTCGATCTCTCCCAGCTCAATGCGAAATCCGCGCAGCTTTACCTGATGATCCAGGCGGCCAAGGAATTCGATGTTCCCGTCGGGCATCCAGCGCGCCAGATCTCCCGTACGGTACACCCGTCCCGTCCCGAACGGATTGGCGATGAACTTCTCCCTCGTAAGCTCTGGTCTGTCGAAATAGCCACGAGCCAAACCTGCACCTCCAATGAGCAGTTCGCCTGGAACACCTATGGGAACAGGTTGCAGGTTGGCGTCGGTGATGTAGGCAATGGCGTTGTCCACAGGCCGCCCTATAGGCAGGATTGCCAGCTCGGTATCCCGGACACAGTCCCAGGATGTCGAATCGATCGCCGCCTCCGTTGGACCGTAATGATTGTGCAATGTGGATTGCGGAAGCGTTTTGAAAAACTCCTCCTGCAAATCCAGGGTGAGTGTTTCACCTCCGCAGAAAACCCTTTTTAAGGTGGTGCATCCCGCGAACTCCGGCTCCGTCAGCAGCATCCTTAAGAGCGATGGCACAAGTTGCAGGATTGTCACCCTCCCCCCTTTGATTGTTCGCGCGAGATACTCGGCATCCAAATGGCCCTGAGGCTTCGCCATCATCAGCCGCCCGCCGCTCATCAGCGGAGCGTAAAATTCCCACACGGATGCATCGAAACTGAAAGGCGTCTTTTGCAACACGCAATCCTGTTCACTCAGCGGATGCACTCTCTGCATCCAGCGCATGTGATTGGTGATGGCACTGTGTGGAATCATCACTCCCTTGGGCTTGCCGGTGGAACCGGATGTGTAGATCACGTAGGCCAGATGACTGGGCTCGATCGGCATTGAGATGCGCTCACGCGGTTGCTTTGCGATCTGTGACCAGTCTGAATCCAGACAAAGGACCAGGGCTTGATGTGGTGGCAGGACGTCTCGCAGCTTTTCCTGCGTGAGCAGAACCGGCAACCGCGCATCCGCAATCATGAACGCAATTCGATCCACGGGATACGCCGGATCGATCGGCACATAAGCGCCGCCCGCCTTCAGCACTCCAAGCAACCCAATGACCATTTCCAACGACCGCTCCACACACAAGCCCACGAGCACATCCGGCCCGACACCCGCTGCCCTGAGCTTCGCCGCGAGCTGATTCGCCCTGGCATCCAGCTCGTGATAAGTAATCTTTGAGCCTTCATACTCCACCGCCACGGCGCCTGGTGTCTCGTCCGATTGAGTTTCAACCAACTGATGCAACAGGACAGTCTGAGGGAATGGAACGAGCGTTCGATTCCATTCGTCCAAGACCTGTCGCCGTTCAACCTCGGTCAACAATGGGAGAGTGCCGACCGCGTGATCTGGATTTGTGAGCGCACCGGTGATCAAGGTCTCCATGTGCCCGACCATTCGGCGCATGGTCTGTGTTTCAAACAAATCGAGGCTGTAAATCAAGCCGATCTCCAGCCCATCTGCCTTCTCGGAAAATGAGACCGTAAGATCGAATGGCTGGCGACAATTAAAAGTGACCGGTGACAATTATCAGTTTTCCGGTGGTTTGGGATGATGGCGGCGGCGGTTCCGCCCGAGGCCGGTTGGCCTCAGGAAGCGGTCCGCAGCTGATGATCACCAAACACCAATACCGAA
>SXMN01000120.1 GCA_005777315.1 Verrucomicrobiales bacterium
AGCTACCGGGCTGCTCCACCCCGCGATCAAGGGGAAGGAATGTATATTTGGTTTCCGCTGACCGCAAGCTTCCATTTGGGAAAATTTACAGCCCGTAAGAACCGATGCCTCATGCTCAAACGATGAAATCATACCGCGATGGGCGCTTTGATTGCCGGGTGAGGATCATAACCTTCGAGCGTGAAGTCCTCGTAAACGAAATCTGAGATCTCCTTTACAGTTGGGTTCAGCTTCATCCGGGGCAACGGTCGTGGTTCACGTGACAGTTGAAGCCGGGCCTGTTCGAGATGATTCGAGTAAAGGTGAAGGTCGCCGAACGTGTGGACGAACGTGCCCGGCTTCAGCCCGCAAACCTGAGCCACCATCATTGTGAGAAGCGCATAGGAAGCGATATTGAATGGAACTCCAAGAAAGAGATCGGCGCTCCGCTGATAAAGCTGGCAGCTCAACTCTCCCTCCTGAACAGAGAACTGGAACAGTGCATGGCATGGTGGCAGCGCCATCTGGTCGATCTCCCCGACATTCCACGCGCTGACAATCAACCGGCGGCTGTCAGGGTTACGCCGGATCTGCTCGATGACTCCGCCAATCTGATTGATGGACCTTCCATCAGCGCTTTTCCAATCGCACCATTGCGCCCCATAAATGCGACCGAGATTTCCTTCCTTGTCCGCCCATTCATCCCAGATGGTGACTCCATGGTCGCGCAGGAACTTCACATTTGTCTCGCCCCGCAGGAACCATAGCAGTTCGTAAATGATGGATCGAAGATGAAGCTTTTTGGTGGTGAGCAGCGGAAATCCCGTGGACAGGGGAAAACGCGCCTGTGCTCCGAATATCGCGCGGGTGCCTGTCCCGGTGCGATCAGGTTTGCATTTTCCCTGTTCAAGAACCTGCCACAGCAATTGGTGATACTGAATCATAGCCGTGCGCAGAGTTGTAGGGTCCAGAATCTATCCGCCAAAGAAAAATCCGTGAGGAAGTTGTCTGGTTCCTGGATATTTCTAACGCGCCGGCTCCACTCCGCCGACGGCTACAACACGATGAGGCATGTCTGTCGCCCTAGAAGATTGCCGGGAAGTCTCGTCCATCTTCTTGAATCCGAGTTGAGCAGCAACACCATCCAGGAACGCCGCGAGCACCCGCTGCATGTCCCGTTCACGGCGACGCAGCCACCAGATGAAAAAAGGAAGCGTCAGCAGGACAAGCCAGGTCCACCATGGCGCCAGTGCTCCCAAAAAACCGAGGATCAACAATTCCGTTCCTGCCGCCGACCAGAAAACAGTTCTCGCGAACAGGGTCCACTTTGGTTTAAGGCGGCAAAGAATCGCCTGCTGCCTGGGGCCGTATGTTTCCGTCGCCGTCAGCAACTGCATCCGGCACCATTGGCTGCCGTACACTTCCACGTCAAAATCGTTCCAGCCCGCGTCGGCCTTGTTGGGCCATCCAGCGCGGTCAAGATGGGTGATCACTGCCGCAACGAGGTCAATCCGGTCCAGGGGCCGGTCGTTCCAATACCTGATGGTGTCGAAGGTTCCTTCCGTGTTCAGGAGGCTGAGTGAATCCAAGGTCTCCAATTCGGAAACAGATTTGTGATGACTGAACAGACTCCCGCTGTACCTTGCCCACCCCCGGATAATCGGCTGTAGGAAGAACAAGAGCGCCACAAGCGGTCGTGACCAGGCCCTTCTTTTTGTCTTGGGAAGTCCGGCCTGAAGCGATGCCGCCACGCACACGCTCACCGACACCAGCGCACTCGCGATCCCGATTGGCACCAGCGAGCGCATCACCGCGCTGAGCACAAGAAGCGGAACCGTGACAAGCACATGATACTCGATGCTGGTCAGAAACATCAGCGCATACTCGGGCTGTCCGGTGTAGAGTGTCTGAAAGAACCCGCTGCTGAAAATTCCGTGGTAGATGATCGGTCTCCGGGTGATCACGCCAAACTTTGCCGGCGAATAGATACGTCCCTGCCACTGCCCCCCTCCCACCCAATTGAAGTACCCCGGGTGACGTCGAACCAGAAGAGCTTCCGCTTCGCCATAGCCATGCTGCTGTCTCAGATAATCCATCACCGTGGAACGCCGGTAATGCCACACAAAGCCCGCCGGACTGAACCCCAGTTTGTATCCGCGTTGCTGAAGGCGCCAGCACACATCCACATCATCGCCGGCCTTTCGGAAGATCGGATCGAAGCCGTTGATTTCGTCCAACGCCCACTTGTAAAAAACCATGTTGCAACCCGGGATGTGTTCCGCAATTCGGTCGGTCAGCATGACATGAGCTGGGCCGCCGGGAGAAACCATGACCGCTGCGGCAACCCACGAATCGTCAGGAGGCAGAAAATTGTGCCCGCCGACCCCTGCGAATCGACTCGTCACCAGATCCGACACCGTGTGGTGCAGCCAGTCCTCGTCGGCACGGCAATCAGCATCGGTAAAAGCCACGACTTCGCCCAGAGCCGCCGCAATTCCGGTGTTTCGAGCCGTGGACAATCCCAAATTCCTTTCGTGGCGGATATAGCGCACCCGATCGAAACGCCGAGCGAGTTCAGGAGTGGAGTCGGTGGATCCGTCGTCCACCAGAATGACTTCATAGTCGGGATAATTCAGCCTTTGCAAAGACTCGAGGCACGCTGGGAGTGTTTTGTCGCCATTGTAAGATGCCACAACAATCGAAACCTTCGGGCAATGCCTCGCCGGAAAATAAGGAGCGGTCCTGAACAAATCACCAACCGCCGCGAACGCCGGCTTCTTCCCCCGATCAGCCCGCGTCAGGCCAAACGCCCAGTCAAGCACTTGATCCCCATTCTTGAACCAGTCATCGGTGAAGCCATAAACGATTGCTCCGGCTGCCCCGCCCCGGAATACAAGCTCGATCTGCCATGAAAGAATCTCTCCCTGTCTGTCTTCCCCTTCACGCAGCGTATCAATCCCGAATTCTCCCAGGACAAGCGGCTTGGCGTCCGCGATCATCTGGAGGCGAGCCAGATAATTCTCAAACGCCTTCGGCTGGTGGAGATAAACATTGAAGCAAAGGAAATCGATGTTTTGCGGACGGAGAAATTCCGTCGGAGGATAATTTCCGAATGTGCAAAGACACCCAGGACTTTCCTGCCTGACCAGTTCAACCAGCTCATCGATGAAATCAGCCACTTTCGAGGCACCGCTCCATCGTACGATATCTGGGGGAATCTCATTCACCACGCTCAGGGCGAACACCGCTGGATGAGCGCCGCACGCCCTCGCCGCGGCCTGTACGGCACGGTGCGCTTCCTCCCGTGCGGAGTCGCTTTCCAAAAAGCATCGTTCCTTCGTCCATGGGACGTCCACCAGCACCTTGATTCCATGCTCGTCTGCCAGGTCGAGAAACCACCGCGGCGGTACGTAATAGACTCGAATGAGATTCGCGCCCAACTCCTGGATCAACTCGAAATCCCGCAGCGTCTTGCCGGGGTTGGCGAAGTGTTCTCCTTGTTCGTTTGGCGCAAAAGGCCCGTAAGTGACGCCCTTTGGATGGAATTTTTCACCGCCAAGTCGAAAAAACTTGCCGCTGATACCAACGCGGGAACCTGGAGAGCCGTAGGACATTGGGGCGTTAGACGGTACGTCTGCAGGATTTAATCACACGGCTTCTTTATAGCTGCAAACAGTCCATTCCTGCGGTCGTTTGAAGCCTTCGGAGCGGAAGACGGCCGGTGAATTACTGCTTCTGAAGTATCTTTCAAAGGGCTTTACCTGTGGTTGCACTACTGAAGCGGGACGCAACGTTCTCACCGAGCATCTGATCCGGTTTGCGCGATGTGATTCGCGATCCTGCCGTTAATCAACCGCCTTGGATTCCATCAGCAATTTGCGAAGCCCGGGGAGGTTGTCAGTGTTGATCAGGTCCACTCCGGCTCGGAGCAACATGCTCCACGCATCCGGCTGATCGGGAGTTCCCCAAAAACGGATCCGGCAACCTCGACGATGTGCGCGATCCACCAGGTTCTTCAGCTTTGCCTCCTCTTCCGCCGTTAACTTTCCCGTTCCTTGCCATGTGAAGTGACCTTTCCAATTATCGCTGATGAGTGGAATCAAGCTGGGTAGTGCCTCACGATCAAGATCGCTCAGGCGTCCATCCAGCGCTGCAAAGCGCTCGGCTTGCTTCGCCATTGCTTCCCTGGCTCTGTTGCCAGACACGACAATCGTTACTGCGTTTGTTTCAACCCTCTGCCGTGTAAAACGAGTAAGTAACTTTGGATATTTTCCTAGAACCAGATCCAACGCTTTGTAAGTCGTGTCGGCCTCTGACTTCACATCCACCAGCAAGGTCACAGAGGGTCCGCCAGGGTAAACTCGACCCCCGTTCCGGCGGGCGCGCTCGGCCAACGGCTCCAGATACAACGCTTCCAGTGTGCGCTCTTGCTTCACATCCTTCAAATCATGGGCCACAAGCAGCTTTCCATCGACAAGGTAAATGTCGGCTTCAATGCTGCAAAAGCCTTCATCGAGGGCATCTAACAAAGGGCGCTTATGTTCGTAGTCATTATGGGAATGACCCCGTCTCAATGGCGTCGGCTCCGCCGAGACAGTGTCGATGGAGAAGCCAACCGTTGCGAGTCCCATGGCGGCGGCTAGAAGAAGCGAGTGGGAATAAGCAGTCATTTGCATGGTCAGGAAACAAGGCCGTTCCTCGGAAAAGTAATTGCGTCGATCAAATCCGATACTTAGCCTGACTCACTCATAAGCCACAAACCGCCGCTCCGGCAAGCTTGAGGAATAAACAGCGCGGAATCGTTCCCGCGCGGCCGACGGCGGCTGGCTCGAGACAACGCCGTCGATGCTATGATTACAGTCACAGGCAGCGGATCGATCACAACCTGCGATGGGGTGACCCGCAGGGATTTTCTTCAAGTGGGAACCTTGGGAGCACTTGGATTCTCGCTTTCCAAGCTGGCATCGCTGAAAGCACTGGGTGCGGTGAAGAAGGGCAACGACGAAAAGTCCTGCATCATGATCTTCAATCTGGGTGCGCCCAGCCAGCTCGACACCTTCGACATGAAGCCGGACGCACCGCGTGAGATTCGCGGACCGTTCAACCCCATCCGAACTGCCGGCGGGGGCTTCCAGATCTCGGAAATCCTCCCACTTCATGCGAAAGTGGCGGACAAATTCTCGCTGGTACGGTCCTGCTATCACACTGCCGCTGCCGTTCATGATACTGGACATCAAATGATGCAGACCGGACGGCTCTTCACCGGCGGCATCAACACTCCTCATGCTGGCTGCGCCTTGGAATTCCTTAAAGGCCGCAAGACTGAGCTGCCGGCCCACGTCATACTCCCCGAGCCGATGGGGCCGACCGGCGGAAATCTTCCCCACGGGCAGGACGCAGGATTCCTGGGCAAATCCATCGATCCCTTCGTGCTCAATGGAGATCCGTCCAAGGCGGAGTTCAAAGTGCCCGACTTGCTGCCACCTCGAGAAATCGGTGAAGCGCGTCTCAAACGCCGACGCGAACTCCGCCAGGTGGTGGACGAGACTGTCCGGCACTTCGAATCCTCCCCCAGCGCGCAGTTGATGGACTCGAATTTCGCCGATGCTTATCGCCTGATGACAAGCGAGAAGGCTCGTGAAGCGTTCGATCTCGGCAAAGAGCCGCAGAAAGTCCGCGAACGCTACGGGATGACCCGCTTCGGACAATGTTGTCTACTGGCGCGGCGACTTGTCGAGGCAGGCGTGCGCTTCGTCACGATCAATACCTTCATCACCGTGTTCGACGAGATCACCTGGGACATTCACGGTTCGAAGCCCTTCACCTCCATCGCCGGCATGAGGGACATTGTCGCTCCCATGTACGACCAGGGCTACAGCGCGTTGATCGAGGATCTGGTCCAGCGCGGACTCCTGGACAATACGCTTGTTTGCAATCTAGCTGAGTTCGGACGCACCCCCAAGATCAACCCTGCTGGTGGCCGTGACCATTGGCCGCAATGCTGGACGGTTTATTTCGCGGGCGGCGGCGTCAAAGGCGGCCGCGTGGTTGGCAAGAGCGACGACATTGGTGCCTATCCGGTCGAGCGGCCCGTGAAGCCATCAGAAGTGGTGGCCACAATTTACCACAGCCTCGGACTTGAACTCGACACTCACTTGCCTGGTCCGGCGGGGCGTCCGTTCCCGCTCGTGGATTTCGGCACGCAACCCATCCGGGAATTGTTTTGAACGAGCCTCAAGGAAATAAAGTCGTGAAGATGAACTTCGGATTCTACCTCCTCGCTCGAACCATGGTGTTACTGTGTCTTTGCGCTTTTGTGGCTCAAGAAATTGCGGCCGAAGACTTGCGCGAGGTCTCCTTTCGGAACCAGATCCAGCCGATCCTGGCGCGCTTCGGCTGTTCGGCAGGTGCGTGTCACGGAGCTGCCGCGGGACAAAATGGTTTCAGACTCTCCCTTCGAGGGTACGATAACGAGGGCGACTATCTTGCCCTGACGCGAAACGCCTTCGGGCGGCGCATCGTGCCCTCTGATCCGGCGCGCAGCCTTCTCCTGCTCAAACCCACTGGTGCCCTCCCGCATAAGGGTGGGAGAAAATTTGAGATCGATTCGGCCGAGTATCAGATCCTCGCTGACTGGATCGCATTGGGAGCGCCCGGACCCAAAGCGGATGACCCGCGCATCGTCCGTATCGAGATCACGCCCGTGCAGTCCCGGCTAACTCCTGGCACCAATCAACAGATGACGGTTCGCGCTCATTTCACGGATGGTCGCTCGGAGGATGTCACTCGCTGGGCCAAATACACAGACTCGAATTCTTCCGTCACCACTGTGGATGAGAACGGGTTGGTGAAAATCATGGGACACGGCGAAGGCGCTGTGACGGCCTGGTATTTGAGCAGGATCGCCATTGCCACCGTCACCGTTCCTTATGACAACGAAATCGATCCATCCGTTTTCGCGCGCGAGAAGCGGAGGAATTTCATCGACGAACTCGCCATCGAAAAACTCGCGAGCCTATACCTTCCGCCTTCTCCGCGATGCACCGACTCGCAATTCATCCGGCGCGCATTCGTTGACACCATTGGTGTTTTGCCTTCCGCGCAGGAGACGCGCGACTTCCTCGCCAGTTCATCTGTGAACAAGCGCGACGAGCTCATCGATTCGCTCCTGAAGCGCTCCGAGTTTGTGGATTATTGGACCTACAAATGGTCCGACTTGCTGCTCGTCAACGGCGACAAGCTGGCGAAGCCCGCGATGTGGTCCTACTACAACTGGATTCGCAATCACGTCTCGGCGAACACTCCCTGGGATCAGTTCGTCCGCCAGCTCGTCACCGCGCGCGGTGGCACCCTCGAAAACGGGGCCGTGAATTTCTATACCCTCCACGAAGATCCGCCGAATGCCGCTGAGACCGTCTCGCAAGCCTTTCTCGGCATGTCCATCAACTGCGCCAAGTGCCACAACCACCCGATGGAGAAGTGGACAAATGACGAGTACTGGGGTTTCGCCAATCTCTTTTCCCGCGTTCGCTCCAAGAACGGTGCCGGTGAAGGCGATCGCATCATCTTCGCCGCCGCGTCCGGTGATGTGAACCAACCGTTGCGTGGGCGTCCACAACCTCCACGCCCGCTCGACTCGAAGCCCCTCCCTCTCGACACGCCGGACGACCGCCGCGAACCTCTCGCCGACTGGCTCGTCTCGCGCGAAAATCCTTATTTCGCCCGTGCCATCGTGAATCGAGTTTGGGCAAACTTCTTTCGAATCGGGCTCGTCGAGTCCGTGGACGACCTACGCATCACCAATCCGTCAAGCAACGAGAAGCTGCTCTCGGCGGCGGCGAATTACCTTGCTGATCAGAAGTTCGACCTCAAAGCGCTCATGCGCGCCATCCTGCGATCCGAGACTTACCAGCGCTCCAGCGCCGCATTGCCAGAGAACGCCGCGGATACCCGCTTCTACTCGCACTACTACCCGCGTCGCATGAAAGCCGAGGTGCTGCTTGACGCCTATTCACAAGTCACCGGCGTCCCCACCGAATTCCGGGTGGATCTGCGCAACCGCAATCAGGGCCTCGGCGAGAAATATCCTGTCGGCTTGCGTGCGATTCAACTGCCCGATACCCGGACCTTTTCTTATTTCCTGAAAAGCTTCGGCCGGCCCGACCGTGAAAAAACGTGCGAATGCGAACGCACTTCTGAACCGAGCATGGCCCAGGCGCTGCACATCGCCAACGGCGACACCGTGAATCAAAAACTCGCTGCAACAAATAGCGTTGTCGCCATGCACCTCACTGCAAAACACGCACCCGAGAAAGTGATTGAAGAAGCATACCTCACCGCCCTCTCGCGGATGCCGAGTGATTCAGAAAAGGAAAAGATGCTCGCTGTGTTGCAGCAATCACCCGAAGTGGAGAGGCGAACGGCAGTGGAAGACGTGTACTGGGCGCTCCTGAGCAGCCGCGAGTTTTTGTTCAATCACTGAACGTTTTCCGAGGGTAAAGAAGGGACCGTGGGATGGTCTCAGTCAGTTGGCCTGCTGGTGCGCGCGGCGGGGGTCGAACCCACAACCTACGGCTTCGGAGGCCGTCACTCTATCCAATTGAGCTACGCGCGCGCGCAGAGTGAACCACGAAACGCAGTTCGCAGGCTTACTATGCCGCTCGTGTTTGGACGGGCAAGCAGTTTTGTGACTGATTGAGCACCGGCCAGCGCGTATGCATGAAGGGGATTCAAAGGGAGGGACGCTTGCGAGAGACGAAGCGCATGGCTTTGGCGAGATTGTTTTCCCCCATGTCAGCGTGGAAGTCGGTGATGGTTTTGTATTTTGGGTTGGGCTGTCGTTGAC
>SXMN01000121.1 GCA_005777315.1 Verrucomicrobiales bacterium
ATCTCGGAGGTGGCGCGGGCGCATCTGCTGCGTTGCTCGCTTGGTCAGAGGCCGCTGCGGGCATCCTCCCTCGCTCACGCCTTGCATCTGTGCCCACGGCACTCTCCGGAATTCGTAGGCTATCCCACGGTCTCCTCAGTAAGCCGTGACCATCCAGTAGCAATCGGGGAGCGCGTGCGTCTCGCACGCGCTGGTCAGCGTCCCGCTGACCAGCCTGACGATACCAGAAACTCACTATTTTGTGACTGGTGACGTCGCACATACCCGTTCTCGGCGGGACGCCGAAAACAGCGGTCGAGACGACCGCGCTCCTCATTTCTACCGCATCATTGGCTAAGTCAGATCACTTCTTCCGTCCAGCGGCCCGATCCAGCGCTTCAAGCACCAGACGAGGAGTCAATATCTCCGACAGTATCTCTGGCGGCTTGGTGGCGTCGGCTGGATAAACGAGCACGAGCGGAACCGCCGCCCGATCGTGGCGCTGAAGTTCCTCCAGGATGGCAGAATCTTTACGGGTGTAATCTCCGAGCAAGGCGATGCCGTCGATTTCCTGCAATTTGTCCCGCACCGATGTGATTTCCAAACTGGTCTTCTTGTTAACCTGACAGGTCGCACACCAATCGGCGGTGAAATCCACCAGCACCGGGCGTCCAGACCTCCGAGCTTGATCAACGGCTCCAGGCGACCACACCTGCCATTGAACTCCATCAGGCCGGTTCTCGAGTCCTGATCGATTTTGCGACGGCACGATCGGATTGCGCCAACTGAGTTCGCCTTCCAACACCCAGACGTAGGCAGCGAGAATAAGAAGGATGCTGACGATACGGGCGGCGGTTCGACCGCGAGTGCCGCGCTGGACGAATTCACCCCACACCCATGCGGCGAGCGCGATCAGCACCAGGAACAACCCGAGCCAGAATGCCGCCCCTTTCCCGAAATGAACGAGCGTTACCGAGAACAGCCACACGGCTGTCGCGAGCATTGGAAATCCCATGGCATTCTTGAATTTCTCCATCCACGCACCGGGCTTCGGGAGGAAGCGCAGCCATTGCGGCTGCCAACAGAGCGCCAGATACGGCGCGGCCAGGCCAAGACCGATCGCAGAGAAGGTCACGAGGATCACGGCGGCGGATTGCGCGAACGCGAAACCCAGCGCGATGCTCAGCGCGGGCGCGGTGCAAGGCGTGGCAAGCGCCGTCGCCAGGACTCCATTGAAAAAAGCACCCGCGTCGCCTTCCTTCGAGGCAAGACTTCCTGCGGTATTCATCGCGCCACCGCCCAGCAATACTTCGAACACTCCGAAAAGATTCAACGCGACGAGCGTGACCAGCACCGTCATGCCGATGAGGAACTGCGGATTTTGAAACTGCATTCCCCAACTGGCCGCGTTGCCCGCCTGCTTCACGCCTATGACCACGGCAGCCATCGCGAGGAAGGAAGCGAGAACTCCCAGCGTGTAGATGACCCCGAGCCGGCGCACACGCCGTGGATCATCGCGACTCTGGCTGACAAATCCCAGAATCTTGAGCGCAATGACAGGCAGCACGCAGGGCATGATGTTCAGGATCAATCCGCCGAGAAATGCCAATCCGAGCATGGCGAGGAGCGACTTGCTTCCAGATCCAGCGAGGTTGCCGCCGGAAGGCGATGTGGCACCATCCGTGGTTGATTTGATTTTGACTCGAATCTCCGAGGCTTCGCGATTGGTCGTTCCGGCAGTTCCAGTGACAAGCAGACCGCTGAACTCTGTGGGCCAGGGCGTGGCGAGTTCACCTCGCGTGACCAGCTTACGAAGCGCGATCCTGTTGGTGGTGATCTGGAGAATTGTGGTTGCCCCTTCGATCTTGGCCTCAGTCGTTCCATCGGGATAAAAATCAACTGTCCCGGGTTTTGACTGTGCTTCCACATTGATCAGAAGAGCCCGTTCCATTGCGTCTGGCGGAGCATCCCAGACCGCTTCAACAGGGAACTGAGTCTTGGATTGGGGAAGCCTTGCCTTCGCTGATTCAATGCGCTGACTGGCAGAGGAAGCTTTTGCGACAGTCCCGATTGCAAATGTTGCCTGAACTTTCCCATCGCCTGGAAAGCAACTCTTCTCACACTCAAGCCATGAAACGTTTGCCTTCAGTTCCAGAGGACCAGGCTGGAGTGTCGAAGCCAGTTTCAGCGGCACGAGCAGCTGCACTGTGTCGTGGTAGGTATAGGTGATAATGTCCGAGTCGTTCAGCTTTTCGGGAACCGGCCACTGGATGGCACCGGCTGTCACACCGGCCGGAAGCTGCCATTCAATTTTCGTCGCATCCCCGGCGTCACCGCCATAGCGCCAGTATGTGTGCCAGCCAGCCGGCATCCGCATCTCGATGGCGGCGGTAATGTCATCTCCGGGCCGGGCGGTTTCCGCAGACAGAAGCAGGCTGACCTTGGTCTTCGTGGCCGGTGCGGCCACAGTCATCACAACGGTGCAAGCGAGCAGGACGATGGTTGATTGCAGGAATCTCACGATAGTAAGATGGCCCAGGACGCGAATTTATTGAAATGTTTTTTGTGGGGGACGCATCCCGTGCAACCGCAAGTTGTCGGTGAACTTGGCTGTCGGTCAGGAGCGCGGTTGTGTGCGCAGCACCAGCCACAGCAGGTTTGGCGTGAGGGCCACCCAGCGGTACTGTTGCGACTGGCTTTCAGCACGGTCTCCTCAGTATCTGGATCGGTGGGCCCCGGCCTCAAAGCATGCTGAAGCCTTCCGGAGGCCTGTTTAACCTGAAAACAGCAGTTGATTTGAGCAGAAGCGGTTCTTCGCTGTTTTCGGTGGGTTCGCCGGCAGCGGAAGCTGCATCCGGCTTGCAGCCCGGAGGGTTGGAAGACATTAGCCGGGGGTTAAGCGAAGCGACACCCCCGGCTACCTTCTGGCATCCCTTCAGGATGCAGAGACTGGTTCCACGACCACCAGCTATTCCACTGAAAACAGCGAAGAACTATTTTCTCGGTCTCCCGGACTTCACTGACTGGGTTAGCTCCTATCGCCAGGGTATGTCTGTCGAAGTAGCTGTCCCTTCGTTTTCTTTGTATCCTTCTTTGAATCCGATTACTGCAGCCAATGCCGGATGCCAGTTGACACGCCGATACATCCATACTATCCATCCGGATAGTATATGCCCATCTTGACCCCAGCGCAGCAGCGGGTGTTGGATTTTATCCAGAGCGAAGTCCATGCCGGGAGACCCATTCCAACACTGAGGGAGATCGCGGCGCGGTTTGGTTTTCGCGGGCACCGGGCGGCGGCGTGCCACCTGGAAGCGCTCAAGCGCAAGGGAGTCATTGAATCCGAACCTGGGAAAGCTCGCTCGCTGCGTGTGTCTTCTCCGCTTTCCAAGTTGCGCAGCCGGATCGTGGACATTCCTCTTTACGGGACCATCCCCGCCGGGTTCTCCAGCGAGCGCGAGCAACAGCCGGACGGCTGCATCTCGGTCGATATTGGAAGCATCGGTTTCAAGCCCGCGCGAAACACCTTCGCGCTGCGCGTCATGGGCGACTCCATGATCGGCAAGCATATTTGCGATGGTGACATCGCCGTGTTTGAGCATGGGCCGACGCCAAGGTCAGGACAAATCGTGGCCGCCTTGATCGACCGGAAGAACACTCTCAAAACATTTCTGGTGAAGAACGGGAAGCCGTTCCTGAAAGCGGAAAACCCGAAGTTCCCTGATCTCATCCCGACTGAGGAACTGGTGATTCAAGGCGTCTTCCGGGCGCTGATCCGAAAGGCTAAGTAATGAGTGGTGTTACTCTTTCACTGATGCCAAGAGCACGAGCAACGGCTTCCCGCAGGCATTACCTTTTGCGAGCTTTCGCAATACCCTATCTGCAACACATCGTGAAAATAACTCTTTCAGTGTTCCTCTGCGCGTTCTTACACTTCAAGAGCAGTGCGCAGGAAACGATCGGCACTGTGCAGTTCGAAGTTTCTGCTTTTGCGAATCTTTACCAAAATACGCATCTCACTACGAGGACAGCGTTCAGCATCGATCCGATAGTCGCTCCAATTTGTGACATCGGCCCCAACCAAGATTTAATCATTGAAGCGAACGGGTGTGTCGTTGATCGCGGAATCAACTGCTCCGACGCATCTGGAACTAGCGCTACCTGCCGGCTTATGCTCGGATCGCACAATGGGGTACTCGTGCTGACCGCTTGGATAAATCATCTGCCGTAGGTAAACCATTCTACCTGGGAAACAGGGCGACGATTAGGTCACCGGCTCCCTCTGGAACGTACTACCTTTTTCTAGGTGAGAACGATGGCCTCTTCGATGACAATTCTGGTGCATACATGGTGACGATAGAGCATTCCTCGAAGAATACAGCGCACATTACCGAGCAGCCTCTAGATCAAGTTGTAGTCGTGGGAAGAGATGTGTCGTTCAATGTATCGGCCATCGCGCCCCTGCCATTGCAATATCAATGGCTTTTCGATGGAAAAACGCTGCTACACGAAACCAACGCAACGTTGATACTGAAAAATATCCAACCGAGTAATGCAGGAAGGTATTCAGTGCGGGTGTCCAACTGTGCTGGCTATGTGATGAGCGATAGTGCGCTTCTGACAATTGCCGTTCCACCGCTCATTACTATCACTACACCGATCAACGGCGCCACGTTCACAGTAGGTGGCAATATTCCGATCACCGCGAACGCAAGCGATCAAGACGGCACAGTCGAGTTGGTTGGTTTCTATTCGGATGGTGCGCGGATAGGTAGTGCAACAAGTCCGCCTTATGCATTCCTATGGACGGGCGCTTCTGTTGGTGAGCACACCCTAACCGCCATAGCACACGATAACGATGGGCTTGTTGCCACTTCAGCGCCAGTCAACATCACAGTAGTCGAAAGAGTAATCGTCGCCCCTGTGATTTCGATGGCAGATCTGTCCGTCATGGAGGGGAATAATGGAACTACTACTGTAAATGTTTTGGTGAAGCTTTCCGAGGCCGCATCGGGGTCAGTGACGCTGAGATATGCTACGCGAGATGGGACGGCATTGAGCGGGAGCGATTACGAGAGCGCGGTGGGTGTAATCACTTTTGTTCCGGGAGAGACTGAGAAGGTGCTGCCGGTCTCGATCTTGGGTGATGTGGTTTACGAGGCCGATGAGACTTTCACTGTGGAGTTGTCGGAAGTGAAAGGGGCCGCTTTGGGACCGGCGCGAGCAACCGTCACGATCCTTAATGATGACAACTCACCCAGGGTGATCGTGGATGGTGCAACGGTGACCGAAGGGGACGAGGGGAACACAGACGCAGTGTTGAACGTTCGTTTGGAAGGAGCCACGGCCTTGCCAGTATCGCTGGATTACGCGACAGCGGCTGGAAGCGCGCTTGTTGGTGTGGATTACCTCGAACGGAGTGGGGCCATCGCTTGGAACCCGGGCAATATGCCGGGCACCGTGATCCTCCTGAAGGTCCACCAGGAGTCGGATCGAGTGCTGCGCTTGAGCTGGCCGTCGGCTGTGGAGGGGGCGGAATTAGAGGAAACAGAAAGACTCGATGGTGCGTGGAAGAAATCGAGCGTCGCGGTGACGGGCAGTGGAAATGAGAACAACGCTGACGTGGATCTCAGCGCCACCAACCATCGCTTTTTCCGCCTGGCGCAAAGGAATGCCGCGCCGGGCTCGGCAGCGGGCATTCCCGCCACGCAGACCATCCGCATCCCGATTCTGGGAGATCGCATTCCTGAGCCGACCGAGATGTTCACCGTCCGTTTCTCGAACGTAAAGGGCGCCACACTCGGAAACGCGGAAGCGGCGGTAACGATCCTCGACGATGACCGTATTGTTCCTGAAGACAACAAGCCTCCATTAGTCCGCATCACGACTCCAGAGAACGACGATACTTTTCCATCGGAGACGAGCATCATCATCGTGGCGGATGCGAGCGATCCGGATGGAGTGGTGGTCAAGGTGGAGTTTTTTGCCACGGACAGTGGCGGCACGAAGACTTCGATCGGCACCGTCGGCAAATCTCCATTCGTCTTCACCTGGCTCAACGTGGCGCAAGGGGACTACCGGCTCAGCGCGCGAGCTACGGACGACAAGGGAGCTGTCGGAGAATCTGTGCCCGTCCACATCTCTGTCATTCCGCCGGACAAGAACCACAAACGAGTTGCCATTGTGCAGAATTTCCCAGACGCAGAGATCTCAAAGTTGCAGGCATGGGTGGCGGACATGGAGTTGAGTTCGCGAGTTTTCAATCAGGAAGGGCTGACCTTTGAAGCGCTGGAGGATTACGACCTCATCATCTGGGATGATCTGGGAAGCCCCGGCGTCACTGGGAACGATGTGGGCATCTTCCAACAACTCCGTGATGCCGACAAGCCGTTGTATTTCATCGGGGATGATCTGGTGCAAAACACCGGCCTCCTGCCGGTCCCGTTGCAAAGTGTGTGGAGAAATCTGCTGCACCTGAAAGCTGGCGCCCCCGACATCGCGGGGAAGAGGATTACTTTTCTCAAAGAGCATCCACTCACCGACGGTCCCTTCGGATTGACGGGAGATTTCAACCTCGAGGCGGATTACGACATTGGCACCGCCACCGGAGCCGGGGAGGAGTTGCTGGCGATGACCGAAGCAGGGGCGGTTCTGCTGGCGGACCAGGAGGATTCGGCAGAAGCCACCCGGAGTGCGACGCAGAATTTCCCGGCATTTAACGGAGCCGGTCGATACGCGCATATTCAGCGGGAGAAACTCTTCAAGAACTCCGTATGGTGGCTGCTGAAACTGGCTCCGCCTCCACCATTCCTTGACCTGGCCCTCACGGTCACAACCGAGCCCGGGCAGGCGATGGAGGGAGCGGAGTTGAAGCTCATCGCATCGGTGAGGCATGGTGGGGAACTCGTGGCCAACGGCATCACACTCGCATTCGTAATGCCACCTGGAGTGAGCTATGTGGGATCTTCGCTGAGCAGCGAGGATTGTGTCTTTGAAGACGGCACGGTGATTTGCTTTCTGGGCCAGTTGTCCAGATCAGAAACCAAGACCGTGACGATCACAATAAAGCCGGAGAAGGCAGGAGAGGTCACCATCTTCGGCAGTGTAAGCGCCAATCAGCCCGAGGCAGTGACTGAGAACAACTCGTCGGCCACCACGCTGAGGCCGTAGAAGCGGGACTGAACCGGGCATCCAGGCACGGTGCATCCGTGCATTCACAAGTTGGCGGTAGTGGAGCACGGAATTCATTCCGCGATCCGGCACCACGCCCGGCCACGCTAGGTCTTGAGGTCTTCTCGTTACCGAAAACTCCGGGAGGTATCGCGGTGCATTGTATCAAATTTCTTCGTTTGATGATGACCGTGTATCGCAGGTGAATTTCGTGCAGATCAAAATTCAGGGATCATTCATGCTTCTCGGAGGAATCCTTGTCTGTTATCTGAAGCAGATGGTTTCATTGAGTATTCGAACGTGGATCGAACGCGGAGGCTGTAAAGCTGCATTCTCCTGGCTTCTGCTGTTTGGTGGGTTGGCGGCACTCAAAGTGGTGGAGGGTGCCGATGGGCAAAGACCGCTCTGGTCGAACACCCGCCTGGTGGGATCGCCGGAACCGCCTTCGCCTTACACGGTCGAGCGCGTGTTCGCTCATCTGGAGTTGAAGAGCCCGCTCCATATCGCGCCGGAGCCGGGAACGGATCAGCTCTGGGTTGTGCTCCAGGGCGGCGAGAAGGACCGGCCTTCACGCATCGTTCGCTTGCAAAACCAAACGAATGCTCCGCAGCCGGAGACAGTGCTTCAGATGCCCGGCCGCTTGATCTACGGACTTACATTTCATCCGGGTTATCGGACCAATGGCTTCGTGTTTGTTTTCTCAAATGGCCCGACCGTCGAACCCGAGCGAACAAATCGAGTCTCGCGGTTCACCGTTACGCGCGAGGCTCCGATCACCTGCGATCCAGCCAGTGAGAAGAGTATCATCGCCTGGCGTTCTGCTGGTCACGATGGCGGCGATCTGGTTTTCGGGCGCGACGGGATGCTCTACATCACGTCCGGTGATGGCACGAGTGATTCCGACGGCTGGGACAGTGGTCAGGACATGAGTCGGCTGCTGGCGAAGCTACTGCGCATTGACGTCGATCATCCGTCAGCAGAGCAAAACTACGCGGTACCTTCGGACAACCCGTTTGTGAATCTTCCCGGAGCAAGGCCCGAGACATGGGCTTATGGGTTTCGTAATCCGTGGCGCATGTGCGTGGACGAACGCACCGGCGACGTGTGGGTCGGGCAGAACGGACAGGATCTTTGGGAATCCGCGCATCTGATTCGACGCGGAGACAACATTGGCTGGAGCGTGTTCGAGGGCAGTCATCCTTTCTATCCCAATCGCAGGCGCGGGCCGACGCCGATTGTTCAGCCCACGATTGAGCATCATCATTCCGAGTTTCGATCCTTGACGGGAGGTGTCGTTTACTACGGGCGTGAGTTCCCCGAACTCAACGGCGCCTACATTTACGGAGACTACGCGACGGGCCGGATTTGGGGCGCACGCCATCGCGAGGGCAAGCTGACCTGGCATCAAGAACTGACGGATACATCTCTTCAGATCGCAGCCTTTCGCGTGGATCAGCAAGGGCAACTACTCATCGTCGATCATGGAAGCGGAATTTATCGACTCGTTAAACGACCTGCGGAAGCTCCGCGAGCGGCTTTCCCAACGCTTTTAAGCGCCACGGGCCTGTTCGCATCCACGAAAGATCATCGACCAGAGCCCGGGCTGATTGGCTACTCAGTGAACGCTCCCGGCTGGGCGGACGGTGCGGAGGCTGAACGCTTCCTTGCGGTGCCTGGCACCACGCAGATTCAATACACGTCCTCGCGTGGCTGGAATTTCACGAACGGATCGGCCTTGGTCCAGACGCTCTCGCTCGAAACGCGCACCGGTGATCCAACTTCACGGCGACGACTCGAAACCCGCGTCCTGCTTCGCCAGGACAACGAATGGTCCGGCTACTCCTACAAGTGGAATGACGATCAGACCGATGCGGCTTTGGCGTCGAAGGAGGGGCAGAATCTTGAACTCTCAGTGCGAGATTCCACTGGCGCCACCCGACGCCAGACATGGCGGATTCCCAGCCGAACGGAATGCCTCACCTGCCATTCGCGGGCAGTGAACTTCGTCCTGGGGCTGAGTGAAGCGCAGATGAACCGTGACCATGACTTCGCCGGAAAGATCGAAAACCAATTGGCGGTGCTCGGTCGCTGGAATGTATTGAGCAATGCGCCGGTCCAGCTTCCAAGCTTACTCACAAACCTGGTTAATCCTTACGACGAACGCGCGGATCTCGACCAACGCGCCCGCTCCTATCTCCATGTGAACTGTTCTGTCTGCCACGTCGAAGCGGGCGGCGGCAACGCGAAGATGGAGCTGGAGTTCAGCCGCGCACGCGACCAGATGAACCTCATCGGTGCCCGCCCCCTGCATGACTCTTTTGGCCTCGCCAACGCCATGCTCGTTGCTCCTGGCGAACCCGAACGGTCAGTCTTGCTTCATCGCATTTCGCGTCGTGGTCCCGGCCAGATGCCGCCGCTGGTGACAGGCCGTGTTGACGAACGGGCTGCTGCCATGCTCCGCCAATGGATTTCCAGCATGAAGCCTGAGAAGCCGGTCGTGCGCGAATGGACGATGGCGGACCTGATGCCGACATTGAAGGCAGGAGATTTGAAACATTCCGCAACTTCCGGCAAAGCCGTTTTTGAAGCGGTCGGTTGCGCCCAGTGCCATCGCATGGACGGAGAGGGCGGCTCAGTCGGCCCGGACCTGACGGGTGCCAGCCGCCGTCTTGATCGGCGTGCCATGCTGGAATCCATTCTCGAACCTTCCAAAATGATCGCTGACGAGTTTGCCACCTACGAAATCGAACGCCGGGACGGCGAGACCATCACCGGACGCATCGAACGCGAGGACGACAAGGAACTGACCGTTCGTACCGGTTCCGCGGTGGACGAACTTGTTCACGTTGCCAAGTCCGATGTCCGCCGCCGCTCCAAATCCCAGGTTTCGAACATGCCCGCCGGAATGCTCAACGTCTTGCAGAAGGACGAGATCCTCGACCTGCTGGCGTTCCTGTCTGCGGATGGAGTCGGTGCACAGCCGCTCGAAGCCAAGTGAGGTTCTTTTACAACTGTGGCAGTGAACGTCAGTTCGCTCTGACTTTCGGAATGTTTGAGCCGACTCACGTCGGCTGCTACGAGGTTTTGAAAGCGGCTCAAGTGACATCTCCCATTTGAAGGCTGATCCACGAGATTTCCAGGTTCGAGCACTCCTGCGGACTAAAGTCCGCGCTTCTTGAGTGCGTCTCCGCCGCGCTGTGTCGGTCCCGTCTAGGCGGTGTGATTTGGTTACGGCTTCACCACGCTGCACCGTCTCCCCGGTTTTCAAACCGGTACAGTGGAGGGCTCGCCGCCGCAGCCAGGCCCATGCCCGGCGGACTGGGACGTCAGCGATACAGCAGGTTGGAAAACTTGCACTACGGCGCAAGTGTCGCTGGCGGACGATGCGTGAAGGCGCAAACCGACCAACGACTCCTGGAGGATTACGCTGGAAACTCACTCTTTCGGGGCTTCCGATTCCGCTTTGCGCTCATCAGCGTTAAGGAACCGGCCAATCACAAACAGACTGCCGCCAATTATTGATAGAAAGCAGAAGGCGATGCCCAGGCCGGTGAAGATTTCACCGAACCTCTGGGTCGGCAGGAATCGCAACGGATACAGGAAAGAGACCATGCCGGTGAACACAACCAGCACCAATCCTGCAACACGCCGTTTCTTGCTGGGTGAATGGAAGATCATCTTGAAGCACGGCACACAAATCGCAGCGCCGATGACGAAGGTCAGCAGAGTTCTCCACGAGGGAAGGAAGGTAAACCCGAAGGCCGTCGGACGAAGCATCTCCAAAGAGGCAAACATCACGGAGAATGCAAGGGAGAGACAAAAAACGATGATCCTGAATACCATGCGGCCCTCGCTGCCGAAGATGTGGGAGTCAGTGCTTGTTGTTTTCATCTTGTGATTTCCCTCGAATGGCATCCGCCAGGTTCAGCTCGGCGCTTCCGTGATCGCAGCCAGATCAAAGCAAGCTTTTGCAATCTTCATCAAGTTTGAAACACCGGTTTCAGTGCATCCACAAGTTGTCGGTGAACCTGGCTGTCGGCCAGGAGCGCGGTTGTGTGCACAGCACCAGCCGCAGCAGGTTTGGCGCGAGGGCGAGCCTGGGATACTGCAGCGACTGGCTTTCAGCACAGTCGCGCTCCACCGACAACTTGTGGATGCTCCGCACCGGTTTCATCTTCGAGCGCGGACTTTAGACCGCTTCAAGCCACCTGCTGCAATGGGCATTGAAGCGGCGTGAACGCGGCGCGCCGTCAAATCAGGACACTGCCCGCCAATTCTCGCCATTGCCAAAGGCATTTCGGCTGCCCTACAGTTCGACATCCGCCGAAGCTGTGACGGCAGGTGCGCTGAATGACCGAATCGAAATTTCAACTGGGCGTTTTCGAGGGGCCTTTGGACCTCCTTCTCTACCTCGTGAAGAAGGAGGAAGTGGACATCTACGAAGTCAACCTCACAAAAATTGCGACGCAATTCATCACGTACATCGAGATGATGCGGCAGCTTGATCTGGATGTGGCTGGTGAGTTCCTCGTGATGGCCTCGACGCTGATGTACATCAAGAGCCGCGAGCTGCTGCCGGTGGATCAACAGGCGATAGTCGAAGGCGAAGAGGATGATGGGACAGACCCGCGCTGGGAATTGATCCGCCAGCTCGTCGAGTACAAGAAATTCAAGGATGCGGCCGGCAAGCTTCAGGAACGCGAAGCCATCCAGGAAAACATCTTCAATCGCCTGCCGGCAAAACTCGATTTTGAAGCGCCTCCTGGCCGGCCCGAAGTCTCCCTGTTTGACCTGATCAATGCCGTCAGCCAGATCCTCAAACGTCATGTCGAACGTACGGATACCCGCGACGTCTTCGAGGACAAATGGACCGTCAGCGAGAAGATCGAGTTCCTCGTGACGCTGATCCGTGATCGGACGCGCGTGTCCTTTTCTGAATTGTTCGCCAGCGCCACCAGCCGGCTGGAGGTGGTGGTCACGTTCCTTGCCGTGCTTGAATTGATCCGCCTGAAACAACTGGATGTCTCCCAGACCGAGCCTTTCAGCAAGATCGAGCTTTCGCAACGGCTGGCTCCACCGGCTCCAACGCTTGCGGAGGGAAATTTTGAACGGCCAGCCGCTGCCGGACCTGATGAACCGGAGCCTGAATCCGCTCCCGTTCCAAGAATCTGATCGCGTCGCCACCGCACCATGGAATTGAAGCTCATCCTCGAAGCACTGCTCTTCAACTCGCAACGCCCCCTCCAGCCGTCTGAACTGCGCGAGTTGCTCCGCACCACGGCAGCCACGAGTGATGATGAAGTCGCCCGTTCACTAAAGGGCACCAAGGAGGCGGAAATTGTTGTCGTATTGGAGGAACTGGAAAAGGAATACGGCGCTCTCGGCCGGAGCCATCGTTTGATGTGCGTAGCGGGAGCGTGGCAATTTGCCAGCCAGCCTGAATACGCGCCGTGGCTCAAGACCTTGGTGGGCGCAAAAAACCGTCCGACACGGCTCAGCCAGCCGGCACTGGAAACCATAGCGATCATCGCCTATCGCCAGCCAATCACCCGCGCCGAGATCGAGCAGGTCCGTGGCGTGGCTGTTGATGGAGTTGTGGCAACGCTGGTCGAACGAGGATTGATCGAGCAGGTGGGTCGCGCGGAAGTGGTCGGCCGTCCCATCACTTACGGCACCACCTCCGTCTTCCTCGAGTATTTTGGTCTTCGTGATCTCGATCAGCTTCCAGCCGCCGATGAGCTCCGCCGCATCGTCGTGCAAAAGCCGGAGACGCTGCTCACGACAGATCCCGAAGCACCGGCCACGGCCGGAGCTGAAGGTTCCAAACCTCCCGAGGGCCTGGCAACCGCTCCTCCGGCAGCGGTTATCGAAGAATCCACCGAGAGCAAGCCGGCGACCCCATCGGAAGATCCGTCCTCAGTATGAGTCTCTCCAAACATCGGCAGGCCATCGACAAGCTCGACGCCCGCATCGTTGAACTCTTGAACGAGCGCACCCGTCATGTGCTTGAGATCGGCGAGATCAAGATCAAGTCCGGCCACGAGATTTATGCTCCGCACCGGGAACTCGCCGTCCTCGATCGCATTTGCAGACTGAACGACGGTCCCATCACTCAGGAGTCGTTACGCGCCATTTACCGTGAGATCATGTCCAGCGCGTTGTCACTGGAAAAGACAATGGTGATCGCCTACTTCGGACCGGAAGCGACATTTACCCATCAAGCGGCGATCCGGAAGTTCGGTTCCAGCCTCAAGTACACTCCGCAAAAAACCATCTCCGACGTCTTCAACGAGGTCAGCAAAAGCCGGGCGGATTACGGCGTCGTGCCGGTGGAGAATTCAACCGAAGGGATGGTCACCCACACTCTGGACATGTTTGTGGACAGCGATCTCAAGATCGTTGCCCAGATTGTCCTGCCGATTCAGCAATGCTTGCTCGGAAAAGGGCAGAAGAGTTCCATTCGCAAGCTGTACGTCCACCCGCAATCGTTGGCCCAGTGCCGCGGCTGGATTCAAAAGCACCTTCCCAATGTCGAAATCATAGAAAGCTCATCCAACGCGCGCTCTGCCGAACTCGCCGCCAGGGACAGGAGCGCCGCCGCCATAGCTGGAACACTCGCCGCAGAACGTTACGGCCTGAAGATCATCGAGAAGAGCATCCAGGACAACGCGATCAACGTCACCCGCTTCCTCGTGCTCGGACGCCAGAGCAGCCCGCCCACCGGCCGCGACCGCACCAGCCTCATGTTTAGCATCCCCCACAAGGTGGGCGCGCTTCATCACTCCCTTGCGCCCATTCGCCAGAACCGGCTGAACATGACGAAGATTGAATCCCGCCCGAGCAAACGCAAAGCGTGGGAATACTTCTTCTTTGTCGATGTGGATGGCCATGCCGAAGATCGACCGGTGGCGCGAGCCATCCGGAAGCTCGAAGAGCGCTGCAGCTTCGTCAAGGTTCTGGGTTCCTACCCAAACGCGGATTAACACCGGGCTTAGAGCCACCTTCGCACTCGGTTTTTGTAAGCCGAAAATTCGCGCACAAAAAGAGACTCAAGCGCCCTTTCTTCGGGGCGTATTTGGAATCGGTTCATATAAAGCACGAACGCAGGGATCAGGACGAACGCCAGCGAGTTTGCCAGGTACACCGTCCACGCGGTGAGCACCAGCAGCATCCCCAGATACATCGGATTCCTTGTGAATTTGTAGATGCCCGAAACAACCAGTGATGAGGCGGCCTCGGGCGTTGTGGGATTGACCGTGGTTTTCGCCCGTCTGAAGGAGACGATCGCTGGGATGCTTATGGCCGCGCCAAGGAGAACCAGATGGGCCGATATAAAGAACCGTCCAGGCAGAGTGAAACCAAAGGTCGGTGTGGCCCAAGAAATCACCCACATGCCGAGGGCCGTAATCAGGCCCAGAAGACCTGGTGGAATCTTCAATTCAAGAAAGTTCATGGCAGAGCTCATGGTCTCCTCAGTAAATTCCCGGGATGCTCACACGCGGACTGTCGGACGTCCGCCGCGTTTCTTGCGGTCGCGGTCTTTGGGTTTGGTGTAGTTGACTTGCGGATCGGTGCCGCCTGCAGCAGGCCCGGACTTGCCGTCGCCGAATTGTCTCTTCAGCTCGCGCACCTGATCGCGAAGGAGCGCGGCCTTCTCAAACTCAAGGTTGTTCGCGGATTCGAGCATCTCCTGCTCCAGCTCGCGCAGGGTCTCGGTGACATCGAAATCTTTCACGGTTTCATTGAGCATCGCGGTGGCACGGTCGCGCTGGCCCTGGGTGCTGGAGAGGCTGTCTTCAAGGGCCCGGCTGACACTGCGCGGCGTGATGCCGTGCTCGGCGTTGTAAGCAAGCTGCTTCTTCCGGCGATATTCAGACGTGGCGAGAAATTTCTGAATGCTCTGCGTCATCACGTCGGCGTAGAGGATCACCTTTCCGTGCAAATGACGCGCCGCGCGACCGGCGGTCTGGATGAGGCTTGTGGCGCTGCGCAAATAACCCTCCTTGTCGGCATCCAGAATCGCGACCAGCGACACTTCTGGAAGGTCCAGTCCCTCACGCAGCAGGTTGATGCCAACGAGCACATCGAACTCGCCTCGGCGCAAGGCGCGCAGGATCTCCACACGCTCGATGGCGTCGATCTCGCTGTGCAGGTAACGAACACTTACACCGATGTCGCGGAGATAATCCGTCAATTCCTCCGCCGTGCGCTTGGTCAACGTCGTGACAAGCACGCGTTCCTTTTGATCCGCCCGCTGGCGGGCCTCGTTGATGAGATCGTCAATCTGGCCTTTCAGCGGACGGACAACGATCTCGGGATCAATCAATCCGGTGGGACGGACGATCTGTTCGGCCACATGGTCCTTGGACCAGGCGAGTTCCTGCGGACTGGGCGTGGCGCTGACATAGATCGTTTGCTTTTGCCAGGCCTGGAACTCATCGAAGGTCAATGGGCGGTTGTCGAGCGCACTTGGAAGCCGGAAGCCGTAATTGACCAGCACCGATTTTCGCGAGCGATCTCCAGCATGCATGCCACCAATTTGCGGCACTGTCGCGTGCGACTCATCTATGATCAGCAGGTAATCCTCTGGGAAAAAATCAAACAAGGTGTAAGGCCGGGAGCCGGGCGGGCGTCCGCTCAAATGGCGCGAATAATTCTCGATGCCTGAGCAGAAGCCCATTTCGAGGAGCATTTCCAGATCATATTCGGTGCGCATCTTGATGCGCTGCGCCTCCAGAAGTTTCCCCTCCTTCTCGAACTCGGCAATGCGGTCCCCCAATTCCTCGCGAATGCTCAACGTGGCGCGCTTGATTTTGTCCATCGGCGTCGCGAATTGCTTGCTAGGGAAGATCGTGACGACCTGGAGTATTTCGATCTTTTCGCCAGTCAGCGGGTCGAACCGCGTGATCCGCTCGATCTCTTCCCCGAAGAATTCGAAGCGCAGACCATCCTCGGTTTGCGAGGGCCGCATCTCGACGGTGTCGCCGCGCACGCGAAACTGACCGCGCTCGAAGGCGATGTCGTTGCGGTTGTATTGGAGATCAATGAGCTGGCTGAGGAATTGTTCGCGAGTGATCTGCTGGCCGACACGCAGCGGGATGATCAGCGCCGCGTAATCCTCCTTGCTGCCGATGCCGTAAATGCACGAGACGCTTGCCACCACGATCACATCACGCCGCGAGAAGAGCGAACTCATCGTGGAAAGACGCAGCCGCTCGATCTCCTCGTTGATGCTCGAATCCTTCTCCACAAACGTGTCGGTGCGCGGGATGTAGGCCTCGGGCTGGTAGTAATCGAAGTAGCTG
>SXMN01000122.1 GCA_005777315.1 Verrucomicrobiales bacterium
GCAACGTCGTCTTGCCACTGCCGGAAGGTCCGAGCAGGACGATGAACTCGCCCGTATAAAGATCAAGATCCACGCCTGCCAGGGCGTGAACCGCAGCATCTCCAACCCCGTAGGTCTTCGTCAGACCGCGCACGCGAAAGAGCTGTTCGCGCCCAGTGTGCTGGCTTGCGGTGACTGGCTTGGAGTCGGTTTGAATTGTCACGTTTCAGGTTCGCTTGGAGGCCTCCTGGCTTGACCGGATCCCCCACCGCCGTTTGCTCTCAAGTAAAGCGTGTTTCACCGGGAGCGCGATAGCACTTTCGCACCATGCAGAAGCGGTTCCGATAAACTTCATAAGCCTGTTTTCGGAACTCCGGCAACGGTGGAGCGTGGCCAGGGCGTTCGAATAAAGCCGCCTTCCTTGACGCGCCCTCCCGCGAGTGGTACCACCAGCAGCAATGTTCACTTCTCGAATCCGGGACTCCTGGCGCTCACGACTCGCGCTGGTTTCTTACGTGATGCTTTTGGCGGCTGGCTGCGCGCCATCCGGTCCAAAAGCACTTCTGACAGGTGAACGTCTGATTGGTGAAGGCAAGTTTTCAGAAGCGGTGGACGCACTCAGGCTGGCGGTGCGATTGATTCCCGATAACGCACAGGCATGTAATTATCTTGGGCTGGCTTACCACGCCGCTGGTCAACCTGGGGAAGCCTTGCTGGCTTATCAACAGGCACTGCAACGCAATCCCAATCTCACGGCGGTCCACTTCAATATCGGCACCCTGGCACTCGAACAAAACAACCTACCGGCCGCGGTGTCATCGCTCACGACCTTTACAGTCTTGCAGCGCAATTCAGCCGAAGGCTGGCTGAAGCTGGCGACCGCGCAGTTGCGATCCAGACAGTTGGAGGCCGCGGAACGAAGTTTTCAAAATGTGTTGAGCCTTCGGCCAGCGCTGCCCGAAGCGCTGAATGGCCTGGGGCTCATCCAGGTGCAGCGCCGGCGGCTGCGCGACGCGGTGACACTTTTCTCAAACGCCTTGCAACGACAGCCGGACTACGGCCCGGCTCTGCTCAATCTTGCGACAGTTTCGTATTCCTATGACCGCCCTGGATCGTTGCAGCGCTACAAAGGCTGGCTCGCAAACAACCGAACTTCGCCGCTGGCTGCCGGAGTAAAAAACCTGACGGATGGGATCGAAGCGGAGATGGCAGCCCAGCGCGCCGCGTCCAATCAAGTGGCGGCCGCGCTGGCGCAACTTTCAAAGGCGCTTGAAGCCACCAACTCACCGGTCACACTCCCGACAAATTCCTCCACGGCTTCGGTCCCGAGGAACGTGATTGCACAGACTCCTGGCGGAACGACGAATGTCCGGGTGAAAAATGAACCTGCTATCGCCGCCTCTCCGGCCAGTCCCGCGTCAGCGGCAGCGACACCACCATCTTCCAGTTCCAGTCAACGGCCAGCGGCAACCGTTGGCGACCGGGCTCCGCTTCAGACTTCGAGCCCGCCTCAGAATGGCAACCTTGCATTGCCGACTCGGGAGGTTGTGATCGCTGACGAGTTATTGCCGCAACCAGCAGTCGATCGAAATTTACCGGCGACAGCGGCGTCCAAGCCGGTCGCAGAAGAAGTGAAACCCTCGCCGCCGGAGGTGCCGGACCTGACGAAGATCACTCCTCCTGCCACGTTGCCGCTCCCCAATGCTGGAGAACCACCGGCCGAAGAGAAACGCACCTTCGCCGAACGAATCAACCCAGCCAATTGGTTCAGGGCAAAGCCCAGGCCCTCCGCGCTCGCAACGCCACTGGACGGGACTCAGCGGGTCGCGCGACCAGGCACGCCAACCAATTCGTCCACCCTCGTCATAGCAAAGAACCTGGCTGTGGCTCCAGAGCGTGTTGTAGCCGCGCCTGCTCCTGCCGTAATGGATGCTCCTCCAGCACGGGCTCAGATCCCGCGTTACAACTACCTTTCACCGGCGTCACCAACTGCGGGAGACCGGCCTCTCGCCCGTCAGGCGCTTGAGCGCGGATTGAAGGCGTATGCCGAGCGTCAACTGAGTGCGTCGCTGACCGCTTATCGCGAGGCGGCGCTGCTTGATCCTGGATTCTATGAGGCTCATTACAACGTGGGACTCGTGTCCTACGAAATGAAGGACTGGCCAGCCTCGCTGTCCGCGTATGAGACAGCGCTGTCCATAAATCCATCTTCACACGGAGCTCGATTCAACCTTGCCTTGTCGCTTGAGCGCGCCGGCTATCCTCTGGATGCGGTCGCCGAACTCGAAAAAGTACTGCAGGACAACCCCAAGGACGCAAATGCCCGGCTCTCCATGGGGAAGTTGTATGCTGAACAACTGCAACAGCCACTTGCAGCCGCGAGGCATTTCCGCCAACTGCTGGAGTTTGAACCCCAGCATCCCCAGGCCGGAGCGATCCGTCAGTGGCTCGTGGCAAATACTTCCCGGTAGTTTTCGGGCATACCCCCTGCTCTCCTTGCTGGGGCGCTGGCTTCTCACTGCCACTCGATCCATTTCGAGCAGGTGCAACCGGCGACTCAAAATATGCCTGTTAATTGGTTTGATGTGGTCTTGCTGGTTGTCCTCGCGGTGGGTGCGTTTCGAGGGCGACAGCGTGGGATGTCCTCGGAGATGATCGTCATGCTCCAGTGGCTGGTCATTGTCGTGATTGGATCGCTATACTACGCTCCTATTGGCAGGTCGATTGCCGGTTACTTGAACCTTTCTCTCCTGGCAGCGAACATCACGGCTTACCTCGCGCTCGTGATTGTGATCAAGTTCCTCTTCACGTGGATTCGGGGGCTGATCGGCGAGAAGTTGATGGCCAGCGATCTCTTCGGCAATTCCGAGTACTATCTTGGAATCATGGCGGGAATGGTTCGCTACGCGGCGGTGCTTGTGGTGGTTCTCGCCGTTCTGAACGCCAGGCTCATCACATCCGAACAGCTTGCTGCGACCGCCAAGGTTCAACAGGACAATTTCGGTGACATCAAGTTTCCCACCTTCGGCTCAATGCAATATGACGTCTTCAAGCGATCGGTCTCAGGCCCGTTCATCCGCAAACACCTTAGCGCACAATTGATCGAGCCAACGCCTGCTGACAAAATGCTTAACTCCAAAGAGGGCATCAAATCACGACGCCAGCGAGAACTTGACGAATCTTTCGGTTCAACCAGATAGTCCGCGCAGCATTGCTGCATGGCTGGCTTCATCTCACCCGCCGCTCTGGAACAGATCCGCGCCGCGAACGACATCACCGATGTCATCGGGGCCGCGCTCCCATTGAAACGGGCCGGCGCGAACTTCGTCGCTCTTTGCCCGTTTCACAAAGAGAAGAGCCCCAGCTTCAACGTCAATCCTCACAAGCAGATCTTTCACTGCTTCGGATGCCACAAGGGCGGAGACGTTTTCACTTTCATCCGGGAGTATGAAAATCTGTCCTTCATCGAAGCAGTCCAGCGTCTCGCCGATCGGGCGAAGATTCCATTGGAGCTCGATCAGTCATCCGGCGCGCCGGAAGGCCGCTTCCTCAAGGACACGCTGCTGAAGATTCACGAGGAGATTACTCAACGTTGGAATTCCGCCCTCAATAATGAAGCTTCCGGGGAGATTGCCCGCGCCTATCTGGCCAGGCGCGGGGTCTCCGGAGAGGCGGTGAAGTTGTTCCAGATTGGCTCCGCGCCGGAGCTGTGGGATGACACAGTCAATTGGGCGAAGTCGAAAGGGTATGACCTTGACGCGGTCGAAAAGGCGGGCCTCAT
Organism: Verrucomicrobiales bacterium; assembly: GCA_005777315.1. Lineage (GTDB taxonomy): Bacteria > Verrucomicrobiota > Verrucomicrobiia > Limisphaerales > F1-12-MAGs170 > F1-120-MAGs170. The sequence goes on from SXMN01000122.1 coordinate 3,761, forward strand.
CATCAAGAAGGAAAATGGCGGTTACTATGATCGTTTCCGAGGGCGTCTGATGTTTCCCATCTGCGATGAGCAAGGCCGCGTGATTGCGTTCAGCGGACGAGTGCTCTCGGGAGACGAGAAGACGGCCAAGTACGTCAATTCCCCGGAAACTGAAATCTTCCGGAAGAGCAAAGTTTTCTTCGGCCTCGACAAGTCCAAGCGCGCCATTCTTGACGCCGGCTTCGCGATCATCTGCGAAGGCCAGCTCGATTTGATCGCGTGCTACATGGCCGGGATCAAAAACGTTGTGGCTCCCCAGGGAACTGCCTTCACCTCCGATCACGCGCGCATCCTCAAGCGATACGTGGATGAAGTCGTGCTCTGCTTCGATTCCGACAACGCGGGTCAGGAGGCGGCGGTTCGCGTCCTCGACAGCCTTCTCAGTTCCGGACTGGCCATCCGTGTCGCAACCGTGCCTGCACCACACGATCCGGACAGTTTCATCAAGGAATTTGGCGGCGAAGGTTTCTCAAGGTTGATTGCCGGTGCCGAGGGGTTCTTTGATTATTACCTTAACCGGCTTTGCGCGACGAACGACATTCGTTCAGACAAAGGCCAGCTCGCAGTGCTTCGCTTGATGAGCGAGGCATTGCACAAGACAGCAAACGTTGTTCTGCTCGACAAGTACGCACAGAAGACGGCGACGCGGCTTGCGGTGTCGGCGGACGCCGTCCGCGCCGAGTTCAGGAAGCAGCCGGGCAAGCCCCCGCATCCGACCAGAGAAGAAGCCGAGATGGAACCTGAGATCCAGCCTGTCGTAAGGCCATCCCAACGAGAGTACTGGCTGATGAAGATTCTGCTTCTGAATGACGAACTGGTTGAATGGGCCTCTTCTCATCTGCATCCCGAGTGGATTGCTCATCCCAAAGTCCGCGAGATCGTTGTGCGGCGTTTCAAGTCGTCACACGACGGCGGCGCATCGTCATCCGCAGCAATACTCGATGAGGACGACGATGATGCCACACGCGCCCTGTTGACAGAGGCGCTTGCTGAAGCCCGCCCGATCCCCAACCCGTCCCAGCAACTCCAGGATGTGGTGCTCTGGTTGCGAAATCAGTATTTTGATCGACAGATTGAACGACTTACCCGCAGCGCGGCGGACCCCGATGTTGCGGAATCGGCCCGGATCGAAGCACTTCACGAGCGCCAGGCCATTCAACAGGCGAAGCGGCGTCCTCTCGTTCCACGTGCCGACACGGATTGACGAGCGCCCGCATGAGAACACTCACCCCAGCCGAATCCAGCCCCGGATCGGGCTTTGCGTTAGATCAAAAAGAAATATAGAGTCCCCCACATGGAAACAGTCATCGGCCTCATTTTAACCGGAGCCATACTTCTGTTCCTCGAAACAATCCTTCCGGGGCTCATCGCTGGCATACTTGGTTTGTTGTGTCTCATCGCGGGAATCGTCGTCGGTTTCAGCCGGTTTGGCGCAACCACAGGCACCTGGATCCTGATAGCAGTCAGCGCCTTGTTGCTGGCGATGGCATTGGCCTATGTCAAAGTCTTCCCGACCAGCCGGATCGCCCGGCGGTTCATGTCTGATCGCCAGATCGGAGGCATCGGTGCCGAACACCCTGAATTGCTGCACCAAACCGGCATAGCTCAGACCAACCTGCGCCCTTCTGGCATGGCGTTGATCAACGGCCACAGAGTGGATGTCGTCGCGGAAAGTGGGCTGATCGAAAAAGGCCGGTCCATCAAGGTCATCGCCCTGGAGGGATTCAGAGTCGTCGTCCGCGCCATTTGACTCGACGGACCTTTCACGCTTCACTACCTGCCGAAATCAAAATCGTTTACATCCAAACTCACAAAGACCCATGACAATGTTAGCCATAAATATCCTTGGAAGAGAGGTCAGCGGACTTGCCCTAGTCGCGTTGACGGTGATGTTGCTGGTCGGCTTCATCGCCTTTGTGGTGGTCATCAACTTCTTCAGCGTGTGGATCCGCGCACTCTTCTCCGGCGCACGCGTCACCTTCACCGAGCTGATCGCACTGCGGCTGCGGAAGGTGCCGGTTGGCTTGATTGTCGATAGCCGCATCACCGCGGTGAAGTCTGGTCTTGACGTGACCATTGACGATTTGTCCACACATTACCTCGCTGGTGGCGGAGTTGAGATGGTCGTGCTTGCGCTCATCGCCGCGCGCAAGGCTGGCATCCACCTGGACTTCGACCGTGCGTGCGCCATCGACCTGGCGACCAAGGGCACCGGCAAGACGGTGCTGGAAGCAGTCAAGACTTCGGTGAATCCCAAGGTGATCGACTGCCCCAATCCAGCTTCCGGAAAATCGACCATTGATGCGGTGGCAAAGGACGGCATCGTAATCCGTGCCCGCGCCCGCGTCACCGTGCGCACAAATCTTGAACGTTTTGTCGGCGGCGCGACCGAGGAGACGATCATTGCCCGCGTGGGTGAAGGCATCGTTTCCACGATTGGCTCGGCCAGCAGCTACAAGGATGTGCTGGAGAATCCCGACCGGATTTCAAAAACGGTTCTCGACAAGGCGCTGGACAGCAACACGGCTTTTGAAATCCTCTCCATCGACATCGCGGACGTGGATGTGGGTGAAAACGTCGGCGCCAAACTGCAAGCCGAGCAGGCCGAAGCCAACAAACTCATCGCGCAGGCACAGGCCGAAGTCCGTCGCGCCGCAGCTGTCGCGCTCGAACAGGAGATGGTGGCACGTGTTCAGGAGATGCGAGCACGGGTTGTCGAGGCTGAGGCGCAGGTTCCACTCGCAATGTCGGAGGCCTTTCGGAGCGGCAATCTTGGCGTGATGGACTATTACCGCATGAAGAACATGCAAGCGGACACCTCAATGCGTGAATCCATCAGCGGCGGTGCGGGATCTTCATCCGCGCCCAAAGCATAGCCAGCCCGCAGGCGCACGCGACTCCATTACCCATGAGCATCGAGCAACTCCTCATCGCGGTGGTGGTGATAGCCATCTCTGGTCTCTCAAACTGGCTCCAAAAGCGCCGGCAAGGCGAACTCGAAAAGCCCTTTGAGAACGAAGCTGCGCCTCCAGCTCCCCCGCAAGGAGCACGCCGGGCCGCTCCACCGGACGCGCCTAAAAGGCCGGTGTTTGACCTGGATGAGGAACTTCGCCGACTGCTGGGAGGCGAACCACCCATTGCCAGCGAGCCTCCCAGACCGGTCGTCATCGAAACCAAACCCCCGCCCAAAATCACGCCGACTCCGGTTCCAGTCCCGGTAGCTCGAAAGGTGGATTACACCGAGAGCGAAGAACCCGCGGCAAGAGAGATGGGACGGTTGCCTCAAGCCGCGCAAGCACACCTGCGGGCGGAATCCCTTTCGGAAACCATCAGTGCGCGAATGGCTGCAGTTGACCCACATGGGATGCATCCGCGTCAGGCAGCTCCGGTTGCCTGGACTTCGGCTTCTCCACCCAACCTCACGATGGTGCTGAAGCAACTCCGTCATCCGGCTTCCATCAAACAGGCGGTTCTTGCGTCGATGATCATTGGCCGACCCAAGTCGCTTGAAGTTGAGTGAGGCGGATAAATCTAGTTTACTTCGATTCGCGCAAAATTATATTGCGTCCCTCTGGTGGCCGACGTGGCGGAATTGGCAGACGCGCTAGACTCAAAATCTGGTACTCTTACGAGTGTGTGGGTTCGACCCCCTCCGTCGGCACCAACAGTTGCAATCACTTACGTAGGTTCGGTTGACATTTGGAGACAGTTTGGAGACAACTTTCAGCATGGAAGTGCCTGTCTGCCCTCCAGTTCCCACTCTCTCCTCTAAATCTCGCAAGCCCTTCCCGGTTCGCTGCGGTAACGTCAAGGTGATGATTTATCGGGGGCAGACCAAGGCCGCAGGCCAGTCGTATGATCGATGGTCGGTCGTTTATCGGGACCTCAACGGCCAAAGAATTCGCAGGAATTTCTCCGAGTTGCAGGAGGCAAGGATTCATGCCGAACTGACCGCGACACGGCTGGCAAATGGCCAGACCGATGTTGCGAGCCTGAAGAACGCGGACGTTGCCGAGTTGCACAAAGCACGGGAGACACTCAAGCCCTTCAATCTATCGGTGTCCACCGCTGCGGACAACCTGGTTGCCGCGTTGAAGCGTCTTCCCGCCAACACCTCGCTTTGGGAAGTGGTGGATTATTTCGCCAAACGCCACCAGGAGAACGCCCCGAAAAGGACTGTCGAACAAGTTGTGGCTGAGTTCATCGCGGACAGACAGTGCGCGGAATGCTCAGCCGTCCATTTGCGTGACCTGGGGGTTCGGCTCAACCGGTTCGCCCGTGCATTTGCGATGCCCATAACCAGCGTCACAGCGCCGCTGGTGCAGGAATTCATCACAACCCTTCAGAACGACCATACCCGCAAACCCGCCGCAGCGCGGAGCAAGGAGAACATGCTCCGCATGATCTCCAGTCTTTTCAACTTCGCCCGCCGGCGGAAGTACGTGTCCGCCGAACTCGCCTTGGAAGTAGCCGAAGTTTCCGCTCCCAAGAAGAAGGCTGCGCGGATCGGCATTTACAGCAGCCAGGAAATCGCGGCCATGCTGGCTGCTGCGGACCAGCAAATTCGTCCTGCGCTTGCCATCGCGGTATTTGCCGGGTTGCGCCTGGCGGAAGTGGCCCGGCTGGACTGGCGGGAAATCAGGCTTGCGTCAGACAAGGCGGAGGATCGCGTCATTGTCGTCGGTGACGAGATCGCCAAGACTGCCGCCCGGCGTCTGGCTCCGATCAGTGACAATCTGCTGGCATGGCTGGCCCCTGCGTCCCGACCTTTCGGTCCGGTAAACCCTTGTGCCGACGACCCACTAGGCAATGCGCTGGGCGACCGCTTCGAGCGCGCGGCACGCCGGGCCGGCGTGAAATGGGTCCGCAACGGTCTGCGTCATTCCTACATCAGTTACCGCGTCGCCACTTTGAAAGATGTTCCAGCCGTTGCTCTCGAATGTGGAAACTCACCGAACATCATCTTCCGGAGCTACCGGGCGCTGGCGTCGGAAACCGAAGGCCGTCAGTGGTTCTCAGTCCTCCCCTCCGAGCCTGCCGGGAACGTCATCTCCATCGCGGCGGCGCAATGACCATCCTTACGTCCCGTCATCGCTTTGAGCCCCGGACCATCGATGGTCTGGTCTGAGCCAGAGTCCGCCTCTAACCCGCCCGGCGGACATGATCTTGCGCTGACTCGCGCATCTTTACGCACGTTGACACATTAACGCGCAGCGTTATCATGCGTAAGTGATTCAGAGTTTCGCGTGCGCCGAAACGGGGCGGGTCTTCCGGGCGGAGTTGTCCCGCCAGTTCCCGCACGATCTTCAGCGCCGTGCCCGGCGCAAGCTCCTGTTGCTACACGCCGTCACGCAATTGGGTCAACTGGCCGTGCCGCCAGGCAACCGACTCGAAGCCCTGAAAGGCGCCCGGAAGGGACAACACAGCATCCGCGTCAACGACCAATGGCGGATTTGTTTCCGCTGGCACGACGGCAACACTTCCGACGTGGAGATCGTGGACTATCACTGAACATGAAAAGCAAACAGTTGAGCAACATCACACCCGGCGAGATTCTCGACGAAGAATTCCTCAAGCCGAAGGGCCTTACTCAATACCGCCTCGCCAAAGACATTGGCGTTCCGCCGCGCCGGATCAACGAGATCGTCAACGGCCAGCGTGCCATTACTGCGGACACCGCACTGCGCCTGGGACGCTTTTTCAGCATGGCCCCGCAGTTCTGGCTGAACCTGCAATCGCACTACGACCTGGAACAGGAACAGGAGCGGCTCGCCAAGCGCCTCGAAAAAGAAGTCAAGGTGCTGGCCGTGGCGTGAGGTGGAAATCTTTCCTGCCGTTCCTTCAGACTCCTTGATCCTATGAAAACGATAACGCTTCAGCTTCTGCTCGGAGTAACGTTTCAAGCCGCCTGCGCTTCGTTAGCGGGCGAAGTGCAAACGATTACGGCGGCGGCAAGTGCCAAGAGCGCACGTTCGGAGACCATCACGATCAAATCAAACGAGATAGCGCGCGTGTTGCACTCAAAGACCTTCTACTCAGACTTTGCTGGACTAGAGGTAACTGTAGGAACCACTTCCTTTACATACAAGGATGGCGAACTTCCAGTCGTGGCAGGTCCAGCCACGATGGCTGTGTACGTCAGGACCGGAAGTAATCCCAACGCTGTAATCTGTAACCACTAAACCAGAGGATGTCGTGGCACCCAGCAGCACCGTGGTCATCCCGGATGACAATGCTGGCCCGGTGGAGATTGTTCTCGAATCCAGCACCGATCTCATCACCTGGACAACCGCGAACCCCGGCACCTATGGCACCTCAACACAGAAACGATTCTTCCGCATCCGAGCAAGACGATCACCGTAGTAAGGGAGCGGGAATGGTTCAGCCGGCCAAACACTCATTCAACCCGTACAACCTGCCGGATGACGAACAAATCCCCTCCAAGATTTGGGAGTTGCTTCGCCGCAACAAAGCATTCAAGGACGAGGTGGGGCGCTTGTTGGAACTGGATCGTCGGGAGCAGGAAGGACGCAAAAAGGGAAAATGGCATGGACCTGCTTGGGACAAATCATGCCTACTCGTGAGAAAGGTTTTTGAACGGCACTCCTTCGCTGGCATAGCTCTGCAATGGCTCGTGCCTGAACCTCTTTTTCACGTCCGTATTGAGGCCCTGCCTCGTGGCACCAGATGGAAGGAGCGTCGTTTCTTCAGCCCTCGCTTGCTCCGAGTGGGTGAAGGAACCACGCCAGACCTCAAAGACGGAACCCACTGGCGCTGGTGGAAAAATAATAGCCGAGCGAACGCAGCCGGACGCTTGATACGCCGGGGACCGGAGGTTCATTGGGCTACCAGTCGTTGCCAGCGTCTTCAAGACCGCGTAAACCCCATCGAAGAATGGCGGCTATATGCCTGGCCGTTCACACTCGCTCGCAATTGGAGTCAAGCGCCAGCAGAGTTCCGCAGACAGTATCAGTTTCTTTGGCGCTCTCGATACGACTCGCGGCCCACAAACCCTATTACCAAGACACGGATCGACTCTCCGCACCCGCACGAGACAACATTCTTCCAAGGTTGGCGGCTCACCGACTTCCGCAAGCAAGGTCAAGGCGAGAACATAACCGTCGAAGAACTGGCGAAAGCTCTATCGCTCGACAAACTCTCTCGGCATTACCGCGTCTTCGCAATACCCAGGACAATTCTCACGAAGGGTGCGGCCAACGACGTGGGCACGTGGCTGAGTAACGAATTGAAGAAGGGGAATGATGTTTTCGGAGACGTGCTCAGGGGAGAGTTGTTGAACGAAGGCGACGTTCTCGGCAAGGATTCTGATTGGGTGGCTTGGTTGACTCAGCAAACGGAAGTCGGCACTTCAAGTGGGCGGTCTGCCTATTTCTATCGCGGGTGCAGCTACATGGACTCACTGGTGAAACTAATCTATCCATCGTTCGACATCGGGAAGCTTCTCTCACCCCCAGATCACCGAGCCCACGGAAAACGGTACGTCCGCAAGTGCGGAATGAAATAATTTGTCCGCACGAATACCGAGCCGCCGAAAAGGACTACTCATTCATCGCGCAAGAAGCCGCACAGAAACCAGCGGCAACCGAGCAATGATGAATGAAACACGAAATAGATCAGACTCGACCCGACTCTGGCACAGGTCTCCACCAGTCGCCAGAACCTGACCTCGACCGCAAACCTCGCTTCGCCAAGCGGGCGGGAATCAGTCCCCGGTGCCTGGACAACTGGATTCACGACAAACGGATTCCGTACCTCCGTATCGGAAAAGTGGTTCTCATACCCTGGCGCGAGGCCCTGGAGCACTTGAGCCGAAATTACAAAGTCAACGCTGACGGAAAATGAGAGAACACCATGAACGCCTACGACCCCAAGGATTGCCCCATGCCATTGGATTTCTTTCTCAACCGCTATTCCATCTCTCGCACCACAGCCCTGCGCTGGCGACGCAAAGGCCTTCCTACGTCGCAGGTCGGTGCAAAAATCTTTTGCCGCGAATCAGACTTCGTGCGCTGGCTCGAATCCGACGGAAAGCCACAACACAAGGAGTCTCAACCATCCCACCTCGACAACCTTAATGCCGTGCGCAAGGGGAAGGATGGTCGCCAGTGAATCACGATCTCAACTTGCTCGCCGAAGCGAAACGTCGTCTGCCTTTGCCCGCACTCATGGCGCAACTCGGCCACGGCGACCACGCAAAGAAATCCGCGCGCTGTCCCTGGCATGACGACACCAGCGCGAGCTTCAGCACGTATCAACGACCCGACAGCTTATGGGCTTGGAAATGTCACGCCGGGTGTGGTGGCGGAGACGAAGCCGACTACATCGCCAAGCTGCGCGGCATCAGCAACACCGAGGCGTGTCGGGAATTTATCAAGCTCGCCGGAGTCGAGGGGGCCGCGCCAGCCGCGCCGTCGTGCTCCAATGCATCTCACACGCCTGTCGTGCGATCATCAATTGACATTTCTCAGCCGCCCTTCGACTGGCCGCAATGTGTGCGCGAGTTCGCGCCCGACCAAGCTGCCCGTTTCGCCAAGTGGCGTTCACTCACGCCGGAGTTCGTCGCCTGGCTTCACAGTCACCGACTCATCGGCGTTGTCAGAAATCGCCTTGCGTTCCCCGTTCACGACACGGGCAACGTTGTCGTTCGTGCTCATATCCGTGCTGTGAAGCGTCTGTCGGACGGGAGTGAAAGCGTGTTCTGGTTCTACACACCCAAAGGCCCAGGGCTGCCATACATCATCGGAGACGCACGCACCGCGAGAACCGTTTGGGCCTTCGAGTCGCAGTTCGACATGCTGGCTGCGCTTGATCTCGCAGGCTGGCATAAATCGCCGGATGGCCTGCCTGGCATCGCCGCCGTTGCCACGCGGGGCGCGGAGAATGGCAAACGTCTCGCTGGCTTGTTTTCACCGGACTCCATGCTACTTCTATTTCCACAGAACGACGCGACACGCACCGACCGGCCCGAGACACCCGCGCAAAAGTGGACTCGTGAAGCTGCCGTGCACAGCGGGTGCAAAAGTGTTCAAATCGTTTCAACACCCGGAGACTTCAAAGACCTCAACGACGCGCTCCGGGCCGGACTGACGCCTGAAGAATTCCAAACCGCGCTGGCCGCTGCCCGACCCTACACCCCGCCCATTGATCTTCACGCCGCGCCGCCACGTCACGTTTCAAAGCCAGTCATCACGTTGCCGCCGGAAGATGATGCGGACGCTGTGCCCGCGCCATTCCCTACTGCCTGCCTGCCCAGCGCAATAGCGCTCATAGTCCGCTCTGTTGCCGATACCTTGCGGGTTCCGGATGCTCTCCCGGGTACGATGGCTCTGGCGCTCGTGGCCGCAAGCATCGGCAAAGGTCTGGCACTCGATTGGCGACCGGGTAAAGCTCCAACACCGGCCAACCAGTTCGTCATCCTATCCGCCGAAAGCGGATCCGGAAAGTCCGAATGCTACAAGCTCGTCGCCGAGCCGTACCTTGCCTTCGAGCGGGCCATGCAGGAGCGTTGGCCTTTGGAAGTGATGCCCCAGCTCCAGGCCGATTTGCGTTACCACGAGGGGCAGTGCAAGAAGCTGGACAAATCGCTCGCCCGAGCTTTCGACCCCCAGGAAATTGACCGTTGCCGAGGGCAGATGCAGTTCCATCTCGCCAAAGTAGAAGAGCTGAAAACCCAACTTCACGAGCCTCAACTCTCCATCCAGGATGCCACCGTCGAAAAGGCCGCCGTGGTCATGCATCGCAACGACGAAACGACTTTCAGCACGTCCAGCGATGCCCGGAAGCTGGTGGATAACATTCTTGGCCGGTACTCCGCCAACAAACTCGCCGACGATGGCATTTACCTCTGCGCCTTCAGCGGTGATGACGTGAAGGTGGATCGCCAGGGCCGCGAGGGCGTCCGGCTGGCGAACCCTTGCATGACGTTGCTGTGGGCGCTGCAACCAGACGTGCTCGATATGTTGCTCGGCGAAGTGACCTTGCAGCAAGGAGGCTTCCTCGCTCGCTGCTTGCTGGCGCACACGCATGCGGAGCCCCAGCTCATTGACGGTTCAGAACGCGGTGTCACGGACGCCACCCGTGCGCGCTGGGACACTCTCATTCGCGACCTGCTCGTGACCTATCGCCAGCCAGTGACCTTGCCCACAAAGGAAGTAATTGACGAAGAATTCTGATCAGTATGAGCCGCACTCTCACCACGCACCGTATCGAGGCAACACCAGAAGCCCGCGAACGCCTCGTGAGCTACTTCAACGATGTTGTCAACCGCCGCAGAGCCGGTGATTTGTCCGACGTGAGCCAATATGCCTCCCGCTGGTGTGAACAGGCAGCCCGCCTCGCTCTGGTCCTTCACGCCGGTCTTCACGGGGCGGAAGCCCACCGCCATCCGCTTGTCCTCGAAACTGCCGACAACGCCGTCCGCCTGGCGCAGTGGTTCGCGGATCAACAACTCAGCCTGCTCACCAAGAGCCGCCGGGCTGTTGCCGAAAAAGTCGAAACCGCCGTGCTTGAACTCCTCGAATCCAATCATCAGCGCAAGCGCCAGGATTTCATCACAGCCCGCGATCTCCACCGTGCCCGCATCCAACCATCATCCGAATCTTGCCGGGCGCTCCTAGACCGCATGGAGCGAGAGGGCCTGCTCATTGGTGAGGACATCACACCGCCGCGAGGCGGCAAGGCGACACGAATCTTCCGGCACATCACAAACCCCGTACCGGAGTAACCCAAACCTACAAGAGAAAGGAACAACATGAGCTCACCATCCGAGAATCACTGGCTTTGCTGGTCGCCCCGGCAGAATGCTTTCCATGTCGAAAGCGAAACCGATGGACTAAAGACCAACCGGCGCGCCTTCCGGGAAAACTCCAAGTTGGATTACATTCCCATCGGAAAATTCTCTGATATTGACCAAGCGTGTGCTGAAGCCGACCGCCTCCGCAACGTCCTCCGCGAACGGGACGCCAAAAGACGACTTTAGCCACCCGCCCCAGTGACAATCGTGACGTTTGTGACAATCGACCTCCTTTCCGCTGTTCGGTCGTCACGGTTGCCACGGTTGTCACTGGCTCCTTTTGAAAAACTCGCATTTTGAGAGAGAAGAAAGACCTCATTTTTGGTTTCCCCCTCTGTGACAATCGTGACGCCCGTGACAATCGCTCTCGATCCCGCCGGGAAGTGGCAGCCTCCTTTTGCGGAACTCCCCTCCGACTTCACACCGGTCTTGCCAGAGATCAACGCCGATCCGGTCAACGAGCCACCGCCTCAGCCTCTTTCTTTTAATGTGTGTCCACTCATCCGCCATCGGAGCGCGGACAGCCTTGTCCGCGAGTTCCATGAGCCATCTTCGCGCGGACGTGACCATCCGCGCCACTCCTGCCACCGCCATCGCCCGCCCCCGCTGAAGTCCTTCCGGCCAGAACTCCACGCGCCGGGTTCAAGCGTACGGCCACACTCTGAAATCAATTGAAACAAATTGCGGCGCGCGGTTTCGGCAGCAGAGCGGAAGCGCGACCAGAACACACAGCACGCTACGATTATAGCTTCTTCGGGTGAGTGAACAGCGGAGTGTGTCCGAGCAATTTGGTGGGACGGACTTCCAGCGAGCCGGTACCGGGATTGACCAGGACCAAACCAGGCAGGCGGGCAGCCAGAAACAACGCGGGACTGAGGGGCGAGGCTGGTTTGTCTGCGGCAACGAAAATTTCTCCGAATTTACGACGAGTCGTCGAGAAGAGTTCGGGGGCACTGGCCTCAACCATCCAGAAATGAGCGGGCAATACGTCACGGAGTCGCTGCCGAATTTCGCCTTCGAGCGCTGCCCCAGTGCGGTCCCGCACTTCGTACAGTTGCGCCAGATACTCTTCCCGCCTCAGCAACAGTGTGCGGAGCACAAGCCATTCTCCTCTCGCAAAGACAGCGAAACGGTCATACCAGTCTTGATGGCGTTTGGGGTAGGAACTGGCAATGGCGAGACAAAGATTAAAGCCGACAGCCTCAGCCTCAGTTGCCCGAAACGTGGTCGCCGCTGGCTTGACTCCATACATTATGCGGAAGCTGTCCTTCTTGACGAAGTGGCGTGGCAGGCAGAAATAAGGGCCGAAATTATCGTCGTGGATTACGAAGTTGCTCAACCAGTTCTCGCTTGGGTAGTAGGTCTGGCCGCCGCCGAAATAAAGTCGTTGAGCGTTCGGCAGCCAGGCGTCCTCGTTAAAAGTGTGGCCAAAGACTGGGATGGCATGGCGCGCCGGGTCGCCAGTTTCTCCAGGCTTCGGGTCCACTTCAAATCCCATCAATGTTGGGCAACCAGACTCAATGTAACCGTAGAGTTCTCTTTGGTACTCCGTGGGCAAAGTCAGCGGCTTGCCCGTGGCAGGGTCAACGAGAGCAGGCTCGTGGATGAGGCGCTCGTAGTGGACTCCTAAGCCGTCGAGGATCCGCTCCAGTTCGAGAGGGCCAAGCCCGTGGGTCTTGTCGCCGACCGGCCCCACTTGCCGTGACCTGTGATCCACTCCCGCCAGCGCGTTCATACGCGAATAGGAAATGTCGCCTTCGGGTAGGACACAAGCCAACACCGAGCGTAAGGCTGCATGGGCGCATACAAACGTCAGGTTGTTCTGCTTGGCATAAAGGACCCCTTTGACCGGAAAGCACCCGGCCATCGTGTTTACTTCGTAGTCACGGGAGCAGTGGATGAAATTATTCTGATCCTCCGTTCGACAGGGCCGCATCACCGACTCAAAAACACGAGCACGTGGTTTGCTCTCTTTGGAGAAGTGGTCCCACTTGAAGACGGCATAGCCAAGAAAATCTTCTCGACGCGGTATCTGATCCTTCGCGGAAAGGAAGAAGGAGACTCGGTGCGCCTCCGCTTTAATAAAATCTGAACGTCTTGTGGCGAGTGCTTCGTTTTCCTCAGCTAAAAGGGAGCACTCTGATTCAACAATCTCCTCAATCAACACAGACTGGTAGTCGTGTTTGCGCGCTTGAGAAAAGATGCGTCGAAGAACGGGATTTGATCCGAAGTGCTCGTCAACAAAGAGGAAGTTGGAGAATCCATCTGATAGGCTCGTGTTCTCCCATCGAATCTGACGCCCGACGGCTTCGCGAAAATTCATGCGGATGGGGCATGTCAATAGCTGCCGACAGACACAGAGCGAGTTTTCTCGGCGTATTCGCGGTTACGCTGAACGAAGGACTCGACACCTTCGGAGAAGCTGAGTTCGCTGGCGGGAAGGCTCTCAGGCAACTTCGGCGCGTCCGCATGGGGACATTCAGCTAGTTCGACAGTCAACTGTTGCAGTGCAACTGTGAGTTGTTCAATCGAATCGTTGATGTTGGCCATATCCTACCTGGGGCATCGAAAAGTTCTCCACACGGCCATAAATTAGTGAGGAAGATACATCGTACAAGCCTTGAAAGGCCGCGCTCCGCGCAAGTTGTTCAGTTTTATGTGGAACTTCGAAGATCGCTCGATAATTGCGTTGTTTCGGCGCTCCGGTCAATTGGAATCATCCTCCGTTCCTTCCCCGGCTTCCCTGGGACACGCCGCATCCCCGGATCAGTGAACCGGACGCGCGGCGGCCGCACAGGAAAGCTGATGAAACAAAGCTGTTCCACGTCGCGAGTGTATCAGATGGGAGGGTGCACAGCCAGAGTAGGTTGGCTGAGTTGTGTCTTGAACAGTTGCGATGTCAGGCTGTGGTGGCGTAGAGATACTTTTGGAAGCCGTCGAACGCATTACGGATTTCATCCGGGTTGCCAAGGTCGGCCAAGGCGTCGGGGATGGAATCGTGGTATTTCAATCGAAGCATGGGCGTGAGTTTGTCCTGTTCGAGTTCTTCCACCCCTACGCTGACGTAATGTGACAGCACGAAATCCAGAAAGACCTGCTGCTTGGCGCTGAAACGGGTGTTGATATAGACCTTTGCATTCGCCGCACGAACCTCTCGGGTAAGCGGCGGCATCGCATAGGCGACATTGGCAAGTACATCGAACAGATCGCTTTTTTCTGCATCAATGATCTTCTGCATCTCAACCAGTTGATCGTGGCCAAATCCCTTCTCAGCTAAACCCTGCAACAACCTGGCGCGCGTGTCGGGGGCGCTCCAGATGGCGCGGAGTTCGGCTTCGCTCTGGAAGAAATCCGGCAGTTTACCGAAGAGTATTTCCATGAACTGCTGCGCGGACATCGGCGTGCCGTCAGGATGCCAGAAGGTCGTCAGCATCATGTGCTGGATGGTGCGCTCTTTGCCGTCGGCGAGCTTCACCTTCACCTTCTTCTTCTTCTCACACACGCAAAGAACCTGGCCGCAGGCCCCGCAAGGCTCCTTCGGACATTCGCAGGGTGACTTGCCGCATACCTCGCACGGAATCGGCGGCGCTACCACGCAGGCGCAGGTCCGCTGCCCGCACTTCGGGCACGGCTCTTCCTCCACCGGCTCGCCGTCCCACTCCGGGTCGCTCAAATGCAGGTGCGCCTTCACGAAGTCGTAAATGGTGAAGTAATCCTTGCCGTCATAGAGCCGCGTGCCGC
>SXMN01000013.1 GCA_005777315.1 Verrucomicrobiales bacterium
ACAGCCCACCTCACCGCGGCGCTGGTGGGCGGCCTCCTGCTCTGCCTCTCGCTGCCCAGGCTGGGTCACGAGGTCAGCCTTCGCGCCTTCGCGCTCGGCAAGTGGCTTCCGCTCAAACCGCGCCTGTTGCTGCTCGACGAACCCACGCGCGGCATTGACATCGGGGCGAAACAGGAGATTTACCGACTGATGGAGGAACTGGCAGAATCGGGCGTGGCAATTCTCTTTGTATCCAGCGAAATGTCGGAAATTCTTGGAATGTCCGACCGCGCCCTCGTGATGCACCAGGGGCGGATCACCGGCGAACTGGGTCGGGAGAGGCTGACCAAAGAGGCGGTGATGCGCCTTGCAACCGGAACAAAGGAAGCGGCATGAAAAAGATCCTGGGCATTTTCGGTCTCCTGGTTTTCGTGTGCGTGGTCACCGTGATCGCGAACCCGAAATTCGTGAACGCCTACAATCTTCAGAACATCATCCGTTGGACTTCGCTCTTTGCCATCATCAGCATTGGAGTGTCGTTTGTCATCATGACCGGCGGCATTGATCTTTCCATCGGCTCGACGGTCGGCCTGGTCGGCACACTCCTGGCCTGGCTGCTTACAGTGAAGGGTTTCAGCCCCGCTGCTTCCGTGGGGCTTGTGCTGTTGCTTTCACTGATCATCGGGCTCGCACATGGTCTGCTGATCACCAAGATGCGGCTGCAACCCTTCGTCGTCACGCTGTGCGGACTTCTGCTCTACCGGGGTGTCGCTCGCTGGTTCTCAGATGATCAAACGCTGGGATTCGGAGAATCGTATGACTCCACGCTTCGTTACCTTGCGATCGGGAAGCCGTTTTCGCTTCCGATTCCAGGGCTCGACGCGCCGGTCGCCATTCCGATGCCCTTTCTGATCATGGCCGTCATCGCGATCATTGCTGCGGTGCTTTTGAACCTGACGATCTTTGGCCGCTATCTTCTGGCCCTGGGGCGCAATGAACAGGCGGCGCGTTACAGCGGAATCAATACGGATCTGATTGTGATTTTATCGTATGTAATCTGTTCGCTCCTGGGAGGGTTGGGTGGAGTGCTGTTCGCTCTGGATGTGAACTCAGTCCAACCTTCCGGGCTCGGCGAGTTTTACGAACTCTACGCCATCGCCGCGGCTGTTCTGGGCGGATGTTCATTGCGCGGCGGAGAAGGCTCGATTCTTGGCGTGGTCATCGGGACTGCCGTGATGCGCGCTCTCTACAACGCGATCAACATTCTCGGGATTCCGACCCAGTTGGAGTTTGCGATCATCGGCACTGTGATCCTCGGCGGCGTGATCACTGATGAACTGATCAAGCGCTTGGTGGCCCGGCGGCGGGCCCTGCGAAGCGCGGACGGACTCTAACCCCAGGGCATGAATTGCTCTCCCCGCTCGCGGATCGCAGCGAACCGAAGAAAACTCCGCTCGCGAAGTCTCCTTGTTGCCCACGAAATTGCACGAAGTTTGCCGGGCCAAAAACCTGATGGCAGCCAGCGTGGCGTCTGGCATATTCCGGCCATGACCATGTGTTCGGCAGCTTTCCGGCTGGGAGCAATGCGCGTCGCGACGGGACGCACCGCCGATCGCCCGATCAGAGAAACCAGGAAGAATGGCAACGTTTCCATTTGGGAAACTTGAGACATCACTTTCCTGACAGACCCCACGACCGAGGAAATGCCATGAGCAATGATGACAACGAATACAGGCCTCCAACCGGCGACTTTCCTTTCCCCCTGACAAAGGGAGCAAGGGAGTCGAGGTATCTCACCTGGTTGCGCAACCACTCGAACTACATGGCCACGCGGGGATTCCTGGACTATCTCCGCCTGGTCGCGGTGCTTGTGCGGGGCATGCTGATCAATTTTCTGACCATGCTTCCCATCTTTCTGCTGCTCGGGGTGGGGATTGGTTGGTGGTACAGGCCCATACTCGAAGATAGGAAATTGGGAGCATGGCAACCGGGGATAATAACCAATCTGGTGGAAGACACATTGTTCTACAGGATTGGCCAGGGGCCACAGGTTATCGAACATGGTGACGGTGCTCTAATAAAAGCCGTAGAAGCGGTTCCCGCAGGAGAATTCGATCAAGCCACACTCACGGTCTCGATCACAGAAGGCGGCGTTCCGGCCCAGGACAGGCTCTCCATCGGCAATCAAGAGGAACTCACGGACCACCTCAGTCTCCGGCATGCGACAAACCTCTTCATGACTGTTGACGGGGTCGAGAAGGAGATAGGCAGCTTTGAAGGGGGGACGAATGGGACACCACTGAAAATCAGTTACAACATCAGCAACGCCCCGCCGCTCGCCGCCGCTGACGCCCTGGCTGAACTGGTGCGGAACATTACCTATGAAATCGACGAGGGGGCGAGTGGACCGACCAATCGCCTTCTCACGGTGCAATTCAAACTCACTGGCGACTCTGGCGAAGTTGCCGGCATTTCTGGCATCCAGTACGACGCAAAGATTGAAGTCTCCGACCAACCGGACATGTCCAGCGTGTCCAACATGTCCAATGAGTTTAAGTTGTTGGCAACGAAATGGGGCGGCAAATGGGTCGAAGACATGAGGGAAAAGCCTTTCCACCTGACGGAAACGTTGCTGGTGATCGCGGTGATCTGGATTCTGCTCTATCCGCTTGTGACACGGTTCGCCAAGATCGTCCGCTACAAGCACGGATTGGAGACGGGCAGTGACAGTTCTGTGAAGCTGCGCGACCTCCTGGAGCGGACTTTTGGTGGCGCATTGCTCGTGCTTCTCGCCGGAGGCTTCCTTGATTCGCTTCCCTTTCTCGTGGAATTCCTCAATCAATCGAAACATCTGGAACAGTTCGAATGGCGCCAATGCCTGGCGCTGGCCAGTGGCATTCTCATCGTCCTGCTCGGCGTGAACAAGCTCCTGTCCCGCCTGGACGGTGCAAAGAAGATGCTGGCAATGTTGCTTGTCGCATTCCTCGGTCTGTTCGTGCCTCTCCTCGCCATCCTTCATGTGACTGAGTTCCTGATCTACAAAAACCTTGACCTGATGTCCCTGGAATTGGAATTGGGGGTCCTCGCTCTGCTCGGCTTGCTGGCCCCATTTGTTTTTGGAATCATGATCGGTATTGCCATGCTTTTCGGCCTGTTCAAAAAGGCCTTCAAGCCCGGAGACTGCTGGAAACTCCTCCTCCTGATTGGCGTGTCATTTCTGGTTGGGCTGGCAATGGCATTCGCGCTGTTTGCCCTGGACGAGCAAAAAGACGGGTTCGCACAAAAGTGCGCCTACGTTCTGGCGTGGGCGCTTGAGATCTGGGTGTTTTGCAGGCTTCTCGTGGACATCAACCTGACTTCGATCCACGGCCTCTACCGCGACCGGCTGGCCTCCGCCTACCTGGTGGGTGTGGATACCGGAGGCGAAGTGGACATCGAGGAGGACATTGATCTGATGGATATCTGCAATTACGAGACCAGGTCCACCGCCCCCTATCACCTCATCAACGTGGCCCTCAATCTGCAAGGGAGCAAGGACATCGCCATCCGCGACCGACAGAGCGACTTCTTCATCTTCAGCAAGAAATTCATCGGCGGGAATCGCACGGGTTATTGCAGGAGTGAGGAAATGGAACGGGTATATCCGCAGATGGATCTGGCGACCGCGATGGCAATTTCCGCTGCCGCCGCCTCGCCCAACATGGGGCGTGGCACGAGCCCGGCGACGGTTGCCTTGATGACACTCCTCAACGTCCGGCTGGGTTATTGGGTTCCAAATCCAGGCCTGCTGCACGGTGTGCTCGAGCTGCAGGATGCGTTGGATCATGGCTCGTCAAAATCACTCTCATCGATACTTAAGAAGTATGTATCGTTAAGGTCGTTCTCTTCAAAGATTAAGAAGGTCAGGAATGACTCCAAAGCTGCGAAGAAGATTCCAGGACTGACGTTTCAAAAGGTCTTCGAGGAAGAGCTGGTGGAAATCGAAAAACGTTGGAACAACGTTTATGCGAATCCTTCAGAACCAAAACGGCGCCAACTCCACCAGTTGAACGGCAAACCCGTCATGACCCCCACCACCAGGCATGGTCTCGTGGGGATCGGCTTTTCAGGCGGGGGCATCCGCTCGGCGACGATCAATCTGGGGATAGCCCAGGCGCTCCACAAGCATGGGATCTTCCGCCATTTGGACTACATGTCCACGGTGTCCGGCGGCGGTTATCTGGGTTCGAGCATCAGCGCCTTGATGCGATACAGGACGAAACCCGTCGCCGAGTTCGGCGGCCATGTCCGTGTCACGCCACCACCCAAGGAGGATGGAAAGACAGAGACCGAAACGATCGTCACCGTCACACGGCACGGCCGGACACCGGGTCTGTCCGAGCGAGTGGGTGCATGTGTTCGGCGGATCTGGAACCGAGAGGCGGACGAGCCTGGTCCTTGTGAGTCCGGCGAGTATCGTTTCTCGGCCGGAGCCTGTCTGAATCTCGCAGCCGTAAAAGGCGGTCAGGTCAAAAAGGGGCAACCGCTGCTCCGACGTTCCGGCTCCGGGATTCAGTGCAAGTCGCACTTTTTGCAAATGTTCCGCTGGCGGGTGCGGCCCGGAGCTTTGATGCGGGAGATGCTCAGCAGGCTCGACGAGAAGCACCCGTGGGTCAACGTCTCGGACGGCGGCCATATCGAGAACCTGGCGGGCATCGAGCTGTTGCGACGCCGCTGCAAATTCATCATCATCGGTGACGGCGAGGGCGATCCGGAGCTCGCCTTCAACGGCCTCGCCACCCTTATCCGTTACGCCCGCATTGATCTGGGCATTCATATCGAGATCAACCCCGACAAGATCCGCCTCGACAGAAGCCGGAATGCGATCGACGAAGGCAGGAACAACTTCAGCAAGGAGCACTGGGCTTTCGGAACGATCACCTACCCTGAGGACAAGGCCAATGGATCCAAACAGGAGACGGGCTATTTGCTCTATCTGAAGTCGTCTTGCACCGGTGACGAAGACGAGGTCATCAAGGAGTACCGTCATCAGAATCCCGACTTCCCCCACCAGTCCACGGCAGATCAGTCCTTTGACGAGGACCAGTTCGAGTGTTACCGCGCGCTCGGCCAGCACATCTGCGAGAAGGCGCTGGCAGAGATGTCGCTTTTGGAATCCTCCCAGGGCGAAAGGAAGCCGTTCGAGGCGCTGTGGCAGATTCTGGAAAAACAGGCGAAGGAGAGATCAGAGCCAGGGGCTCAGATGGCATCCACGTCCCTTGATACAGATGGAGGCCGCGACACCGAACCAGGCTGGGCAACTGATAAAGGCAATGGTGGAGGGCGCTAAACAGGGTCTGTGTAAAGAAGACTTCGGATCTTCCTGGAGGAGTCCTGGCATTATGGTGAGTCACGAAAGAGGAGCATACTCGTAGAGGTCTGTGGTGAGTGAGTAATAAAGCCAGAATGTCAGGAAGCTCCAACCCTACGGGGCGGTGCCATGTCATGGGCGGCGGAATGAGCGGATGGAATTGAATTCACCATTCGTAGTAGCTACCGTCGCTCATCATGTTTCCAACTGCTGACAACTCGCTCGCAGGATTCTCCACTTATCTCTCATGAATGCCCCCTCCAGCTTCGCCGCCCGCTTCCGCAAACTCGTTGGCCTGGTCCTGAAAGGAATGGTGCTGCTGTTGCTGGCGGGAGTTCTCCGTGCCGTTTACGCGTTTCGAGATCGCTCTCCCGGCTATTCGGTGTCGATTGACATTGATGGCGGGCAGGCCGCCGCCAACCCGCGTCCGCTTCGTGTCGGGTTCGGACGTGTGAAGATCAACCCTGTTCTCGGCGATCCAAAAAATCCCGTCCTCCTGGCTGGCTTTGGTCAGAACCGAGTGGCCACGCGCATTCACGATGATCTCTGGGCGGCGGCCTGCGTTATCGACGACGGTTATTCACGTGTCGGAATCATCGCTCTCGATGCCATCGGCTTTTTCCACGATGACGTCGTGGCGGTGCGCCGCCAGGTTTCCGGGGAGGCAAAGCTTGATTATTCCATCGTGTGCTCGACCCATAATCATTCAACACCCGACCTCATGGGATTGTGGGGCAAAGACTATCTGCACACGGGCGTGGACTCATCCTATCGCAAGGCAGTCATTGCAAATGCTGCGAAAGCACTTGAGCACGCCGCGCTGGCATTGCAGCCGGCTGCCGTCGCATTTCACGACATCAAAACCCCTCCCGCCGGGCTCGTCGCTGACACTCGCAAGCCGATTGTCTTCGATCCGGACATCCGGGTTATGCACTTCACCCGGCCTGGAACGCGCGTCACCATCGGATCACTCGTCGGCTGGGCCAATCACCCGGAGACCCCGTGGTCAGACAACACGGAAGTCACCGCTGACTTTCCGGGCGTCCTGCGGGATGTGCTGGAGAATGGGGCGCAGTCGGGCGGCAAACAACTGCTCGCGGGCCTGGGCGGGATGCATGTTTATGTCAATGGAGCTGTGGGCGGCCTCATGACTCCGCACCCATCCCTCACGGTTACCAATCCGCTTGATCAGGTCCTCTATACCAAGCCTTCACACGATAAGACGCGCGCGCTCGGTCAGAATCTTGCCGGGCGGATTATCGCATCGCTCCCGCACACCGATACGACCGCCACGACCAGTTTGCCCATCTCAGTCCGCGCCCGCACCCTTGAGCTTCCCATCGACAACAACGGCTTCCTCCTCGCTCCGGTTATCGGACTGATCGATCGCGGCCACTCGAGATGGAAACATTTCCGCACGGAAGTCGCCTTGTTAACCCTGGGTGACGCGAGCATCGCCTGCATTCCCGGCGAAATCTATCCCGAGATCGTCAATGGCGGAATCGAACGCCCTCCGGGAGGCGATTTCCCAATGGACCCTCTCGAGGTGCCGCCGATCCGGGATCTCATGCCCGGCAAAATCAAGTTCATCTTCGGCCTCGCGAATGACGAGATCGGCTACATCATTCCAAAATCCGAATGGGACCAGAAATCCCCCTACCTTTACGACGCCAAAAAGCCACCCTACGGAGAAATCAATTCTGTCGGGCCGGACACAGCCCGGCTCATTCACTCCGCGATCCGTGAACTTTGCCGGGCATCGGCGAGCGGCGGCAGTTCAAATTCCTCGCCCGCCAAAAGATCACCGTAACTTCACGGCTCTTAAAGATTGCTTCACCTGGCCACGTTGAAGCTTCAAAATGCCGGACGTGCGCCCATCAACGAAACGCGGAATTTTTCTTTTCCTGGTCGCACTCGCGATTGCCATCCCGGCGTTCGTCCTGATGCGCCAGCGGAACGCTCCCGCTCCTTCCCCGGCTGCAACACGCAACGCAGACGGTTCACGTTCGATCAGCCCGGAACTCGCGGCTCAACTTGCCGCCATCGAGCAACGGGAGCTGAAGATTGCCGAGACCGTGTGGGCGAAAGAACTTCTGGCGCAGGAATGCGGCCGCACATTCGAAGCGTTTTGGGATTCAGTCATCGCCGCTTCGAACAAGCTGGATGTCGTGGCTTCATTCTCGTTTGGTGAGATCATCCTGGGAAACTGGAACTCGACCAACAGGCTTCCGCACGGGATTCAATCGCGTGAATCTTCCGGCACCGGTCCCGCGCTTTCGGCAATCGAATGGATGAATTTCGTCACAGACTCCGCCGCCGCAGGATGGAAACTCATGCAGACAGAGTTCCGGCACAATCGATTCGACACCACAGCCGATGACCAGCCACGTCAGAGCCGCTTCTACTTTTCCGCTCATCTGACAAACGGCTTGCTTTCACGCGCGGTTGTCGAGGGCGATCTCATTGTGGACTGGGCCTCGAGGTCCGCCGGTGACGAATTCATTCCCATCAAGCGCATCGACGCGAGTGGTCTGAGCATCAAAATGCGCGATGGCGAACCACTCTTCAAACTGATCCTAGCCCAGCAGATCAAGCCTCCCGAGCACTCGCAGTCAATCGATCCGTTGATCGTGCATGATGTCGATGGTGATGGTTTCCCGGAGATCATTCTCGTCGCCAAGAATCTCATTTTTCGCCGGACTGGTGTTGATCGCTATGAGGCGGCTTCTCTGTTCCGACATCCTCCGGACACTATCTACACGGCGATCCTGGGCGACTTTGACGGGGATGGCATCGCGGATTTATTGTGCCACAAATTTCGAGCGCTCGTCCTGATGAGAGGTTCGGTGCAAGGGACCTTTGAGGAGCCGGAGAGGATCGTGTGGAAAGCTCCTGCCGACGTGAATTACCCGATGGTGATGACCTGTGGCGACATGGATCAGGATGGTGATCTGGATGTCTTCCTTGGCCAGTACAAGGATCCTTACGAAGGCGGCTCGGTTCCCACTCCTTTCCACAATGCCAATGATGGCAATCCCTCCTATCTGTTTGTTAACGACGGCCACGGCAACCTCACCGACGCCACCGCAACTTCCGGGCTCGCTCGAAAACGCTGGCGCAGGTGCTACAGCAGCTCCTTTGTCGATCTCGATGACGATGGACACCTTGATCTCGTTGTCGTCAGCGACTTCGCCGGACTCGACCTCTATCGCAACGATGGCAAGGGATACTTTACGGATGTCACCGACAAGTGGGTGAATGAGCCGCACGCATTCGGCATGGGGCACGGCCTGGCGGATTTCAACGCGGACGGCATTCTTGATTTGCTCATGATCGGAATGACTTCGCCCACGGTCGAAAGGCTCGACCATCTGCAACTCTGGCGCCCGGAGAGCACCGAGGATCGAACAATGCGCTCTCGCATGGCTGCGGGAAACCGCCTTTATTTCGGTCGATCCAGCGGGGGATTCGATTTACCGGTGGCGCATCTCACAATTAACCGATCCGGCTGGTCGTGGGGCTGTGGTGCCTTCGATTTCGACAACGATGGCTTCCCCGATGTCTTCATTGCGAACGGTCTTGAAAGCCGGCAAACCGTCAGAGATTACGAGGCGGAATTTTGGCTGCATGACCAGTTTGTCGGAACTTCGCGCGATGACCCTGCTTCGTATCTCTACTTCACCACCAAATTCACACGAACTCGAGGACGCGGGATGTCGTATGGAGGCTATGAGAAGAACCGGTTTTACATCAACCAGGCTGGCAGGTCGTTCCTCGAAGCTGGACATTTGTCAGGCCTTGCGATTGAGCAGGACTCCCGCAACGTCGTCTCGGAAGACGTGGATGCGGATGGGCGACCCGACCTGATTGTGACGAGTTTTGAGACGTGGCCGGAAGCGAGGCAAACCCTGCGTGTTTACAAGAACACAAGCGCGCAACTGAACAACTGGATCGGGTTCCGTTTCAGGAATGATCGTCCAGGCCGTTCGTCCATCGGAGCTCAGGTCAGAATCCAATACGCCGGCAGGCAGGCAGTCCGGCAAATCGTCGCGGGCGACTCCTACCGGTCACAACACTCCACCTCGCTCCATTTTGGCCTCGGTGACGCAAACCGCGTGACGATGGTGGAGATTCGATGGGCCGACGGTCGCAGCCTGGCAATCCGTGATCCTGAAGTGAATCAATCTCACCTCATCCAAAGATCTTCCGAAGCACCCGGAAACCATTGAGCGCTGGTCACGTGTTTCATTGGTGCCACGGCCGGTAGTCGCTGGGCGCTCGCGTTTCATCGGGCGGCACAAAGCCAGAGGTTGTTTACGCAGATGTCCGATGTGTTCCCGAGCAGCACTTCCTTGATTCTGGTCGTTGGAGGTGTTTTGCGCGGCGGAGGCGGCAAAGGCTGGGTTGTTTGCAGGCAGTTGAACAACCATGGTCCGTCGAATACGCGGCCGTAGATGCGGTTTCGCAATTCGAGGTAACCATCGCGAACACGGACGGTTCCGGAAAGAATCAACTTTTCGCAATCGTCGTCACCGGCAGCCCTGACACAGGCACCCTGACGGACACGCTGCAACATCTCGAAGAGGCGCGAAGCGGCCAGCCCGCTTGACAACAGTTTGTGACGAACCCAAAGGAGATGAATATCCTGGTCCGGCGCCGTGCGGCTCAAAAAATGACTTTCGCACAAATCATCCACCAGCCGGCGACACCCCTCCGATGTGATGTCATCCAGGTGCGAGATTTCATGGTCGAGCCACTGTGTCGCGGCGCAGGCCAGCTTCTGAGTGAGATACGGATGGCCATTCGTCCAGTGAAAGACTCGTTCCAGGATTTCACCCAGCACGAACTGCAACTCCGGCAGGAAGGCCGGGGTGGGAAGTTCATTTCGTTTCAAAAGGCAATTCGCCACGACGTCAATGACGCCGAACAGCTCTTCATGATCAAAATCCCTGAATGCAATGATCTGACCCAGCTCACAGGCTCCCGGGATGGCCTGCCTCCACAGTCCCGCAGGCGGCACAGTCGCAAACAGGCAGAAGACCAGACGCGACCGAGTCAAACCAGGCAGGCCCGACCGCATGGCGGCGTCATGGATGGTCCCAAGCAATTCGTCCGGTGAGAAAGGGAGGCTCCGCAACATGTCTGCTTCATCCACAAAGAGGATGAGCGGCCCAGGCAAGGTTCGGAGCGCGAGGTGGGTGAGCGCTTTTGAAAAACGCTCAAACGGTGGAAGATGCCGGTGCGAAGTGCAGAAGGCATCCATCTCATCCTCGAAGTTCAGTTGGCGCGCGATGCGCAAAGCGAGAGCGTTGTACCATTGTGAAGCATCCACTTCGCACCCGATGGCGGCCAGATCGATGGCTGCGGCGCTGATCCGGCTGGCCCGAAAATTGTCCAGCAACCGGACGACCAACGAGGACTTGCCCATCTGGTGCGTGGTGAGCACGTAACAGCATTTTCCCTGCGTAAGCCGATCCAAAACGAGGCTGTCTTCACGTCGTTCCACGTACCAAGGACAATCGCCGTGCAGCGCCCCTCCGTCTGCATTCATTTCATACATAAATCAAAGCCCGTGAGGGCGGATTTGGTTTCATATTCAAAAGCCGGAAAATCGCACTCTGGCATCGCGCAGGGTGGGAGCCCGCCCCCGCAAACACTGCATCTCCGCCCATCGATCCGATTTGTGTTACCGTTTTTGGATTCATGACAACCTAACCGATGCCAGAAGTGCGATTAAGTAGGGATACGTCGGTAGAAGCCGGTATCTGTCAAAAATTCTGAAAAATCTTGCACGAATCATTCGTTGCTAAAGTCCATGCAGCCTGTGACTGAGTTCGGAACATTCTCCCTGCCCCTGAACCGCCAGTTTCAGCACGGAGTCTTGAAGGACACAGGGAGTTGGGCTTCGAGTCCTCTGTGTCCTCAAAAACTCGGTGCTCAATTCTCATCATTGGATTAAGTAGCGGGTTCATGGTCCCCATGCGCATCCGTTTGTCGGAGGTCGAAGCTCCCCATGAACCAGGAAGCTGCTTCTGGGCACGCCAACATTCCTGACGGCGTGTTGGATGCGGATTGTCTCGCCGGCAAGAACGCCAGCGCTCCCAGGTTCGTGAGTGGGGACGGCCAGCGAGTGCTTACAAGACCAGTCTGTCGCCGCACTGAGTATCGCGCGGGATTTTCAGGCGGGCTCTACACGATCTCCCGATCGAGGCGTCTGACTTCGGCTGCGACGAGGCGTGTGATCCGTCCCTTCGCAAGGTAAACCTGATTGCGGGTCACTCCCAGCAGACGCGTTATCTTGTCCATCGGCATCGCCTCGACCGCATGGAGATAAAACGCCTGGTAATGCTTTGGATTGACGCGTTCCTTGACCCTTTGCAATGCCGCCTCCCGGAGATTCTGTTTCCACTCTTCCTCGTAGAATTGTGACAAAACGTTCCCTCTTGGATCGGGGACGCGCTCGGCAGTCGAGGTCTGGCGGCCGGTTCCGGTATCACGATGCAGCGGCTCGCAGGTCTTCGGACGCTTGTTGAACTGATCGTTTATGTGCCAGCGGCTGGTGGTGAACAGCCAGCTTTTGAAAGAACCCATCCTGGGATCGTAATTAAACTTGGAAATGTTCCTGGACACATGCGAGAAAGTTTCCTGCACCGCGTCTTCAGCTTCCGGATCCGTCAATCCCATCTTCCGGGCCAGACCATGAATCAGCGGTCTGTAAATGCTGTAAAACTCCCTCCAGCTCTCAGCATTGTCGCTGTCCTTGATCTTGGAGAGCAGGGTTCCCCGGGTGGGAATGGAGTTCCGGGACGGGTTCTTCATGCGCTGCTTGTGACGACAGGCCGGCTGGGTGTCCTGGAACGAAGGAGTCGTCAAAGTAATGGAATCTTCAGATGACTCCTCAAGTTTCCAATCACCTGCCGCAACCTGATTGGGAAGGCGACGGGCGCTCTTTGCCAGCACACTATTCGTCTTGGAAGTTGGCCTGCCACTCATGGGATCGATAGAATTGTTTGAATTGCGAAATTCAGTGATTCGAACCATCACCCTCGTTCACCCCGCCGGGCCTCGGTATTGATGGCAACTCCCGGCGATCCGTTGTCCCTGAACTTCCAACCCTGTTGCCGGATGGCCTCGCAGAGAAATGTGTCGTCACCCATCTTCTCAATACGCCGATCAGGCCAGTCCAGAGCCCGGATGGCTGCAGTACGGATCATCCAGCAGCCGCCGGCGAGGTAATACCACCTGCCATCGCCCATCCCTGTGCCATTGAAGTTGAATTCCCCTTTTCCGCCTGAACGCCAGGAAGGAAGCGGCAGGCCTCGATACCAAGACGCCGCTCGCACCCATTCGAATGTGGCCCTTTCGTTGAAGTGGTAGAATCCGATCGTCGAATCGCACCAGTTTAACTGCCCCCACATGACCGTGTCCTGGGAAGATTTTGAGGCATGATCCAGCCACTTTCGGAGAGCGCTGGAACTGGTGATGTAAGAATCGTCATCGAACCACCAGATGAATTCCGTCTCCACCTTCTCGAACATAAGCCGCATCATTGGGCACTTGTTGAGGTTTGCCGGACTTGAGATCAGATGGTCGATTTGCCGCGCCTGATGACATTCCCGAAGCAATCGTGCCGTCTCATCTCCCACGGCATTCGCACCAACGACCATTCGATACCGGGATCGCGGGCATTGAGCCTGGATCGATCCTAGAACCTGGCGTGCGAGCGCGGGGTGCTCGCCAAAGGTCAGGACACAAATCGTGATCTCAGGCTCCTTCGATATGACGTTTTCCCCCTGCATAGGCCATGGCGGGCTCAAGTGCTCATTCAATTGTGATCGCAACCACAAACGGCGCTGTTTCAGCCATCGCTGAATTCAGACTCAATGAAGCGATCGTCTGGTCCTTGCGTGGATTCTGCCAGGAAGTGATGAACAGACGGATCTTTCGCTGAAACGCTTTTGACGCCGGGTTCTCACCTTCCCAGGCTGCTCTCGCTGAACCAGGCTCTGGCTTCAGGGGATCAAACCACCAATTTTTCAAGTCGCGGCCATAAATGATGGGAATCTCCGCTGCGGCGCCGTTCTCGTAGTGGATTACATAGGTGGCCACCCTGGTCCCGACCGCCATATCGGGCGCACGCACGGGCACCGGGCGAGTTGCGTGCAGGAAGTGAATCTTTGTGGAACTTGCCCCAACTTTTACACCGGTCACGTTTGTTGGGTAGGGTGCCAGGAGCCTTGTTGCACTCAACTGCGCAAGTCCGCGGACATCGAACCGCACGCCTCCGATTTCCTGATCGCCCTGGGGCAGCGATTTCAAGTCGCACTCGCGAGGGTACGGAAGCCAGACTTCGTCCAGGTAAGCGTTGTAATGTTTGGAAAGGTCGAGGAGACGGGCTTCAGTTTTTGAAGCACGCGGCAGAAACCGCTTCCGATCCACCATGACAGGCTCGTTCAAGTATAAGGTTTCGGGATGAAAATCCTCATGCGTGAAGGGAGGCATAAACAGTTCCTCCCAATCCTTGTTGGCAGGATTCGAGTAAACCCGGCCACCGTATGCCACGTTCAGAATGGGTTCATGGGCGAAACACCGGACGATGGGCACCGCATCTTCTCCTGCCCTCCCCATGCGCTTGACCAGCCGCTGCTTGAACTCCCGCCAGGTAGTCTTCACACCCGGCCACAGTGGAATCTCTTTGCTGCAAAATTCATAGGCGTAGGAGGTGGATTCTTTTGGATCCTGGAACACGTCTTCCCGGATGTTCCGATAACGCCAGGAGCTCAGGTCCGCAATGCGTGTTACGTAAGGACACACCAGGAGCTTTGCATCCAGGTAGGCCGGACTTAGCTCTGATAGCCAATTCGGCAGGCGTTGGTGCGCCCCCTCAAAGGCTGTAATGGCATCGTGAATCTTGTGAAGGTGTTCGCGGCACGCGTCGGCTTCCGCAGCCTCCCTGCTGGCCTTGAAACCGGCAGTCTTCACATCTTTGCCCGGAGTGTCTTGCGCCGCTGCGGGCGGCACGAAACACATCACACCAAGCATGGCCAGAGTTGCCGCCACCCTGATTCTTCCGACCCTGTTATGATTCATACCGTGATTGCCTCCCTATTCTGAGTTCACTTCCCTGAGAGCCTGTTGCCATCGCTTCTCCTTGCTGCTGTATCGGCAGGATGCCGCATCGTCCGGCTGGCATGCCGTGGGGTGCAGCTTTTAGCGGCACCCCACGGCTCGACCACTCGTACGTGTTTAGAGAACACCACGCAGTCGCCCTTTGCCGGCATCCCCACCTCCATGGCGTCAGCAAATAAAGATCCCGATTCCATCATGCCTTTAGCTTGTGTGTCCGGAGGAATGGGTTCCCCCTTTCCAGGCGCCCACGATGATCGAAGCCGCCCGGATTTCGTTGCCGTCAAGAATCAGCTCGATCCGGGTTGGATCGACGTGGAATGACTCCCCTTTGTGTCCGGCTAGCGAGCATTCATGGGGTCCTGCTCTCAGGATGTAGGCGCCATACTTGGCAGATTCGCCCGTGCAATTGTTGATTCCGTCCACGAAGCCCTGGAGTTTGGTCAGACAATTATTCAAAGCATTGGCGTCCCCGCTTGCGTCGATTTCATCGATGATATTTTTCACCTCCTGAACCATCGCTCTGAACACTTCATCAAGAAGAAGCATTCCGGGTGTCAGTTCATGGTGAGGTTCGTGATAAACAATCCGATCCTTCCTTGCGAGATCAGCCACCGCCCTCATCTTATGCACGAGAGGAATGCCGTCCACATTTCCATCCAACCAGTCTTTTGCCGCCTTCAACGGCACCGGGCGCTCCGGTTCCACGGAACCATCGCTGTTTGCTCCCGCCTTGTTGATGAACTCATGGACAGATCTTGTGAGCGCAACCGCAGCCTTGGGCAGGTCTTCGCAATCCGCATGATTGGGCACGCCGGGTTTATGTGGCTCAGGAATTAGTATGAAGGGGAAAGATCGCTCTTCTTTGTTCTCTTTACTCTTTCTCACCAAAATCTCTTTTCTCAGTCGGTCCTCACTCGCCTCGATGATGGGATCAAAGTCGTCCTCATTCTCAAATAGGACAGTTGCCTCGAAGATTTGAGGAAATTCGCGAGGCCTTTTGCATCTTTCACTCAATAGATCTCTGATCGCTTTGAGATCAATCGCACCATCATCGCCAACCAGATTCAGGTAAGGCGTTCTACTCGCACCATCCTTCAGCTCACCCACATGGTGATTGAGAAGTGCTTCATTCAGAGCTTTCCTGGCGTTTGGCGCACCTGCCTTCGCTACGCTGGTTATGACGCGAATCTCCGAATCTGCATCCTTGCTCGCAGGTAGAATGAGAATCACGCTCGGTTCCTTGAGTTTTGCCACTTCATTTATCGTCTTCATGGTTTTCCTTTCTATGTCGTTCTGTGTTGTTGTCTGTGTTTCTTGCCGGATTTATCTCGCTGCCAGGGTCGGCAACCGGTCTGCCTGGATCATTTTTTGACCAGACAATGCCGCTTCTGAAATCGTTGTTGAACTGCGTGAGGCTCCCCCGAAGTTTGTGGTGCTGGAAGGGACTGCCGATGTTTGCTTCATGAACATCTCCACGGACTGGATAACTTGCTCTGGGGCGATCATGTCCATGCATCTGGGCAATCCATTGGCGACATCAACGCACAAATATCGTGCCTCATCGCGGTAATCTCCATCACCCAGGGGGACGGTGCGTACTTTCCAGCAGCCGCCTTCCGCGCAACAAGGCAGAGCGCCGACGGTATGGAGGAATGTGTGTCCGGAATACGCGGCCCAATGAGGCGCTTCACGGCCTCCCGCCACCACTACACAAGGCCGGACCTTTGGCGCTCCAGGTTTGCATTCAACCGCTGCCGCGAGATGCATCAGCAACGTTACCGGACAGAGGACACCTTGTGCATGATGCACCAGGCGGATCAGCTCGCGAAGCCCCAGCCTGCCCCGCAGGTCGATCACGTTCTTCAATGGCGGATGGTAATGCCCTTCCAACCCCACCTGCACAAACCGGATGCGGTCACGAAAATGATCGACCACGGCCTGCCAGCGACGGAAGTGCCACCACTTGATCGTGATGTCAAACTTGCCTCCGGCGGCGATGATCCAGAAAGGGGTTCCATCGCCCGTGAGCTCCTCGACGGGTGAAGGCCTCCATTTCTCCTCCTCTGAAAGGTGGAGATCACCTTTCAGCTCACTCAACCGGATCTGAAGCCCCAGCTTGGCATTCAAGTCCTCGATGAAGCCGTGAAGGAAATGCACCTGCCTCTGGTTCGAGTGCTCGAACAGTGGATAACGGCAGTCCACGACCTTCACATCCCGGTCTGTGATATCCAGCGGCGTCACGTGAGGGTTGTTCTTCCACAATTCCATGCAATTGGTGCGGACATCGGTGATAAACTGATTCGGGTAGCAACGGTGCAAATCCCGAAGGGCGGCGGTCAACACCACCACATCCCCGGGAGCCTGGTTGTTGATAAGAATCAATTTTTTCATGGTGTTCCCATGCGGCCGGCCACCGGCGGCTCTGTCATGGCGTCGTCGGACAGCTCCCCTCGTGTGATCCTGAATCCTCCTTCTGCGCGATACGCGGTGGACGGTCGAAGAAGACCAACGCGGTGGAAGAGATCAATTTGGTCCGCTGCTCGCGGAGGATGTTCCGGTCGCCGAATGTAAACTGGATGTTCACCGTGAATCCATCCCTCGCCTGAGCCTCCGCAATCACACCGTAAGGGGCATAACAATCCTCGAGCTGGTCACGGTGACAAAGGTGAACTTCAATCTGCTTCATGATCTCCCGTTCCACCTCGGCGGTCTGCGGGCCTGGCGCGAAACTCCGAGCCTCCCGCAATCGGGCATGCAGCCGGTTCAATCGGTAATATACGACACAGAACTCCAATGTGATCCTGTCGTTGCGCTCCATGGACGAGGCTGGTGGAGGCGGTGATCCGTCTGCCGTCGGGAAATGAGCTGGATCAAAATCCGGCTCCCGCCTTGGGTCCGGTTTTTCAAGGATTTCGGAAACATCAGGGATGGAAACGCTGCTCATATCGTGAGACTGCGGTCAGTTGCTTGTTTCATCAGTGTTGAGTCTCCGGCTGCTTGCGGGATTGGCCTGGCTTGGTTTGATCATGAATCTTGGCGTTCGGCTCCTGGCTCATCCGGCTCCTTTCTTCGAGTGCAACCTGATCTGTTGGATTCAGCCTTAGAGCTTCCTCGAAATCACGTTGTGCGTTGATATGATCGCCGAGGAATTTGAGCGCCTTTCCGCGAGCAGAGTGGAGTTCAGAAAAGGCAGCGCGCTCGATGCTCGAAGCGGACTCAATCTGTTCACTCAGGTTGTCCACCCGGATCAGCCATTCCTCCTTGAGATCAGCCGCGAGTCTTTCTGCTTCAGTTCGACTGGATGACTGGATGACGAGGCGCGACTTATCCTTCGATCTGACCGGGAAACTCGGGAAACCAGAGGCGAGTTGGTGTTGATCCAGTTGTTCACGAATGCGTGCCAGATCCCAAACCTGAATAATCTGGTTTTCGCTTCCCGCAGCCAGTCTTGATCCGGACGAATCGAACGCCAGTTGCAGGATCGGGAGCTGGTCCGGGCTCTCCAGTCTGGCCAGTTTTGTAATGCTGGGTACATCACTGTCCGAGAATTGAAACAACTCGATCACCGTCGGAGATGTTGCCATCGCCATGAGACACCCGCCCGCCGGATCCCGGCGAACAACCGCCAGCGGGCTGAAGCGGTCGAACCCCGTCCATCTTCGACTCAGTGGAATCGCGTTGGTCCATGAACCCACCTTGCGGATTTCAAACTCCCCAGATGCGGCCGCAATCATCCATTTCCCGCTCGGGGAAAAACAGAATTGCCGCGATCCAGGAAGCCGCAATCGAGGTTCCGGCCCTTTGGTCCCCAGCTCCCAGACCAGGATGGCTTGTTCACGCGCACAGGACGCGGCAAGCCAGTTTCCATCGGGCGTCATGGCAACCTTGTCCAGACGGTTTGAAGAATCCCAGCGGGAACTCTTTTCAGGATTATCCAGGTGAAAAACGTGAATGTGGTCCCTGTCCTGATCGTTGTGAACCACCGCTGCGAGCCCATTGGTTGCAAACGCAGAATCGCCAAGCCCCACTCGCACCTTCACGCATTGGGGCGGCGATACCTGAAATTCACCGGTATCAGCCGGCTGGGATTTCCGCACGGGCATTTGAAAAAATCCCTTTGCCGTGGTGGCAAAAAGCGCTGTTCCTTTGTCATCAAACCAGGCCGAAGAAACCGGCCCTCGCATCTGGATTCGATCAACCACGCGAGGAATGGAAGTGTCCCAAAGGCAGATCCCTGCCCGAGGACCGGCTCCGAAAAGCACACGGCCCTCATCACCAAAGCCAATGCTCTGAAAAGCGCCGCCCGTGTCAGGTTCCCCATGAAAAGTCCTGAGCTCACTTCCTCCCTCAATGCTGAAAAGTCGGACACGATGATCACCGGCGTGCATCGCCAGTTGAAGATCGTCCGAACTAAACCGCAGTCCGACGGCAGCTTTCAGATCGGCAGCCTGGAAGGATGCGAGGATCTGGAGCTGGTTTTGCGGTCGCCACAGCCTCAAACTGAGGTCCGAACACACGGTCGCCAAAAGCGTGCCTCCGCGATTGAAGGAAACCTCCGGCGGAACGAACTGGGCGGAAGTTCTATGAATCCGGTCCTTCAACTTTGTCCTCAGATCGAGCAGATAGATGTCGCCATTCTTGCAGGCAGTAGCGAGTTGTTCGCCGGATGGATTCCAATCCATGTCGATGATTTCGTCAGGGTGCTGGTGCTGCTCATTCTTCCTTGTGGCAATTTCCCAGACGGAGACAAACAAACCAGCGCGGTTGGAGTAGGCCAGCCGGCCGCCCTTTGGATCAAACCTCAGACTGGCGACACGACGGACATTCTTGCGGCCTTCGCTCAGAACGGTTTCGAGCGTGGAGACTCCGTCCTTCAAAGAAAACAGTTGGATGTCGTTTTCATTGATTCCAACGGCAACCAGTCCGGAGCTGAAGTTCATGTCCCAACCGCTCCGATTGATTTCTTCACCTAGATCAAGACACTTGTGTCTGTCTTGGACCCGCCAGAGAACGAATCTTTGTCCCTCCCGGTCATTGCTGCCGTAACCCGCCGCCAGGTATCCATCCTCAGGAGAGAAGCGCAGCCAGCGAACCGCCGAGCCCATCGCCGGCAGTTCCGTCTCAAGCTTCCTCAATTTAGTGTCGAAAATCCGGATGAGCCCGTTTTGATCTGCGACAGCATACTTCGAAAACGAGGCATTCAATTCGGGACCGACGGTATCGCCTGAATCGCGCTCGAGAACGGTCAGTTCCCTCAGATCAACAAGGTTCAAGGCAGCGATGGCTTCGTTTCGCAATTCGATGTAGTTCCCCAGGATCCATCCGCTGCGTGCGGCCTTTCCAATCGCATGAAGCGCTTTGACACGCTGACCAATCTGACCGCTGGACCGCAACGCCCTCGCTTCAGCCAGGTTCGCCAGGAATGTTTGCCTCATCGTGACGAGGCTCAGGATAACCAGGACGGCAATGATCAGAGCGCTCACCGAGGCCGTCCAGATGACTCCGCGCAGGTATGCCTCCCGTTGCCGCCGCAATTCCGCGTCCGGCATGTTGGCCCGGATCCATTCCTTGTTAAAGACCCGCTGGTAAATCGGGTTGCGCTCACGCAAGCAGCGGTTCGTGACACGAGCCACACCGGACAGGCGCAGCAGTTTGATCGTCGGGTCCAGTTCGTCGTCCTTGACCTTGCGGCCGTGCCAGACCTTCCGGTAAAGCTCCAGCACCTCGGCGCGATCCTCCCGGTCCCGCAGCAGGCGGTCACGGACGAAGATCAAATTATCGTCGCGGCTCGGCGCGCCTGGAGCGAAGAAAAGTTCAGCGCAAATCTGATCAATAAAACGCACAGCCGACAAATGCGCGTACCTGCTGGAGGCGTTGGTGCCGCGCAGCGCTTCCGCAGCCACACGGCACATCTTCTGGGTCAGGTAAGGATGACCTTCGGTCCAGTAAAGGACACGGGAGAGCAATTCGCGTGAGCGCTCGATTGCTTCCTGAGTTTGCCCCACCTGGAGACCGCGAGCCAGAGGGGCAGCCTCGGCGGGTGTGAAGTCGTTGATCTCGATGCGACGCCCCACGTTGAAGGGTGTTGTGCCCGTGTCCTTGATGAGGTCGGATGGCGTCGCCACTCCAAGGAGGCAAAAAGTCAGCCTCCGATAGGCGGGATCGAGCGGACGATGGTTGTAGCACTCACGTATCGCGGCGAAGAACTCGTCCGTATGAAATGGAAGGCTGCGAACAAAATCTATTTCATCCGAGAACAGCACCAGTCGCACTCCGCCCGGTTCGTCATCCTCCTTCGAGGCGGCATCAACGGTGGCGCGGGATGCGTCGGAGTCTTCCCGGTCGAACTTTGCAAGGACGACACGCCTGAGGGCTTTCATCATGCGATGCAACGGCCCCAGATGCAGATTGGCCCGCCAGAAGTCTTCCAGCTCATCCTCGAGATCGAGTTCCTGGCCGAGGGTGTCGAGCAACCCGTGGTACCATTGGTCCGCCGTTACGTTTTGCCCGCCAATGGATGTCAGATCCATGGCGGCGACCTTCACGCCTGCGGCCCGCAAACGCCCGGCGGTGCGGACCATGAGCGAGGATTTGCCCATCTGGCGCGCCGTCAAGACGTAGCAGAACTGCCCTTCGAGCAATGCCTGAAACAGGTCATGGTCCGCCCGCCGTTCGACGTAGGAAGCGGCGTCGGAATGCAGCGAACCACCTGTGACGTAAAAACTCATGCGGAGTGGGCGTCTTCCGAAAGGATTCGTTTCAGGTACGTCGCATAAAGTTGGCAACGAGGCCTGGCGCTTTCCGCTGATTCACCCGCCAGCACTCCCGCGCTGCACAGCCGATAAAAGCTCTCCGCAGTCTGGCAGCGCTTGCCCAGGAGGACGCCTTTCACGACTTCCGCCAGCCCCCGATCCTGCTGCAGTGCGAACGAGAGCCGGCGCAGATGCCCCCCGAAGGCACCGTCATCGCGGGCGGCCAGCGGCGCGAGAGCACTGAATGAAAGATGTTTGGTGACCATTTCATGCAGCCGGCGGCGTGTGAGGAACGGCTGACCGCCCAGCAGGTCCATGAAATCATTCAACTCACCTGGAGTGTGAAGAGGATCGCCATAGAGACGGTTAAGTTCTGTGACTTGCTCGAGGGTGAAATCATGCAGGGCGACGTGGGTTCCGACGTTGAACGGTGATTGATTCAGGTCGGTGATGAAGAGGCGCGCTTCCGTGGCGTAGGCAATGGCAAGGGTCAGCCGTCCCCACGGGCCCCGGGGATCGAGGGCTCGTTTATTGTACCATGCGCGGAACAATCCGAAGACTTGCCCCCCCGAA
The DNA here is from genome assembly GCA_005777315.1 of Verrucomicrobiales bacterium. Lineage (GTDB taxonomy): Bacteria > Verrucomicrobiota > Verrucomicrobiia > Limisphaerales > F1-12-MAGs170 > F1-120-MAGs170. Next base: position 21,784 of record SXMN01000013.1, read on the forward strand.
CGGTGTTGTGAACAGTCGATCAACCTCATCCATGCCCCAGAACAAATGCCTGGAGGTGTCCGCCAGCACCTGACGCCGCATGTAACGTTCGAAATTGCTGTTCGGGCTGCGTGTTTCGTCCCATGTCTTCGCCAGCGTCTCTGCGAGTCCCAGGCTGTCCGCAAAAACGTCCGCCAGGGCGATGTAAAATTGGGTTCTTCGGGAATTACCTGGTTGTTTTTCACTGGCTAGTTTGAAAGGAGTGAGGAAGGAAGACAGAGAATCTTTTAGAATGGAATCCAGGATGGGCAAGTCTGGGCGAGGTGGAGCATCGTGTGCGGGAGGTGGCTG
>SXMN01000123.1 GCA_005777315.1 Verrucomicrobiales bacterium
ATGAAACTGGAGTGAGCGTCTCGGACGATGAACTGGCTCGCGTCCATATCACGCCAGCGAAGTTCCACGGGGAATGGAACTATGTCATCGAACCCCGTTAACTAACATTTGCTCAAGTTATTATTTCGCCCGCCCTTACTGTCATGCGGCCGGGGACCGACCGCATGGCATGAGCGGCGTTGGTGCAAAGATTCACCAGTATCTGGTGGATTTGAGTGGTGTCCGCCAGGACGTGTGGCACGTCATCGGCGATCTTGATCTCGATGGCGATCGTGGTGGGGATGGTGGCGCGCATCAACTTCATCGCCTCGCGAATCGTGGTCTGAAGTCGCGCGGGATGACGTTCCGATTTTCCCTTGCGGCTGAAGGAGAGGATCTGCTTCACCAGATCACGGGCCCGGAGGCTGCCTTTGTTGACCTGCGCCAGGTGGTCGAGCACGGCGGCCCGGTCCCCAATGTCCGAGATGGCCAGCTCGGTGTAAGCCATCATCGCTCCGAGAATGTTATTGAAATCGTGGGCGATGCCGCCTGCGAGGGTGCCGATGGCATCGAGCTTCTGTGCCTGACGTAGCTGGGCTTCCAGCAACAGGCGATTCTGATCCGCCCGAACGCGCTCGCTCACGTCGTGGCATGTCACCGTGAAGAATTTTCGCCCCTCCAGTTCCACCATCGAAATGGCCGCCTCCAGTGGGAAAACTTCGCCATTGGCCTTGACGCCATTGATGGCGCCGAATTTCCCCATTGGTCTGGAGGTGGCCGCGCCTGCTCCGAAGGCCCGGACATGGCCTGCGTGCGTCGCCCGGTGCTCCTCCGGGATGAGAATCTCGACGGGTTGCCCGAGCGTGTCGGACTCCTGCCGCTGAAACATCCGTTCGGCCCCGGGATTGAACACCGTGATGCGCATGTCCTCGTCGATGGTGATGATTCCCTCCAGTCGCACTCGGTGTTGTTCCAGGGCATGGGCGGCCCGCTTGACCTCGGTGATGTCCATCATCACGCCACGGACGACGCGTGTGCCGCCCGTCAAGGTCTGAACATTCACGATATCGTCGAACCATAACACCGAGCCATTCGCCGCCATGAAACGATACTGGTGCCGGTGTATCCGCCCCGCCGCGATTTCCCGGGCGGAATAAGCCACCGCCTCCTCCTGATCCCCAGGATGAAGGTGCGAAGCCCAAAATCCCATCTGCAGCCAGTCCGACAACGGGTATCCCAGGCGCGCTGCCTGCGGGGATACGTATTTGTGCCGGGGAGTGGAAAGGCTCACTTCCCAAACAATGACGCTGGTGCCTTCAACGAGCGTGCGGAAGCGTTCCTCACTGGATGCCAGCGCCATCTCGGCCTCCCGGCGTCGCGTGATGTCCGTGTTGGCGCCGACGGTTCCCACGATCTCACCCCTGGCATTGCGGAGCGGGGAAGCGTTCACCTCCGCCCAGAAATGGGTGCCGTCCTTGTGCCACATCCGCATCTCGTAGCTCTCACTCTCGCCGCGGCTGCGGCGGGCGGATCGGTCCAGCATCTCCTTCTGTGATTCCGGATTGAGGAGTTCGTACGCTGGATGGCCCAGAAACTCGTCACGGGAATAGCCCGTCATCTGCAACATGCGCGGATTTACATCCAGCACACGATCTTCGAGGTCGGTGACGATCAAGCCCTCGTTCAAGCTTTCCATGATCGCGCGTAGTCGGGCTTCGCTCGATGCGACGGCTTCCTCGATTTGCTTGCGGGCCGTGACATCAATCATCAGGCCCCGCAAGGTGACAGGCGATCCATCCTTGACGATGACCGTCACGAAGTCCCGCAACCACACCACTCTCCCGTCCGCCGCGATCATCCGGTACTCGAATGTGTGCGACTCACCCCGTTGAGTGCACTCCACGCAGAACTTCACGGCCTGATCACGGTCATCCACGAGGATGTGTTCCTTCCAGAATGTCGGCTCGTTCAACCAACGGGAGACAGAGTGACCAAGAATCCGCTCCGTCTGTGGACTGACGAACTTGAATTGGAACGTCTGAGCATCCGCCTCCCACACGATGCCGGCGATCGTATTGACCAATCCCTCGAACATTTGCTGGGAATTTCGCAAGGCTTCCTCGGCCAGTTTGCGAGTGGTGATGTCCTGATAGAGGAAAAGCAGGCAGGGCCTCCGATCCAGTTCCAACCTCTCCACCGAGGCAAGCACCGTTCGGATGTCACCGGCTTTGGCACGCAGCACGCATTCTACATTTCGAACCGGTTCCTGCCTGCTGAGTGCCTCAATGAGTTCAGCTCTTTGCTTTGGGAAAACCCATGCGCCGAGTTCGAGAGCCGTATGTCCAATGGCGTCTTCGCGGGTAAAACCCAGAAACGTGGTGAACTGTGAATTAATGTCCACAATCTGCCCTTCAGGATAAGTGCTGATCGCAATGATGGCTGGGTTCGCATGGAATGCCTTTGTGAAACGCTCCTCAGAACTTCGCAAGGCTGCCTCCACCTTCTTCGACTCGCTGATGTCCCGGGCAATGATGGAGAATGCCGTGGCAGTCTCGACCTGTCCCGCGAGAGAAACGAGGACTTGTGAAACCGGGATTTCCTGGCCATCCCGGGAAACCAGTGCCGCCTCCCCGCTCCAGCTTCCCTGCTTGCGGGCCATTGCAAGCGCGTCCTGCCACAGCCGGGAGGATTGTGTCGCGCGGAAAAACTCCACGAACATTCGTCCGCAGACCTCCCCCGCCTGCGCAAAGCCGAGAAGTCTTGTGCCTGCAGCGTTGATGTAGGTGATGCGGCCGTCGGGGGCGATGAAGCAGATAAGGTCTGTGGTGGCTTCGGTGACAACCCCGAGACGAGCCTGCTCCTCGATGAGGGCGCGAGCATGTTCGGCCCGCTCGATTCTGGTGCGTGTCCGGCGCTGGAGGGAGCGCCAGGCCACGAAACCCACAAGGCCCATCACTCCCGAGCCACCCACCAGCCGGAACCACAGCGTCCGCCAATAGTAAGGCTGGATGTTCAATGCCAGCGTGGCCCCGGTCGTGTTCCACACCGCGTCGTTGTTAGCAGCTTTGATCCGCAGGGTGAACCGCCCCGCGTTTCCCCGCGGAAAGAAGAGCACCCGCCGGTTCCCCAAATCCAACCAGTTTTCGTTAATGCTTTCTATCTTGTAGGCGAAGCGCATCTTTTCAGGAGCCGCATAGCTGAGCGCCGTGTAGCGTACCTGGATGTCATGAGAACCCGGAGGGATGTCGAGGCTCTCGGTGAACGGACCGTCGAGGTTGCGCCGGATTCCGTCCTCATTGAAATAGCTGACATTCTCGATCAGGACAGGCGGAGGGTTTGTGTTCAGGCGCAGGCTTCGGGGATCCACCACCGCGACTCCTTTGAGCGTCGCGAACCACAGCCGCCCGTCGCTGCTTTTGACCGCGGAGGAATTGTATCCTCCAGGGCACTCCGCGCTGGCCAGCCCATCGCTCGTGTTGAAGAGCTTGATCGGCAGCTCCGGCAACACTCCGTCCGCCACGCTGCCCAGATCGCTTCGAGAGACGCGCAGAACTCCACGATTGGACCCCATCCACCAGTAACCCATTCCGTCATCGAGGAAGGAGGTGATGTCCGTGGTGGGAAGCCCATGGCCGACCGTGATGGTGGACCAGACGCTGTTGCGCAGGCGAAGAATTCCGCTTCGCGCTCCGCCGATCCAGAGAGTCCCATCCGGCTCGAAGTGGAGGCAGCCGACATCCGTGATCGCCTCGTCCGTACGACGGCGGACTTCCTCCCAGCCATTTGTACCCATGCGAAAGAGGCCGGATTCCCTGGCTGCCCACATCACGCCATTCCTGGGATCCTCCGCAAAGACCCTGGCTCCGTCCAACCGGAGACCATTGTCTCCAACCACCGGTTGAATCACGCCGTTCTCGAACCGAGTCACCGATTGGTCGCCGCCCACCCAGACCCGGCCACGAGAATCCTCGAACAGCCCGCGGACGTACATGCCACCAGAATCGTCGCTGCCAAGGTTTCTGAAAACGCCCGTCCCATCCCTCAGGTGCGCGGCGTTCCCGTAGGTCGCCACGAACAGCCGCCCCTGGCGATCCTTGAGCAGTGCTTGAACATAACTGCCCATGGTCTGCGCGGCACCCTGGTGGACTAAGGAAATCCTCCCCCCAGAGTAGGCATGAGTGCCTTTGCCAAAAGTTCCGATGATCATTTTCCCCGGGCTCTCCTCGATCACGGCTTTGACAATGCTCTCCCTTAAACCCTGGGCGGTTCCTACATTCAGGAATGTCCGGTGCTTGAAACGGGCGAGGCCTCCGCCACTGCTTCCCACCCATAGATTGCTTTCCTTGTCTTCGAACACGAACCGGCTGTTGTTGTGCCTGAGGCCGTTGGCCGTGGTGTAATGAGCCACGGCTCCCGAGGGTTCGATGCGAAAGAGTCCCTCGCTGAAAGATGTGACCCAGATTTGTCCGTCGCCGGTCTCGTGGGCACCCCACACGTCATTCAATGTGGTGGAGATCGAGAGGCGGGATTTCAACTCGCCATCCCGTACCCGCAGGATTTCATTTGCTCGCACGATCAGGAAGCTGCCGTCCCGGCCCTGCCCGGCGCCCTGCCAGCCCTCGGCCGCGATGGATGTCAACGGGGACCCCGCCCATTTCTGCCCGTCGAAATGCCCAAAATACCCGCCCTGAATGACCCAAATCCGACCCTGTCCATCTACGTGGCCCAGATAGCCCATGCCTTTCCGACCAGGAGGTTCCGGCAATTCCTCGATGCGACCATCGACAACCCTCGCCACGCGACCATCAAAGCTCGTCATGCACATCACGCCCGCGTTCTCTGAAAATGTTCGGACGTAATTTCCATTCCAGGATGGATTCGCAGCGAGATTCGTCCATCGCCCTCCCTCCTGGATGGCCAGGCCGAGTGTCGTACTGACCCAGAGCCGCTGGCGCGCATCCAGGTGAAGATTGATGATCGCCTTGCCCGGAAGCTGAGGAAGATTGGAAGGATCGAAGACCTGGAAATGTTCCCCATTGAACCGGACCAACCCACTGAAGGTGCCGAACCACAGATAGCCATCGGGCGTTTGCACCATCGCTGTGGCGGAGTTTTCTGGAAGCCCCTGTTCGGTCTCCCAATGAGAAATCAAATAGTCGGCGCCTGCGGAGGAAGTCAGCGCGATGGTCGGACCGGGCTGAGAAACAGGCTGGCTCATCGAGCGGACGGCGCAGGCCAGAAGGCACAGAACAAGAAACTGCCATTGGAACCGGCGTTGGCGCACCTGTGTCAGCGTTGATCGAGCGGACACAACACAAACGAAATACTTTAGCATCAAGAGTGATTTGAGTTTAGAGCCGCGCGAAATTTCACGCAACGCGCGATTATGAACTGGTGCATCCACAAGTTGTCGGCGGAGCGCGACTGTGCTGAAAGCCAGTCGCAGCAACGTCGCTGGATCGCCCTCCCCATGAACCGGAACATGCCTCCCTTGATTTTCAACGGCTTACTGAGGAGACCGCGGGATAGGCTACAAATCTTGACGGCGGCACAGACGGATCTGCTTCGTTGCTTACTAGGTCAGAGGCCGCTGCGGGCATCCTCCCGCGTTCGCGCCTCGCATCTGCATCTGTGGCGCTCGCCATCATTCGTAGCCTATCCCACGGTCTCCTCAGTAGGCATTTCGGGTTCAAGGCCGGGGAGAGGAAGGCTGGGCACCTGGCAGGACATCACCAAGCGCAAGCAGGCGGAGGAGGAATTGCGTGCGAGCGCGATTCGATTCCAAAAGCTGATCGAGGTCAATCCCGTCCCCTGCGCGTTGAACAACGCAACGAGCAACAAGGCATAACGTATTTGAATGCCGCATTCACCCAGACGTTTGGCTACGATCTGGAGGATATTCCGACTTTGGCGGAGTGGTGGCCCAAGGCATATCCAGGTGCCGGATATCGGCAATGGGTGGCTGAGGCGTGGCAAGCCCGGATCGAGAAGGCCAGACGGGAAGGCACCCCGTTTGAACCCATCGAAGTGAACATCGTTTGCAAGAACGGCACTGTCCGATCAGTGATTGGTGGCGCGGCTTCCCTCACCGAATCGTTTTCGGGCATTCATCTCGTCACCCTCTTTGACATCACCGACCGCAAGCAGGCGGAAACCGAGCGCCAGAAGCTCGAAGGTCAGTTGCGCCAGGCACAGAAGATGGAAGC
>SXMN01000014.1 GCA_005777315.1 Verrucomicrobiales bacterium
AAACACGGCGCGAACGGCGGAGCGCGGACGGCTCCCGTGAAAATCGGGGAGACAGTCGCCCAAGCGGCGTTTTTCTTGTCTCCAGCCGCTCCGACAAGCCTTGGCCTCGTCGTAACGTGGGAGTTTTGAAAGAGCGTCCAGTGTTTAATGTTTACGAGCGCCCCTTCAAGCTGGCGGGATTTGTTCGGGAGCGCGGCAGTGGGGCTGTTTGGTTTGCGCAGGCTAATGTTCTGCTTCCAAAATCGAACAACGGATAGCGCCCCGGCAATGAAGTCCTGAGCCAGTCATTAGCGCGCGTTCAGCGCGAAGTCGTCGGAGTTATGAAGGTGATGCCGCCTAACGAAACAGGCATAGCATTGACCGACTGAGCGAAGGGAAGGAGCGTCAATGCTATGCGGGGTTGAACGAGCCCGGCAGATCTCGCGGGGCTTTCTCTACGCTCCGGTCCATTTGATTTCCTTTTGCCCGCAGCCCCCGGTCTGGCGCCTCATCCTTCATCCAGGCACGAGAGGAAACCTCGGCCAGAGCGAGTGCCAGCAGAGGTCAGGGCCGTGGCTGGAGCTAGGCTTTGGTCTCGACGGCAGCGAGACTATTGAGTAGGTAAGTCTTCATGGTGTTTGCTCCTCGGTCATTCGTCGTTGTATGGGGCGCAATTCCCACAACGAGTGGCTCGACGTTCCGTACTCGGGTTCGCAACCCACGCTCATTCCCGGGAGCAGCCACATCATCCGCTCTCGACGAAAGCCATGCTGACTAGGCGGCGAGAGCGCATCGGCGATTCACAAGCAATAAATGCGGCATTATGTGCAACGCATGGAACCATCCACCCGGATGCAGCTGCGGCTGGGGTGGCGAAGGACATCTCGGCGGTGGCGGCGGTTGGTCTGGCGGATTTACGACACAGACGGTTGAGCCATTCAGTTACAGTGAGGGCGCACTCACCACCTACCGCGTCGAGAGCGATTTCTGCCATCCGACGAGTTGCCCGAAGTGCGGGGGTGAAGTGTTCTTCATTCGTCACAACGGCGGCTCTGTCTGGGTTGATCCGCCGCTCGGTTGGCCGTGGCCGAAGCACGGCTGCTTTGATGATAGCAGTAGTCCTACGGGCTACCGCTTCGTGGCGGAATTGCGGGAGCGTTACGAGGAGGTTGAGGCCAAGCCAAAGCTTGGGCGCGTCATTAAGCATATCTACCAATACACATTCCACGTTTATCTCATTGCCACTCACGACGGCAGGTTTTGCGCGTTACGAGCAAAGCGATCTGAGCGGATGATGTTTACGGACCTGGTTTCAATTCGATACACCAATGACAGCATCTTTTTGGAGGACAGTCGGGACAAGCCAGTGCTTGTTAAGAATTTCAAGATGTCAGAGGCGGACTGGCACTATTATCTCACTACGCCTCGCGAGATTTTTCATGTGTCCAAACCTCGCAATGAAGGGCGACCGCCGCCGCCAGTCGCCAACGTAATTTGGTCTATCGCGAGGCAACAGTTTGAGCCAAGACGTTGATATGGCTTAATACTGTCAAGGGCGTAGTGGTTCTGCCCTCCGGAAAATTTCACTTTTTCTTCCAACTCCTCGCTCGCCGCCTTCCGGACCGGCTCAGAGACAGGAACACTTTTCCTGCGGTGATCAATGCTGAGATACGTGAGTCCACTCGCGCAAATTGCTTCACGCGAAGTTATCAACAGAACACGGTCCGACGCGGCGTCTTGCCTAGTCTAGGCACGAGGGTCGGCTCTTCACCGCCTCAAACGATCATCAAGCGTAGAAGCGTCGCTCCTTACCATTGACACAAATCTGGTGCGGCGGCGCAGGGATGCCGTACCGCGTCAATCGCGCATCGAATTATCCCGGAGCAAAATAACACGTCATGAACGGGGGTGACCGGCGAGAACCACATGGTAGGGCCGGTGTGTCCTCACACTGCCGCGAATGTCAGACGGATACGCGTATCCCTCATCAACGCCACGGCACAGTGAGGACACAGCGCCCTACCAGCAGAGCAGGCATTGAATCCGCGCGTGGCTTTGAATTGGCTCGACTGACTGTTCCAATTCTTCTAGTGGTCCACGCAGCACCAGCGACGTCACACATGTATCGCTTCAATCTTTGAACCCTGCTTCGAGAAAACAACTATGTCGAAAAGTTCCTGCGGATCAGGTTTCGTCACAAGAGTCGGCAAGTTCTCCATTCTTCTTTGCTCAGTCGCTTGCCTGATCTGGGCAGGGTGTCAGCAAAAGGAGTCACACAAGGGCAAGGCCACTGTCTTCCGTCTTTTCGACCTTTTTCAGCCGGAGGATTTGAGCGGAAAGCTCAACCCGGAGGACGCAGGCTGGCCTCGTATCGAATGGCGGGCTCATGACATGACGCCGTGGGCCCCTCCCCCAAACTCAGACACCAACAGCCCCCGGTCCGCCCTGACTACGGGGCCGGCACTCGGGTTCCGCGCCCTCAACGACATCGCCGGGCTGAAGACTGAACAAGCCCAGCTCAAAGGCGACATCACGGGGCCGACGCCGGTCCTCCAATTCGCGCTGAACAAGAATCGAAGCGGCTCCGAGTCGGTAAAGTTCATTGAAATGGCCATGAACATTTCAGGAGCAAAGCAGGTTGGGCTGCGGTTCGATGGAAACACTGCGGTGGAAGATTCCGAAATGACGAAGTGGGCATCGCGGTCTGAAACGTGGACCAACGCGCTTGAGGTGGTGGCGGACAAACTCAACACCTACCGGTTTGAAGTTCAGCCTGGTCGCGGTCCTTCCGGGACAAATCAGAGCGCCGGAGTTTTTCGCCATTTCTCGATTGCCTTCCACGAGTGCAAGTCCGCGAAATTCTCCATCGAGTCCGTGCGGTTCATCAGCGAGAAGGAAGAGAAGCTCAAAGAACCGTCGGGGCAGCAGTGGGCAGGATTGGCCGAAATCTATCACGCTGCGCTGGCGGCGAAGACTCCCGAAGTCATCAAGATTCCAGTGCGTGAACTGCCACAGCAGGCGCGGCTGGATTTCGCGTTCGGAACCAGGGAGGACGCACCGGTCAAGTTCAAGCTGACAATTTCCAATCGCGATGCCTCAAAAGAAGCTACTCCGGCCGTGGTCTTCGACCGCACCGTCACGATTCCGAATCGCTGGCAAACGGCGCGGATAGATCTCGCTGCCTACGCTGGAAAAAGCATCTTGCTGGAATTTGCGCTCACGGGTGAGAAGAAGGGGCTGTGGGGCTATTGGGGCTCACCGACAATTCGAAGTCATGTTGCCGCCGTGCCATCCACAACGGCGAGCGGCGGATCACAAGCCAACCGCAAGCCGCGCGGGGTGATACTTCTGGTGACCGACACCTTACGCAAGGATCACTTGAACATTTACGGCTATCCACGCGAGACGGTCATCCACCTGAAGAAGTTCGCTGATGAAGGTGTCGCCTTCAGTCATGCAATCTCCCAGGGGACGTGGACGAAGGTGTCGGTTCCTTCCATGGTGACCTCACTCTATCCCCTCTCGAGCGGGGTTATCGACATGGAACACGCCCTGCCGGCATCGGCGAAGACGCTCGCGGAAGTCTTCCGTGAGGAAGGTTACTCAACCGTGGCGTATTCGTCGGTGGCGTTTACCGGCAAGATGAACAACATGCACCAGGGCTACGACGAATTGCACGAGTCCTCGTCCATTTCAGATAATGATTACCGCGCCAAGACTGCGCGACACTATGTGGACCGGCTCATCCCCTGGATCAAGGAACACAAGGATGCGCCCTTTTTCGCTTTCCTGCATGTGTTTGATCCGCATTCCCCATTCCGGCCGCGTCCTCCCTACGACACCCTCTGGGGTGCTCCGGGTGCCAGGGAGCGCATGGCGGAATTGGATGCGGACATCAGCAAACACAAGGTCGAGGGCATATTTGGCTTGCCGCACAAGGACGATTACGTGGCGAAGACTGGGCATGATCCCGAGGAACTGTTGAAGATCTATAAGGATTGGTACGACGGCTCGATCCGGGGAATGGATGCGGAGATCGGGAGGTTGCTCGAAGCGTTGCGTGAGATGGGGCTCGACCAGGATACGCTGATTGTCTGGGGGGCCGATCACGGTGAGGAATTCTGGGAGCATAACCAGCTCTTTCACGGCCATAGCGTTTATGGCGAGTTGAACCAGGTGCCATTGGTTTACCGGTGGCCTAACAGCCCCGACATAAAGAAGGGAGTCATGATCGATCGTCAGGTTCAAAACCTCGACATCATGCCCACCATTCTCGAGCTCGTGGGAATCAACGGACCAACGAATATGCAAGGCAGAAGCCTGGTGCCCCTTCTGAATGGAAGCGGAGCGGCCACCTGGCAGGAGCAGCCCGCGATCACTCAGACGATGGTCGATACCGCCCCTCCGCCCGGCGGCGCCTCGACAAATAAAGTGCCGAAGCCGCATTTTGGCATCATTGACCGCGGTTGGAAGCTGGTGCGCAAGGAAGTCGATCCAGAAGCCAAACAAGAACTTTACGAGCACCCGATTGACAACCTCAATCTGACGAATGTCATCAAGTCCGATGGCTCTGTGTCGCAACTAGGAGCCCTCACCAATAATTTGGAATCATGGAAAGTCCTCGCGCGCACGGCGAAACTTCCCAGTGATGAGACCATGACCACGCAACTGAGTTCCGAAGAGTTGCGGCGGCTCCGAGCTTTGGGCTACGTCGGAGGTGGAACGCCGGCCCGGCCGGCGATGAATGTCACCACCAATGCGACCACGACTACGAATGCTCCTGCCGGCGCTGGCACCGGGAAAAAGGATGGTGGCCAGTGAGGGAAATGCATTTCAGTTTGGTTGAGCTATTCGTCCCTGCTGCCCCATGAAGTCATTGTACTACCGCATTCGCTATGGTCGGCCCGTGGTGCTGGTCTCTGGCCTGCCGCGCTCGGGCACTTCGATGCTCATGCAAATGTTGGAGAAGGGCGGAATGCCGATCGTCACGGACAAGGTTCGAACGCCAGACGAAGACAACCCGAAGGGTTACCACGAATTCGAACGTATCAAAGAAATCGACAAGACCACCGACAAGAGTTGGCTCAAACAATATCGTGGACAGGTCATCAAGACGATTTCCTTCCTCCTGCAGGACCTGCCATTGGACATGAACTACCAGGTGATTTTCATGCGGCGCAACATCGAGGAGGTTCTTCGCTCGCAGAACAAGATGCTCGACCGAAGTGGCGCGGGCGGCACGCTGGTCCCGGACGGGAAGATGCGGGCGAACTACGAATTCCACTTGAAGAAGGTTTATTACCAACTGGCCCACATACCGAACTTCCAGGTGCTTTACCTCGATTATCCGGAAGTGGTGGCGGATCCTCTGGACGCAGCCAGACGCATCAACACGTTTCTGGGCCGGAACCTGAACGTGGAGGCGATGGCCGGAGCCGTTGAATCCAACCTTTACCGCAATAGACAAGCCGCCACGAGCCGTTCCTGAATTCATGAGGCTTCCCATCCACCTCCTTCCCCATGAATTCATAGCGGCCATAAATGGAAAACAACGATTCATGGCCGCTTTGAATTCATGGGGAGTCAGGAGTTCATGGTCCGTGAGCAGGTCCATTCGGAACAGGAAACTTCCCATGAACCGGAGCGCCTCCTCTCCCCAGCCCCCTCCTCCATTTGGGATGGAGGAGAGGGTGCCCGAAGGGCGGGAGAGGAGGAATTTCGAAGGGTCACAACACAAATTGTGGCTTCGGAGAATTCTCGCCCTGCTGGCGGTTTCCCTACTATTCCAACCGCAAGTGGCTCAGGCCTACCTCGGGCCTGGTGCTGGTTTCACCATCGTTTCCACTTTCTTCGTCCTCTTTGCCGCGCTGGCGTCCGCGTTTGTCGTGCTCCTCACGTGGCCATTTCGCTGGGTGTTAAAACGAATCTTCCGCCCGAAGCGCGCTGGTGTCGCGAAGGCCCGGAGGGTGGTCATCGTCGGTTTGGACGGACAAGATCCAGAGTTGACGGAGAAGTGGATGAATGAGGGTTTGCTCCCAAACTTTTCCAAGCTGCGCGAAGCCGGAGCTTTTGCCCGGCTGGGAACGACGCTCCCTGCCGAGTCGCCCGTGGCTTGGTCTTCGTTCCAGACCGGCTGCAATCCAGGAAAACATCGCATTTACGATTTCCTGGTTCCAAATCGAAAGTCGCTCATGCCCGAATTGAGTTCGGCGAATGTCACCGCTCCGGGACGCACGCTCAAGCTGGGGAAATACCTGATTCCGCTTGGCAAACCATCCATCGCCGCCGGCCGGAAGAGCGAGTCGTTTTGGTCGATCCTCGGCAAGTTTGGGGTTTTCAGCACGGTGCTGCGTGTGCCCATCACGTTCCCTCCGGAAAAGTTCAACGGCGTCTTGCTCTCGGCAATGAATGTCCCCGACGTGAAGGGCAGCCAGGGAACCTACTTCTATTTCACGACCGACAAGACGGATCAACGAACTCTCGTCAGCGGGCAGCAATGTCCGTTTGATCTCGTCGAGGGCGTAGCCAGGGGAGAATTGCCGGGGCCCGAGAACACACTCGTCAAGGACGGCGGCGAATTGCGAATCCCCTTTTCGATCATCACCGCAAAGAACGGATCAGCCGCGGCACAGCTCAAACTTCCTGACCAAACCATCGAACTGCGCCAGAACGAATACACTCCTTGGGTGACACTCTCCTACAAAGCGGCGGTCGGCTTCACCGTCAAAGCCATCGCGCGGTTTCTTCTGTTGGACCAAAAGCCACACGTTCGGCTCTACGTTACACCGATACAGATCGATCCGGGCAGTCCGGCCCTGCCGATTTCGCATCCCGTTTCCTACTCGATTTATCTCGCGAAGAAGCAAGGGCCCTTCGCCACGCTCGGTGTCGCCGAGGACACTTCCGGACTGAACGAGCTGGTCATCGGTGAGGATGCGTTTTTCCGTCAAGCCCAGGACATCCATCAGGAGCGTGAGACGATGTTCTTCGACGCCCTCAGCAAGACCCGCCGGGGAGCGGTTGTGTGCGTGTTCGACATCACCGACCGGATTCAGCACATGTTCTTCCGCTTTCACAAAGACGAACGCTGGGGAGTGGGTGTGAACGACGAGCGTTACGCCAACGTGGTGCGTGATCTCTACATTCAAATGGACGGTCTCGTCGGGCGAGTGATGAAGGAGATCGACGATCAAACCGTGCTGATGGTGCTCTCCGACCACGGATTCAAACCGTTTCGGCGCGCGGTCGAACTCAATCGCTGGCTGCAACAGAACGGCTACCTGACGGAGAACCTGGCGGCCAAAACTCCGGATCTCCTGCAGCGCGTGGACTGGTCGAAGACGCAAGCGTACGCGGTCGGGTTCGGCGGCATTTACCTGAACATCGCGGGTCGCGAGGCCAAGGGGATTGTGCCGAAGGAAGACGCCGCGCGCTTGAAACGGGAGATCATTGAGAAGCTGAAGTCGCTTCGCGATCCAGAGCACTCCGGTTCTCCAATCAGCGAGGTGTATGATCGGGAACAAGCCTACAAAGGTCCTTACGTTGTGGACGCGCCTGACCTCGTGGTTGGTTTCGCGCCGGGCTATCGCGTCGCATGGGAAACCGTGACCGGCGGCTTCGGCGAAAAGGTGATTTCGGACAACACACGTCCCTGGAGCGGCGATCACAACATGAACCCACCGGAAGTTCCTGGGATGCTCTTCTGCAACCGTCGGATCGACGTTGCCCAACCGAGCATCATGGATATTGCCCCGACAGTGCTCGATTTGTTTGGGGTCCCGATTCCCGCTCACATGGATGGCAAGGCCATCATGAATGGAAAATACACAACGCAGCCACGAAGTTTGGTGCGCGAACCGAAGCGTGCCAATGTTGTTGAATTTGTCGAACGGCAGGCAAGTGCGCAATAGATCACCAAGTTTCCATGCATCCACAACCCTTGATTTGCGTGCGCGACGTTGAGGCGAGCAGTCGCTGGTATCAAAGCCTCCTCGGCTGTCAGAGCGAACATGGCGGTCGCGAGTATGAGCGACTCACCTCGGGTGGCAGGTTGATCCTTCAATTGCACCGGTGGGATGTGGAGCATCATCATGGTGCCATCGGCGATCCGAACCTCGCGCATGGAAATGGCGTGCTCCTGTGGTTTGGAATCGAAGACTTCGACGGGGCAGTGGCGCGCGCTGGAGAACTGAAGGCTGAGATTGTCCTGCAGCGCCATCGCAATCCGCCCGATGGCAACGGCGGTCCGAACCATTGGGAAGTCTGGCTGCGCGACCTCGATGGCTACACGGTCGTGCTCGCCAGCCCGGACGGCTCAGCGGATGGAAATTGGAAACCTCAAACTTAGTTTAGCACGCATGTTTGGGTCGCCCTTCCAACGAAGAAAAGTAGAACGGACGCTGGCAAAGTACCTCTCGCCGCAGGCGTCCTCGTCCCTTTTGGATGGCTTGCCGGATGGGCGCTCGATCACGCCCGGACATATTGAATTAATCCTGGCCTTTGTGCGCGGTGACACGCCCATGCAAATCGGAGAGCGCATGGGCCAAGTGGCCGATATCGGCGTTGAACACGGCGCCATCGCTCATGATTTGGTCTCATCTCTTGTCGTGCTGGCCCACGGCACACACCCAGCACCTTCTGAACGTCAGTTCAGCCGCACCGCTCTCGTCAATTCACTGCGACATACGTTCGGCAGCAACATCAAGATTGTTCACGGCGCTGCGAGTGGTCACTACGGCAACTTCGGGAGCGACACACGCTTCTCATTCACTTTTAGCATTCCGCATTTTGACGAAGCTCTGGCAACCTTGGGGCGGCTTGAGTTCGGACAGACCGAGGAGATTAGATCATGATGCAACCTGGCAGCGAGCGAAACACCAGAGCGAAAACGAACCGGCTGCAGTCTGCCGAGCAGAGCCATCATTCACAACCTAGCCTGGCCTCCTTGTTGTTGATCCTGTGCTGTTGGCTTTTCGGCGCTGTCGATCTGTCGGCGGCCAACAAGAAGGTCATGGTGCTCGGCATTGACGGGATGGATCCGAAACTGTTGCAGACGTTCGTTGATCAAGGGCGGATGCCGAACTTCAAGGCCTTGATGGCGGAAGGAGATTTCCGACCGTTGCAAACGACCATGCCTCCGCAAAGCCCGGTCGCCTGGTCCACATTCATGACGGGAATGGATCCGGGCGGGCACGGAATTTACGATTTCATCCATGTCGATTACGACACGATGGCACCCTATTCTTCCATGGCCAAAGCCGATCCAGGTGGCAAGCCGGTCAACATCGGCTCGTGGTCGTTTCCGACTTCCGGTGGCGGCGTCCACATGCTGCGCAAGGGCACAACTTTCTGGCAGATGTTCGGCGAGCATGGCCTGCGCTCAACGATCTTTCGCATGCCGGTCAACTTCCCGCCGGTCAAAGCTCCCGGCAGGGCCCTTGCCGGAATGGGCGTACCGGACATTGCGGGCACTCTCGGCACGTTTTCTTTCTACACCGATCACCGGCGCGACTGGCCGCCGACAGTATCCGGCGGTGAAATTTATGAAGTGAGCGTCCGGAGCAATCGTGTGGAGGGAAAGCTCTACGGGCCGGACAACTCGTTCCGCAGGTTCCCCACCAAAGAGAGCCTGGAACTGCGCGAGAAAGGCCGAGGAGATTCGCTCAAGTACGAGAACCCCAAGATGACGCAGGATTTCGTCGTTCACATCGACCCGAAGGCTGGCGCGGCGAAGTTCGTTGTGGGCGATCAGGAATTCATTTTGAAGGAGAAGGAATGGAGTGACTGGGTGCATGTGGAATTCGAGGCGATTCCACATTTGATCAGCGTCAGTTCGGCGGGCCGTTTCTACCTCAAGCAACTCAGCCCGAAATTCGAGCTTTACGTGACCCCGCTGCAAATTGATCCCGACGATCCAGTGATGCCGATTTCGGAGCCCGCGAACTGGTCCAAGCATCTGTGTTCGGAACTCGGCCGGTTTTACACGCACAACATCCCGGAGGACGCGCAGGCGTTCAATCACGGCGTGCTGACGGCGCGTGAGTTCTGGGATCAAATGATTCTCGCTTACGACGAACGGTCGCGCGCGCTGGATTACCTGCTGAAGCACCAGGATGAGGATTTCCTGTTCGTCTATTTCGGCACCGTCGATCAAGGCTGCCACATGCTCTGGCATTTCATGGATCGTGAGCATCCGGGCTTTGTCCAGGACGACGTGCTGAAGGACGGCATCGCCAAACTCTACGAGATGTTGGATGGCCGGTTGGGCCGGGTGCGCGAGGCCATCGGGAAAGACACCACCCTGATCGTGATGTCGGACCATGGATTCGCTCCGTTCTACTGGGAAGTGAACTTGAATACGTGGCTGCTCGAGCAAGGGTTCGTGACTCTCAAAGATCCGTCGAAGCAGGATTCGGGAGAACCCTATTCCAATGTGGACTGGTCTCGCACTCGCGCTTACGCGGCAGGGTTGAACGGACTTTACATCAATCTGAAAGGCCGCGAGAAAGGTGGCGCTGTCACCGCCGGAGCGGAATACGATGCTCTGCTGGATCAACTCGAAAAGGCCTTGCTCGCGATGAAAGATCCTCGAAATGGCAAGTCTCCAGTGTCCTTGGTTCTGCGGCCTCGACGTGATTTTCAAGGATCGGAGAAGGACAAGGGGCCGGACATTCTGGTCGGTTACAGCAGGGGCTATCGAAGCTCATCGGACAGTCCGCTCGGATTGTTTCCCAAGGCGGTCTTTTTGGACAACAAGAGCCCTTGGAGTGGCGATCATTGCATCGACTACCGGCTCGTGCCGGGAATCCTCGTCACCAACCGGCGCATCACAAGCCAGACGCCTACGCTGGCGGACCTCACGGTTTCGCTCCTGAACGAGTACGGCATCGCACCGCCCAAGGAACTGATCGGCAAGGACGTTCTTGAACCCAAAAAATAAGGCAAACCCATGTTCGGACCCAAAGTGAAGCTGGAGAAAGCGCTCTACGAAAAGATAAAGATGTATTCGCACATCGCCGGTTATTCCTCCGTTGAGGAATTCGTCCACCACGCGCTCGAGAAGGAACTCAAGCAGTTCGAAGGCGCGGAGTCAGAGGAAGAAATCCGGCAGAAGCTGAAAGGACTCGGTTACATTTCATAGAGGAATGGCGTCCGTCGTCTCAATATTCAACACGGTCCTGACCTTCCTCTTCGGATTGGTTTACTGGCCGTTGAAATGGCTCGGACCGTTTTGGTCCATGGTTGCCGTGTCCTGGTTGGGCGGAATGCTCATGGTATGGATATTTGGCAAAGTCTCGGACCAGGTCGCAATCGAGCGAACTCGCAACCGGTTGAGCGCGGAACTTCTCGCTCTGCGGCTGTTCAAGGACGATTTGCGGATCTTCTTCTCGATTCAGAACCAGATTCTGGCCTGGACCCTGAAGTACCTCAGGCATTCGCTCGTTCCCATGCTGATCCTCATGGTGCCCACCATGATCCTTCTCATTCAATTGAACCTCCACTACGGCGCCCGTCCTCTGCGCGTGGGAGAACAGACTCTTGTGAAGGTGAAACTTCGGGATGCGGCGGCGTTGGGGAAAGGATCTGAAATCACTCTCAAGGCACCGGAGAGCCTCAAGATTGAAACCCAAGGAGTGCGCGTTGAAGAATCGAAAGAAGTTAGCTGGCGGGTTCGCGGTGCCTCGCCCGGCAGGTTCGACCTCACCGTGAGCGACGGCAAGGTTTCGGTGACGAAGAATGTGGTTGTGGGAGGACGTCTCGAGGGAGTTTCGACTATGCGAACCGGTGAGCATTGGCTTACGAGTCTGCTCTACCCCGGGGAAGCGCCCATCGGAAGCGAGTCGCCCATCGAATCCATTGAAATCCGCTATCCGGAACTCGACATCTCGATTCTGGGCACGAGCGTGAACTGGCTGATCCTGTTCCTGGTCTTTTCGCTCGGCTTTGGCTACGCCTTCAAGGGTGTCCTCGGGGTGAAAATCTGATTCAAATCTGAGGGTTTTTCAAAACCCTGTAACAGCCGACGTGAGTCGGCTCAATTATTGAGGAAGTTAGAGCGAACTCACGTTCGCTGCTACAGTTTTGAAAGAGGCTCATCAGAGGAAATATAATCCGACCGGAACCATGCCGTAACCCGTCTCGACAGTTACGCTCAGTTCGGACTTAATGCGGGCATGCTTCGGCCGCAGATTTCAGAACGCGCCTCGCCGTCGGTTCCCGATCACACGCTGCTGCATCCCATCGGGCGGGGCGCGTATGGCGAGGTGTGGCTGGCGCGGAATGTCGTCGGGACGTTGCGGGCGGTGAAGGTGGTGCGGCGGGCGGACTTCAGCGAGGCGCACCCGTTT
>SXMN01000124.1 GCA_005777315.1 Verrucomicrobiales bacterium
CGCTTGGTGATGGCGTTCAAAAACCTCAAGCCTTGCCCTTCCTGAAGTCGCTGAACCACCGAAATTCACCAGAAATCAGATGCTCGCCATGGCCATTCAACTCTCAACTGTTTTCTCCAATGACTTTGTCACAGCCGTGACGTCCAGGACTGCACGTCCTTCATCACCCTTGGCAAACCAATGGTCGGCGAGCTGTAGGGCATGGACTCGGACGGATTCCGCGCGGTGGCTGATCAAGGGTAGCACGTCAGCGGCCGTCAGAGCGTTCAGCCCGTCAAGAGTGCGCAGGGCGGTGATGGGCGTGGATGGCCCGACACCGGTGTCCGCCAGCAGTTCTCGCAAAGCAGGGGCAGGGTCGCCATCGGAACGCGGAGCACCACCCGACACTGAAGCGGTGAGCTCTTTTGCCCGGCGTTCCGCAGCTCTCTCTACGAGCAGCCGTTGCGCCGTCTGCCGCCGCCAAGAGTATGAACTCGCGATCTCTTGGGCGAGCAACTCCGCATCCAGCGTGCTCATGTCAGCGATGGGAGGACGCGGTGCATCCTTGTGCGTCAGGCGATAAATGCGACCGCGATCGTGACCGGCATAAACACCGTATTGCTGTTGCAGATGGCGCGGGATGGCGGAGTAGTCCTCAATAATTTCGCGATAGTAATCCACGACCCAGATCGAGCCGTCCGGACCGTGAGTAAGGTTCATCGGGTGACTCCACTGGTCGGTGGTCGCTGCAAACTCGGACTTCTCCTCGCCCATAACGCGGCGAAGCTTCAGCGCGGAACCGTCCCGCTCGATGATTGCGCGATGGATGAGGTTGCCCGACGGTTCGCAGACAAGGTACTGCCCGTGTAGTCCCGGCAGCACATTGTCGTGATAAATCATCGAGCCGCAGGCGGCGGTGAACCAGCCGTCCGCCTCGCTCTCTGCGGCACCGTATCGTGAGTTGTAGTATTTGAAATAGGCCGGGTCATCGGCGCGCTTCCGCCGCCATGGATGCGGCTTGGAAATCGAGTAGGCGTGCCGGTCGCCGGTGGCGGCTTCCAGCGAGGGCGTGGCAGCATCAGGATTTCTCGCTAGGTAACGCCAGGGGAGTGGTGCGATGTAGATGCCGGGAACGGTCGTCGTCACAGTGAAGCGGTCACCCGTCTCGGTCATCGCGAAGCCAAAGGTGTGCGTACTGCCGGTGACAGGTTCGATTGCGCTGCCATCCGCCCGAATACGGAAGTCCGAGCCGGGCAACTGAACGGGAGCGGGCAGACGCGGCCCAGTGATGGTTCCTCCACCCCAGCCGCGCCCGAAATAAATCCAGCCATCCACACCCCACTGCGGCGCATTGATTCCACGCTCAAGCGGCCCGGTCTTGAATCCGCTGAAGATCATCTCCCGCACCTCCGCTTGCCCGTCCCCATCTCGATCGGCAAGAAAAATGATGTGCGGCGCACAGGCGACGATGACCCCGCCACGCGCCGGGACAAGCCCGTAAGCGGCTGGAAGATTGGTTGACCAAACGTCGGCGCGATCCATACGGCCATCTCCGTCGGTGTCGCGAAGCATCTTCACCACGCCGTAGGTGCCGGACTCCGCAGCCTGCTTGAACTTCTCATCCGCCTGTACCCGGCGCACGATAGTGTCGAGCTGTCCAGTCTTGTTCAGCTCCTCGATGTCGAGCTGGCCCTCGAGGTTGTAGCCGTGCAGTTCACTGACGAACATTCGTCCACGCTCGTCCCAACAAACACCTGATGGCGACGAGATCAGAGGCTCGCTGGCGATGACCTCCATGCGAAAACCTTCCGGCAACTTGAACGCAGATGCACTTTGTTCCGGCGTGAGCGGCTTGGGCGCGTCGGTTGGCAAAGGGATTTGCGCGGAGGCAAGCAGAGAAGTCAGAATCAGGGCAGTAGCTGGAAGAATCGATTTCATTTCCTTGAGCATGTATGATGAGTTGCCGCTTCACGAGTCGCGCAGAGCCTGCCAGGCTGTGGAGGCGACACCAACTTGACGGGGTTGCCCGTCAGATCATCTCCCTTTCCCAGTCCCAAGTGATTTGCTGATGCGATCATGGCTGGTGTTGGTTGATTATTCTCCAGATCATCCCTTCGTCGATCCGGTCTTTCAACAAAACAACTTCCCCGCTGGACTTTGCTGAAAATAGCGGTTTGTTGCCGGAGGAGGAGCTGCTGCTTGAGGAAGGCTCAATAGAATCAACAAGAATCAATACCACACTACCCGGACAGTTGAGACGGATTATGAATCTTGGAGATCGCGCAGACGTATCATTTTCGTTGCACCTGCTCAGAGCACGCCGAGGCCATCTTTTCTCGTTCTGCGCCTCACATCTGGCCCGGTGTGGTTCCGGTAAAAATCAGAAGTTGTTCTTGCGCGGCCCCTTAAGACCGAAGTTTCACTTCATTCGGGAGAATCCTGTGGTGTGAAATCAGCCGACCAAAAAATCAGCGATGAGTGAATACCCGCTATTCTAATTTAGTCGATAAGGCAGATTGAAAACAGGGACACGTTGACTCGATCAACATGAGTCTCAATGTTAGGATGAATCTTATGAAAAGCGGGCAATTGAAAATCACGACCATCGCATTGGCCTTGAGCACATCACTTTTTGCAGGATGCGAGCTCCAGACCACCGGCGCTCAGTCTGAGGTGCCGAAGAAGGTTGCCGCGACAACTGGCGAAGCTTCCACTGCTGTTGTAGCGGCTCCTGCTGGCGCTGAGTCGAAGTCCGAAACTCCTGCTCCGAAGAAGCTGTCGGACTCACTGGATGAACTGGTCAAGCTGGCTGAACGCGGCCTTGGTGATGAACTCCTGATGGCCTGGGTGAACAAATCTCCCGAGCCCTTCAAAATCTCTCCTGATGAAATCGTGTATCTCAGTGACCTGGGGATTTCAGAGCCGGTGATCAAGGCCTTGATCGAGCATAAGGGAAAGTCCGCAGTCACGGCCGACGCCGTCCCTCAAAGCACGCCAACAGCTCCGCCGAACGTGGCTCCCGCCAATGCGATCACGAATCCCACTGCTCCTTCACCAACCGCCATCGCGCCGTCGGTCTCAATCTCGGCGACGCCTGAGTTTGATGCGAATCCCCAGGCGCCACCGGCTCCTGCACCGGCGCAACCGGTTACTTATGTCCAGCAGCCGGCACCAGTTCAGGTGAATTACTTTTACAGCTCGATGGCGCCGTATGGCTCATGGATCGAAGTGGCCGGTTACGGACTGTGCTGGCGCCCCACAGTAGCGGTGATTGACACCTCATGGAGACCCTACTGCCACGGTGGCCGATGGCTTTACACCAACGTCGGATGGTACTGGCAGTCTGACTACTCATGGGGATGGGCTCCTTTCCATTACGGCAGGTGGCATCGCCATCATGCGTCCGGTTGGGTGTGGGCGCCAGATCCAGTCTGGTCGCCAGCCTGGGTGACCTGGCGGTACTCCGACTCACATTGCGGCTGGGCTCCGTTGCCTCCAGGCTCCCATTACAGCTCAGGTGTCGGCCTGACCTTTAACACGGGCGGGGTGAGTGTCGGCTTCGGTTTCGGTTTCGGCCACGACCATTACACTTTTCTTCCATCGAGGCGGTTCTGCGATCCCCAGCCATGGAGACACCGGTTACCTCCACACCAGGCTGCCGGCGTTTACAACAACACAACCGTGATCAATAACATCACCGTCAATTCCAACAACACTCTGATCAACGAAGGCCCGAGCAGGGAACGCATCTCCGCCATGACCCGCTCTGAGATCAGGAAAGTGAACCTCCGGGACGTGCCAGCCGAGAACGTAAAAACGATTCGCTCGGATCGATTGGAGAAAGGCGGAACGGAACTCGCCGTTTATCGGCCCTTGAATCCGACACTGCCGGTTAACACCGTGTCCTCGGTTCCGCGGAGTGAGATTTCCAAATCGTCCGTGACGGCCAGTCCGCGCGGAATTGCTTCCGAAACTCCACGCCGTCCGCAGGCGCAAACGATCGTCAGCACACGCAACCCTGGAACCTCGGCTACTTTTGCACCTGTCGCGAGTCCATCGCGACCTTCAGCCAGCATCTCAGGCGCGTCTTCATCATCAGGGATCGCCAGTCAGACTTCCACGATTCCGAACCCGAACAGCACTCCTGCCTTTACGTCTTCGACACACGGGAACGAAGCCCGTTCCGCCAACGTCTCTCCTGCTCCACGAAACATTCGGGGAAATGCTGTGCCGGTTTTCAACGCTCCCACACCCGCAGCCACGCCGGTCAATCCCCCACAGCCATCGGTTGTCCGAAGTGCCATCACATCCAGTCAAAACACTCAATCACCCATCACCCCCGCGGCGCGCCAGGAGATTTCCACATCGGCAGCCTCTTCAGCACGGGTTTCGGCGGTTCCAGGCTCGACAGTACGTTCCACCCCGTCGCCTTTGTCACCGGCATTCGCTCCCCAAGCCGCGACGCCGCGCAGCCCGGCGCCACAGTCGATCACACCGCCACAGGCCAGCCAGCAACCTGTCTATCAAAATCGTCCGATGATCACCGCGCCTTCGCCAGTCGTCTCAGCGCCCGCTGCCAGACGGGAGTTTTCCGCCCCCACTCCAGGTGCCACGACTTCCAGAGGCGTTCAAAGCCAGCCGACACCTGGTTATGCAAGACCGACACAACAGGGTTACGCGCAGCCCGCTCAAACCATCCGCTCAACGCCACAACCGGGCGGCAGCTACGAAGCTCGTCAACCCATTCCCGTTGCTCCTCGCGCGGTGCCTCAGCAGAATTCCTATGCGCCAGCACCCGTAATACGGTCCGCGCCATCCGCGCCGCCGCCAGCGCAAGGTTACACTGCGCCCCGCTCGGTGCCACAGCCAGTGACGCGGGCGCCTGCTCCATCGCAGGCCCCATCGAATCAAGGCAATAATCGGAGTGGAGATCGCAAATAACCCATCCGCTGTCCCTGATTCCATCGCATTTCACTTCCCTCGGAATGATCGCGCATATTCTACGTCCATTGGCGGCCATGCTGCTCGGCCTCACTTTGACAGTGCCGACGAGGTCGTCGGCTCAGTCCTCCGCCACGAGTTCGAAAATCCTCTACAGCACAAATTTTGAACCCGCCCAGGGATTCGATCCCAAGTTCACAGTGGCGGGGCAGGATGGATGGGTAGCGTCGGAAGATGGAGGCTCAGGCCTCATCGAATCCGGGCGTTTCATCAATGGCGGCCAACAGGCCTTCATTGGATTCAATCCTCCAAACGGAAAGACCAACGATTTCCTGAGCCTGTGGAGGCCGATCAATCACGTACCTGGACCGACCACCGGGTCAGTTGGGGCAGTTCTTAAGTTTTCCGTCCAGATGCAGATTCTGCCATCTCAAACCGGTGGCAATGACGACTTCCGATGGAGTGCGTATAACACAAACGGCAACCGCCTTTTCTCCCTCGATTTCAACACATCCTCGCTTCTGATTTCCTACGGGTTGGATGACACGAATGGCTTCACCTCCACCGGCTTCGCCTTCGACACTCTGGGCTCGTACGCCCTGACCATCTGGATGGACTTTGCCAGAAATCAGTGGAGTGCATTGCTGCATGATACATTCATCGTAAACTCCAAACCCGTCACCACCACAAGGGCTGCGTTGGACTTTGGCGACATGGATGCCGTCTGGGCTATTCGGCAGCCGGGATCTCCCGGAGACAACTACATGCTTTTTGACGATTACCGCGTGACTGTGGAAGGCGTGACCTCCATCCCCCCGCGCATTGAATTTCTCGGTCGCGAAACAAACGGTTTGCTCCGATTGAGAGCGGTTTGCCAGGCCGGGTTGAAGTACGCCATCGAGTCTTCACAGGAGCTGAAGGTTTGGACCCAGCTAAAGACCTTCACCGCTCCTCCTGAAGGTGAATTGGATTTCGATGATCGCGATCTTCCCGCTACGACAGCGAGGTATTTTCGTCTCGTTCAGCTTCCATAGCCAGGCTTCGGCCGGGTACATGAACTGACTCACCGCCAGACAAACGTTCCACGAACTGGACAGACCGGAAGCATTTTGAATCGATTTCCGGCCAGAATCGAAATGGCATCACCGTTGCTTAGGGACATCAGACGCCGCAACCGTGCTTGCAGGGTAGCGGCCGTCCGGGGACACGTCTGAGGATTCGAGGACTGTCTCCACAAGGCCTTGGAATCTGTTTACAGGTTCCTTGTGCTGAAGAAGCGAAAATCCAAGTGGGGAACGCAGGCCACACGTCGCGTGTGGCCTGCACCATTTCGTACCCGCATGAAAGCACTGGAAGAATTCAGCGTGCTGAAATGCCTGTGATCCCCATCCTCCATGCCAGGCTGAACGCCGCCTATTTCTTCAATTGAGGAGGTGGAGCGGAGAACAGCCGCCAGGTGAAACCCTCCGGCTGGCTTCCGAAGCCGTATGCAACGAAGTAAAAGTAACGGGCGATCTGATCAAAAGGTGGAAGCAATGCGAAGTTCAACAAGCCGTCCGTGACAGTTCGCGGCGCGAGCTGATTGGCCAGTTGATTGACGATGGACGATCCTGGCAGAGTCTGGTTCTCCACCCGGATTTCATCCATCATCGTTCGCATCAACGCCGCCTGGTTCTCGAATCGAAAATATCCCACATTGGTCCCGCCGACTCGCGCAGCCCCTTCCACCAATCCAGGATGCGCGCGGAGTGAAGTGAAGTTTGTCGTGCCGCCTCGGATGAATTGTTCCAGGGAAGAAAGGTCCGATGACATCGCCAGGTATCCGCCGTGGGCAACGATGTTGAACTCGCGCTTCAACGGCTTCCCGTCCGCATCCTCGCCGTCTGGCAACGGAAGCGAAAGAAGCCTGCGCCCGAGAAACTCCTGCTCACGGAAGGCGGCTTCCAGCGACGCGAGCGGGAGCAGCGAGCTTGAGAGCTTGATCGCCCGGAGCATCTGCTCCGCGTTGGTGGAGCCGATCAGCAGTAACGACCTCATGGCTCCGGAGTTTGCCGCATTGCTGGATCCGGCTTTGTTCTCGAACCACATGATGTCATTTCCAAGGTTGCGGATCAGGCTGCCCTTCAGATCGAAATTCGGATCCTTGTCCTTGCCCGCGCTGGCCAGTCCGAGTTGCACCACGCCCGCCAGGTCTGGCGAAATCTTCGTCAGCAAGCCCTCCAGAATCTCCCAAGTCCTCGGACCGTCGAGGCGCACACGCGTAAACTTCAAGGCCTCTGAAGGAATGAACCCGGGGGGCATCGAATCTTTTTGCTCCACGGAAAGCAGTTTGAGCAAGCCGCGGCGCGCGGGTTCTGGAACGGAGAAGAAAGCGCCAACTTCCGTGCCCTGCTCTCCTGCGACTAACTTTGCGGCGACAGTTTTGAGATCGGTCGCTCCAAGTTCGGACATGAGCTTGTCCCCACGGGGCAACAGAAGATTGAACTCGCCCACATTTGCGTCCTTGCTGAACCGTTGCATCAGCACTTGATGAATCGGCTGTGCGTTGACCCACAAGAAACCGGTCGAGCCACCAAGGTGGGCCGACCGATCAGCCTGGAAGACGGTTTGGTCCCCTAGCACCGGCCCTGTTCCTCCGCTCAATTTCACCAGAACCCGCTCAATGTCGTTTGTGCTGCTCCCGGCGATCAACATCGACCCTGCCTGACCGAAATAGACCTCATTGGTTGTTTGGCTGTTACGGATGGCCTCGGATTTCATGAGCCCTTCGGTGGAATCGTCGGCTTCGTCCGGCCACATGGAACGCAAAAGTTTGTCGATGTTAGCTTTCCCGATCGCCAAAGACGTCAGCTCAATATCTCGAACCCTGGCCGCTCCTACCTGCTTTTTGGATTCCACCCATCGCTTCTTGAGATCTGCCAGCACCGTCTTGAGCTGATCGCTCTTCTCCCTCGCATCCATCAGCAAAAGCCAGCCAGGGTTTTCATCCAATTTCCCGTCCCACCTGCCCTTGGTCAAAGCGAACGTCATCTGCCCATGCGGCAGCCCTTTGAAATCCGCCAGCTTGATGCCCAGTTCCTTCTCCAAGGGGCCGAGGATTTTGTTCGTAAAGCTCTGCTCGAAGTGCTCGCGAAAGGGTTTCATGGCCGGATCGGCCCATAGTCTTCCATAGGCCGAGGCAGAGAGCTCACCCGCCGCGCGATCCCAGTCAGGTACACTCAAAAGGAGGAATGTGTCGGACGGGATCAACTGTTCCGCCGCCGGAACAGCGGCACCAGTTCTCATCAAACTCATCAAAAGAATCCCAAATATGCAGACGCACCTTCTCATCGACGCCAACTGTGGCAGGGTTTCACTCTGATGCAACTTCGCACACGTGCCACGATCAATGACGTTGCCTCCCGAAGTCGGTAACGAGAAGACCTCAAGACCGGGCGTGGCCGAGCATGGTGCCGGAACGCGGAATTCATTTCGCAGGGAGGTACGGGTCCTCCGTAGCCTGGGTGAGAACTCGGCGCGTGCTCCGTTTCCACGGTCCGGCGGAATGAATTCGCGCTCCACTTCCGCCAACTTGTGAATGCACGGATCAATGAACTCGGCAGCCGCCCCTCGCCCGCCTGCCCAGCCAGACAAACACGACAGAACTTGCCGCTTCGACCCGATCTGCTAGCCTGTCAACCATGAGTGAGAGATCGTTTGACGGAAACAACGGCAGATTGGCGCAACTCGGCAACCGCGTGCTGGCGGGCGGAACCATTGATCGTGGAGAGGCGTTGTGGTTGTTCGAGCTGGAATCGGCCGCGGACATTTTCGACCTTTTGGCCTGGGCCAACCGCATCCGCGAGCATTTCAAAGGAAACAAGATTCACCTTTGCTCGATCGTCAACGCGAAAGCTGGCGCCTGCTCCGAGAACTGCAGCTTCTGCGCGCAGTCCTCGTTTCATCAGACCGGCTCGCCGCGTTATGGCTTCGTGGATCCCGAGCCGGTGCAGGAAGCCGCGGAGGAGGCAAATCGCCACGGTGTGACGGCGCTCGGGCTTGTCGCGGCATGGAAGGGACTCAAGGAAGGGCCCATGCTCGACGAGGTTTGCGAACGCATCCAGGAGCTTTCACAAGGCGGCAAAGTTCGCGCGGACGCATCACTCGGAATCATGAAGAGCCAGGCGGTGGCCGACCGATTGAAACAGGCGGGACTCGAATGCTACGGCCACAATCTCGAAAGTTCGAAACGGTTCTTTCCGAGCCACTGCACGACGCACACCTACGAGGATCGCATCGAAACGATCGGATACTTGAAGAAGGCCGGACTCAAGATTTGCTCCGGCGGCATCATCGGCCTGGGTGAAACCAGGGAAGATCGCTGTGACCTCGCGCTGGCGCTCCGTGAGATTGGCGCCAATGTTGTCCCGATCAACATCCTCAATCCAGTCAAGGGAACTCCTTTCGAGAACAATCCTCCGCTCCAGCCAATGGAGATTCTGAAGACCATCGCCTGCTTCCGCTTCGTCCTGCCCCGACAGGAGATCATGATAGCAGGTGGCCGGACGATGAACCTGCGCGACCTCCAAAGCATGATCTTCATGGCCGGGGCCAGCGCCCTCATGGTTGGCAACTACCTCACCACCCTCAATCAATCGGTCGAGAAGGATCTCCAGATGCTCAAGGATCTCGGCCTCGATCCAGATTGGGACAAGCATGACTTCGAAGATCAGGACACAGGGACCAAGCCGGAACCCATCGAATTTCGAAAACGCCGTGTCGAGACGGTCATCGCCTGACGCAGTCGAAGTAACGCCGCCGGGCCACGTTGCCTCCACACCTCCAAGCAATGAAACCAAGCGCCTCCATTCAGCGCCTTGGCTTAAACCACGGTCGCTACCTCGGTGAGGCGATTGATATCCATCAAGTCCTTCACGACACCATCAAGTCCGGCGTGGAACAGGGATGGCACCAGGAGTCGATGCTCGACACGGAGTCGTATTCCTTGCTCGCTTTGCACCGGAAGTCCACGGCAGCGCACCGGCGCGTTTACATCTCAAGCGGCATCCATGGCGATGAGCCGGCCGGTCCGTTGGCGATGCGGCAATTGGTGACAGAAAATGTCTGGCCTGAGCGGACGGACATCTGGCTTTGTCCATGTCTCAACCCCACTGGATTTCCTCTGAACCAACGCGAGAACAACGCCGGGCTGGACCTGAATCGCCAGTATCTGCAACCCGAAGCCGACGAGATTCGCGCTCATGTCCGATGGCTGGGCAATCAACCCACCTTCGACGTTGCGATCTGCCTCCATGAAGACTGGGAATCGAACGGCTTTTATGTCTATGAGCTAAATCCTGAGAACGGGCGATCCCACGCGGAAAAAATCATTCGTCGAGTTTCCGAGGTTTGCCCGATCGACATGTCGCCAGAGATCGAAGGTCGTGAAGCGCATGGCGGCATCGTGCGCCCGAGCGTTGATCCACGTTCCCGCCCGCAGTGGCCGGAAGCCTTTTACCTGCTCGCACACAAGACACGGCTTTCCTATACAATGGAAGCGCCGTCAGATTTTCCGCTGGAGATTCGCGTTGCCGCCCTGATGGCCGGGGTTCGCGTCGTTCTCTCGGAACTTGGTGAAATCAGGAAATAGCATCGTCGAACATGGAGACGGATGTTCACTTCCTGTCCGGTTACTGAGGAAAACGCAGGATATTAGTCGGTAACACCTCGTCATTGAGCCCCCTTCCGGTGAAATCGGAATGTATTCTCGCGCGACCCCTTACTCTCCCCGCACGATTGGACGTTGCCGTGGAATCTGAGCCTTGAAATCTCCCAGCCACGGCCAGAGCGCGCGCTGGTTCAAATCGACTTCGGCGACCACGACTGTGCCCCATTCTTTGGCCTGGGCGAGCACGCTGCCGTCCTGGCCATAGACGGCGGTGAGCATCCAGTCGCGCGACACGTCTTCGTAAGTGCTGCTGACGAGATAGACATGGTTCTCGCATGCCCGGGCGCGGGCCTGCTCCGGATTGCAACCCCACACCGGCCAGGCGATGATTTCCGCGCCGCGATTGCTCAACTCACGCGCGACTTCGGGAAAGAATCCATCGTAGCAAATCATCATGCCTATCCTGCCCATGCGCGTATCGAACACTGGATAGTCGTTTCCCGGCGACATGCCTTTGTCGTATTCACTGTCTGGCAAGCAGACTTTGCGATACTTGCCCGCGACCTTTGCATCGGGTCCGATGAGGACGGCGACGTTGAACAATTGATGCCGATCCCTTTCGATGAGTCCGGCCACGATGTAGAGTCCGTGTTCTTTCGCCAGTTGCCCAAAGTAATCGGTTGAAGGTCCGGGAATATTCTCAGCACAATCTGCGTAGCTCGATCCGAGGCCGGCATAGGTCAAGGTTTCCCCCAGCAAGACCAGGTCGGCTTTGCGGCGGGCAGCGTCTTCGATGAACGGCGCAAATTGACGGCAGACGCCCATCGGGGTCTTCGCAGGTCGTGGCCGGTGTGCACGGAAGCGAGACGGACTTTGCGCGGTGCCGGTGCCTCCGACGGGAGAAAGGAAACATCGCTCCACTGGACCTTGCTGTTCGGTGCCCACAACAGATGCAATTCAACGCGCGCCCGAGTTGCCCCTGAGGGAGCTGCATAGACGCCCGACACTTCGATCCAACCTCCATTGCCCGCGCTCTTCTCTATGATGTGGCGTGGATACTCCGGCTCGGCCATGGCTGCGGCGTTCTTAGCGTAGTTCGTTAACACCCCTTCGCGACGCTGAATTGCCCCGCCGATCTCATCGTGCCATACCACACGCGCCAGCACGCTGCGACGGGGCACAGAAACATTTTCCGCACGGTACCACGCGGAAAAGAGGTAGTGCTGCCCGCCCGACACCGAAACAGTCTTCTGCCACCAACCGTGCAGGCCCTCACGTTCATCAGCGCGGATGACGAGCGCACCGCGCCCGGATTTCCCGCCGGTTTTCTCGCTTTGAAACTGCGGGCGAATTTCATCACGAGGCGCCGCTGTGATCCACTCCTCAGCAGAGGCAGCATGAATTTGGCAGGCGAAGAACCAGGAAAGAGCAATGGCAATGGTCTTCATGTGATTGAGGTTATGGTGGCGGGACGGGCAACGCAATCAAGTCCACTCTTCGCCAGCACCGCGGCATCCAGATTGATGAGCGTGACCCTTCGTTCGCCGAGAACTTTGACAGCCACAAGGCGGCCAGGGCGTTCGATGCCTTCGCTCAGAATACCCTTTGCCGCGTCGATGCCGCTGGCGTCATCGCTGGTGCAGGGTAGAAGGCGTTCAATCCACAATCGGGTTTCTCCATTTGAGTCCACGGAAGCGCGAGAAGTCGGCGTCGGTCGAATGCAGCACACTGTTGTGCTCCACCGCGAGCGCCGCGAGGTGAGCGTCGGAAACCAGATTACCCACAGCATTCCCGCTGCGAAGCATTTGTTGGAAAAAGGTCCAGTGCTGATCGGTGGGCTGGACAAGGCGCACGCACGATTGGTCGAACCAACTCTGCACGCGCTCGGTGGCTTCCTTGAGAGTGAGCGGACGCTGGTGCAGTCGGGCATTGGTGCCGATGCGGATGAAGGCATTCACAACGGGCCAGCACAAGCCCACCGGCTCGGAATCGCTGAGTTGATCATCCCACCAGGCGCGGGCTGCTGCGTGGTGTTCGGACAAACTGTCTTCGGCGTAGAGCAGAAGATTGGCATCGACGAGGATCATTGATGGTCTTCTCCCTCGGCGGCGGCGGTCAGTTCGGAAATATTGTCGTAGCTGAAGCCCCGGCGCAGTCCCAATGGTCGCGGTTTGGTGCGGTAAGGTTTTGCAGCAGGCGGCGCAAGAATCTCATCCAGGCCCACGCGCAGCGCGGCGTTGATCACTTCCTTAAACGGTTTGCGCAGTCTGGCTGCGCCTCTCTTTGCTTTCGCCGCAATATCGGGATCAAGAGTCAACGTGGTTCTCATTCAGGCATCATGATGCCTGATAAGTGGCAGTCAACGCACAACTCCGAACCAATTCCACATCCAGTGCATCCACAAGTTGTCGATGAACTTGGCTGTCGGCCAGGAGCGCGGTTGTGTGCGCAGCACCAGCCGCAGCAGGTTTGGCGTGAGAACGAGCCAGCGATACTGCTGCGACTGGCTTTCAGCACAGTTGCACTCCACCGACTTGTGGATGCACCGTTCCACATCTTCGCCTTCACCGCCGCATGGGTCGCCGAAGGCGTCTGAAGCCATTCTCCTTCGTAGCGCGCCGCGTCCGTTTTGGCGGATCGCCAGTATCACCATTCATGTCCAAATCACTCTGGTCGTTTGTCCATCCTGAGAGTGTGAGCACGCAAGCTTCACTGCTTCAGGAACTTGAAGTAATCGATGTCGCCAATGGAGCCGGACTTCCCTCCAGTGGCCATCACCACCTTCAGCACCTGCCGGCCAGCGACCAGCTTCACGCCCTGATGCGAGAACGCCTTGAGGTGCTCCCACCCGCCTGTGTCTGGAACGGTGATCGGGCCGGTCCGGTCCACGCCGTTGAATTCAAGATGAAACGTGCCGCCCGGCCCCTTGCAAGCCACTTGCATGTCGATGCGGTAGGTGCCCGCCTCCTTGATGTTCACCGTGTAGATCAGCCACTCGCCGGGGCGGGTCCATCCCACGTTGAACTTGCCGCTGGCCGCCTCCCGCCACTCAAGATCGACACCCGTTTTGCGATAGGGCGGTTCCTTCTTCTCCTGGTTCTCAGGGTCCAGGTCGTGATAGGCCGTGCCCTCGCCACCCTCGTCGAAATCCTCAAGCTCGATCGTGCCCGGAATGACATGGAGCTTTCCCATGTAGGGATGCGTGGGGCTGATGTTGGAAGCCATTCCGCCAGACGTGGTACAGCCGACCAGGGCCAAAGCCAGGGCCAGGAACGCGGAGAGCTGCATGCTCATTCTCCAACGCCAGTCGTGCGATGGGGCTCGCGGATCGGGTGAAGTGTTCGAGGAACGCGATATCGAGTCCGCGGACAGGCTGCTGCTGAACCTTTGCGCTGTGCGGAAGGATGGCGATGATGCATGGGATGGCTTCATAGTGTTAGCGTTATACTGAGTGTAGGAAGAACTTCACGCTGGTTTTCATTTGGATGGAATTATTGAGGTGCGGGCAAAAACGCAAGCAAGTCCGCGTTTGCTCGACGTTACTGACCAAACCAAATGCAATCCTCGAGTGGGCGCATCCCATGGAATGGGGCTGTAACCGACGAGCAACGCAGCAGAGGCGCACTCATTGTCACCGAGATTTGTCCGCGATCCCACGAGATCCTCAGTAAAACTGCCCGCGTCTTGCGGGAAATAGAATCCCCGTTTCAGCACTACCGCGGCTTCTTCGCAGAGAAGATCGTACCTTTGTGGGCTGGCTGAAAATCGGTGCGAAGGATGTCCTTCAGTCCGGCATCGCGCAGCCTGTTGATGATGTCTTCGGCGGTGTGAATACGCGTCCCAGTCTCGACGAGCAAGGTAAGATCGAATGCCGAAGCTGAAGCCTCCGTCGGCGACACCGAAAAGCGGTCGGCTGGGTCTTGGACATACTCGTAAACCACCAGCAACCCGCCGGGATTCAGCGCTCGCGCCATCTTCTTGACGATCCTGTCGTTGTCGCTGTCGCTGTGGTTATGGGCGACAAGGAAGTAGGTAATAACGTCGAACGTGCCTTCGATCTCGTCATGCACGATGTTGCCTTCGACGCAACGAATGCGATCGCTGAGACCCCACTCGGCGAGTTGAGCACCCGTGTTTTCCATCGAGACGGCCAGATCATAAATGACCGCGCGAAGCGCAGGTACGCGGCGACAGAAGGCGGCGGCGTGCAGGCCGTGCGACCCACCGACATCCAGCAAGGTTTCCGCGCCGGCGGGCAGTTCGACAGCGCGTTGAACATCGTCAACGACCCCGGCGGCATGGTCCTTCATATACACGGCAAACGACGCGCCCATCCCGGGT
Source organism: Verrucomicrobiales bacterium (assembly GCA_005777315.1). GTDB lineage: Bacteria > Verrucomicrobiota > Verrucomicrobiia > Limisphaerales > F1-12-MAGs170 > F1-120-MAGs170. The sequence goes on from SXMN01000124.1 coordinate 14,909, forward strand.
TTCTCCTGCATGAGATCCCACAGCACTTTGCTTGGACCTCCTCTGACGACGGCGGAACTCAAGTCCGCCATCAACCGCCACGCGTGGGCGAACCAGCGCAAACCGCTGCTCAGATCGCTGTCACCAGCCTGGGCCAGCCACTCTTGCGCGTGAGCGCTGTTTCGCAGGTGGTTGTCACCGTCGCGCACCAGATAGCCGGTTTGCACCAGTACGGCGCACAGACGATCAGTGCCGTCGATGGAGGCATGCAATCGCGCGGCAAGCTCCTCGACCAGCATCGGTCCCTTGTTCAGCGCGGCGAAGACCCCAAGCTCGCCAGCCGCTATGAGCGAAGCGCTCTTCATCATCGGCCAGTACACGTCGGCGGACAGCGATGGCGGCGGCGGCTCGGCGTCATTCGAGGGCGTACGTTCACCCTTTTGATCTGTGTGGGAATTCACTCTACTTGAAGAAGGGGCCGCTTCCGGTTCAACTCCATTGGCGGTATCAGTTCGCCGATAATGCTTCCGTGATTGCGTTGCGCAGATCGAGGGCACCCGGCTCCACTTCGCTGGAAAAGAATGCGCGCACCTTCCCGTCTTTGCCGACGACGTACTTGCTGAAATTCCAGTCCGGCAGATTCCCCGTCGCTCCGAGATACTTGTAGATCGGCGATTGCCCGGGGCCCGGCGTGGTGGAGACTTTGGAAAACATTGGGAAAGTCACATCGTAAGTCAGCTTGCAAAAGTCAGCGATCTCCCGGGCTGAACCGGGTTCCTGCTCTCCGAAATCGTTGCTCGGGAACCCAAGAATGGCGAACCCTTTGCCCATCAGCTCGCGGTGGAGCCGCTCGAGCCCTTCGTACTGTGGCGTGTAGCCGCACTTGCTCGCGACATTGACAACCATCGTTACCCTTCCCCGATAGACGGCAAGATCAGCCGGACTTCCGAGCAGAGTCTCTGTGCTCAGATCGTAGAGTGACGATACGGCAACTGGCCTAAGGGAAGATTGCTTTGGCATCGGGTCCATTTCACGCCGAGTATCTGCACCCGCCCCCTGGCAGCAAGTGTTTTCCGGATTGTCCAGCAGGTGAATTAGTGTCGAGAGCTTGGCATAGCCGGCAATGTCTCGGAGGTGGCGTGGACGCATCTCCCGCGTTGACCGCCTGGTCCGAAGCGTCCGGGGTAGCCTCACAACAACCCGCGACTGGAAAGTGTTGAATCCATCCCACATCCTTTGCCGTTGCCTCCATCCTGATTGGGACATAATCTCCTCCTACTTTATCAACCAACCCATGTTGTCATTTTTCATGAAGACTCGTCATTTTCCCATCTCACTCTCCACCTGCCTCATTGCCTGTTCGCTGCTCGGAACAGCGCTCACCCATTCGGCCGAAGTCCCAGCCGGTGTCTGGGTTCGCGAAGGCTATGCGCTCTCGGTCGCCGTGGATGGCATCAAGACGCCCCGCTTCCTCGCGACCGGGCCGGAAAACACACTGTTTGTCAGCGTGCCCAAAGAAGGAAAAATCCTGGCATGCAAAGACGCTGATGGAAACGGCAGCTACGAAAAATTGACGCCCTTTGTTGAAGGCAAGGAGCCCAACACCATCCTGCAAGGGATGCAATGGCATGATGGCTGGCTCTGGTTCGCCCAGTTGAACTCGATCTCCAAGGCGCGGGACAACAATGGCGATGGCAAAGCGGATGAAGAGCTCCAGGTACTGGGGCCGGAACAGCTCCCCACTGGAGCACGCGGTGGTCACATGTGGCGGGCGCTTTTGATTCACAAGGGCCGCATCTATACTCATGTGGGCGACCAGACGAATGCCACGGACGAACCTATTGACGCTTCCGAGCGCAAGAAAATCTGGTCCTTTGCGCTGGATGGTTCGGACAAGAAGCTGTTCGCATCCGGCGTCAGGAACACGGAGAAATTCGCCGTGCGCCCGGGCAGCGATGAAATATGGGGCCTGGATCACGACATCGACATGCTGGCGTGGAAGCTTGAAGGAGACCGCACGAAGAACGGCCAACCCATCACCGACCACAATCCGCCGGCGGAACTCAACCGTTACGTCGAAGGGGGCTTCTACGGGCACCCTTGGATCGTTGGAAAGAACCAGCCGAACTTGAACTTCCTCGACCACCCGAAGTTGATCGAATACGCCGGCATGAACAAGATCCCGGAGTGGTTGTTGCCCGCTCACTGTTCAGCCAACGCGATGACCTTCTACACGGGGGACAAGATTCCTGGCGCACATGGCGACGCCTTCGTGGCCCTCAAAGGCGGCTGGAACGCCACTGCCAAGGTTGGATATTGTCTGTCCCGAATCCTGTTCGAGGACGGCCACCCTTATGGCGAGTTGAAAGTGGTGAGCTTTCTCAAGAACGGCACGGAGATTCTCGGTCGTCCCACCGATTGCACCCAGGCACCGGATGGCTCACTCATTTTTAGCGACGACACCGGGAACAAAGTTTATCGGCTCAAATATGTCGGGAAATAGGGGGCGTGTGTACCACCTACACCTGCCACCACCCACCGGTGTCACCGGTTGACGGCAATGGCGATTTCTGCGCGGACCATGGCCTCTGCCGGGTGATAGGGTTGAATGTTCAGGAAAATTTCTGTGCGGCCAGACGCACAGTTCTCAATACGAGGTCGTAATGACACCTTGAGAGCATCGGCATCCAAAACTTTTGAAAACTTGAGCGTATGTATGCGCTCCAAAGGTGGCGGAAGGAAAAGTTGACGGGAAGAAACGTTGAAGCCTAAAGTCTCCCGGTCACCAATTGAACCGAACAGAGTGTTATCGTCTTATGAAAAAGTACCCATCCAAACACACACAACAGTCCAGCCAGAACAGCCGCCTGCCTGGCGGCTTTACCTTGATTGAGCTGCTGGTAGTCATCGCCATCATCGCAATCCTGGCAGGAATGCTCCTACCAGCCTTGTCCAAAGCCAAAAGCAAGGCGCAAGGAATCATGTGCCTCAACAACAACAAACAACTGGGGCTCGCGTACATCCTTTATGCGGACGACAACAGCGACAAGTTGCCTGGCAACCTTGACGGTGGAAGCAACATCGGCGCGCCAACCTGGTGCGCCGGATGGCTGGTCAACAATGGATTCACACCGGACAATACCAACACCGTAATCATCATGAACTCGCAGCTTGGCAAGTACGCCGGGTCTGTCGGGATTTACAAATGCCCGTCGGATAAGAGCCTGAGCCGAGGCAAAACGGGATCCCCCCGGGTACGTTCCGTCTCCATGAATGGCTATCTCGGTGAGAGGTCCGGCCCATTCACAGGCGGTTACCACCAGTTTAAGAAATACAGCTCGCTGACTGCTCCCTCGCCTTCCAAGGCATGGGTATTTGTGGAAGAACGTGAAGACGGCATCAATGACGGCTGGTTCGCTGTCAACATGGGCTCGTTTGACCCCTTGAACGCGAAGGCTCACACCATCGTCGATTACCCGGCCAGCTACCACAATGGCTCCTGCGCCTTTTCATTTGCTGACGGCCATGCCGAAATCAAGAAATGGCAGGATCCCCGGACCCGACCGATACTGAAAGCCGGCGTAGCACTCCCCCTCAGCCAGCCTTCGCCCAACAACAAGGACGTGGACTGGATTCAGGAGCGCACTTCTTCGAAGGAAAAGGGCGCGACACGCACAAACTGACGCTGTCGCTTTTCAAAAATCGTCACACCAAAGTGGCCCGCGTCGTTGCGGGCCACTTTTTGTTTTCAAGCCAATTACGGTCAATGTGGTGGGATTCCAAACGGTGAAACTCCAAAGATCCAGTCATAGCGCCTCGCTTATCCGGATCATCCTGATCGGCATTGTGCTCATCACCGCAGTCGGGGCATTCCGGCTCTGGCAAAATCTCGATCCAGCGCCGCAGGTTCCGGTTCCTTCCAACATGGCCAGGCTGGAGCCCCAGTTGCGCGATTACCTCGTCGAGAAAATTAAATGGGTCGGCGAGAGTCCACGAAAAGCGGATCGACACGCGCTGCTCGGTCTCGTTTACAGCGTGAACGGCCTGTGGCACGAAGCGCGGCTGGCGTTTCGCAATTCCGTCAGCCTCAATGATCGCGAACCGCTGGGATGGATCTACACGGCAATTGCCACACAGGAACTGGGAGAGCGGGACGAGGCCTTGCGGTTGTTCCACGAACTTGTCGCAAGGTTTCCAGCCTTCCCGCAGGGTTACTACAGGCTGGGTTCCGTGTCCCTTGCAGCCGGGAAGGTCGAGGAGGCGGAGGCCGCATTTCGAAAGCTTGTTGAGCTGGCACCCACCGAATGGCGCGGGTTTGCCGGCGCTGGTGAGGCGCTTCTCCGCAAAGGTCGTCACGCTGAGGCCGCGAAGCTCCTTGAGAAAGCCATTCAGCTCGATTCCTCCGCCAAGACCGTCCACCACTTGCTCGGACAAGCCTATCAGGCGCTGGGCAAAACGGCCGATGCGGAAATGGAACTCATGCTGGGTCGCAACGCGGTGAGCTATCCGATGCCAGACCCTTGGTCGGAATCCGCTTCGCAGCACATGAAATCCCTGCCCGATCAACTCCAGATGGCGGATGCTCACATCAATGGCGGCGAGCCCATGAAAGCTGTCGAGATTCTTGCCAAGGCATTCTTTCATCATCCGAATAACGTTGGGCTGATGAATCAGCTCGCGATTGCATTGAATCAGTCCGAGCAGCCGAACAAGGCCATTGTGGTGCTCCGCCAGGCGCTGAACCTCGACTCCAACAATGTTCCCGCTCTCGTCACTCTCGCTTTCAGTCAGCACGAAGCCGGACAGAACAAGGAAGCGCTTGCCGCCGCCGATCGCGCCATAGCGCTGGCACCAACGATCCCCCAACCTTACCTCGCCAAGGCAAACGCCTTGCTGGGATTGGAACAGGATGAACTTGCTCTCAAGTCCCTTGAAGCCGCATCCAGGGCAGACCCAAACAATGCTGAAGTGTTTGCGCAGATGGGAGACATCGAGTGGCGGAACCTGAACCGCCCCGGCGATGCCCGAAAGCGCTATGAGAACGCCCTCAAGCTGGATGCGTCCTGCATCCCGGCGCTCGTTCACTTTGCGGACATGCTGTTGCAAGGGGGCGACGTGAAAACGGCGGAGCCGCTGATCGCGCGACTGCGGCGGCTCGAACCGGACTCACCGGATCTTCCGTTGCTTGATGAGCGTTTGAGGAAACTCCCCAGATGATTCAATCAATCATCCGCCTCAAATTTTCCCCTCTTGTTTTCTCAGCCGCCATGTTGCTCCTGGCAATGGCGTGTGGCCAGAAGTCGGGACCGGAAACTTCAGCGCCGGCTTCCGAGAACTCACCGCCCTCGGCGAGCCTTGCCGTCGCACCCTGGTTCGAAGATGTCGCTGCCAGGTCCGGCGTCACCTTCAAACACAGCTCGGGGCACACCTCGCGCTTCTACATGCCAGAAATGCAGACAGGAGGAGTGGGCCTGATCGATTACGACAATGACGGATTGCTGGACATCCTGTGCGTCAACGGCGGATCGCTGGATCCGAATGCCACAGATCGACCGGGGCATCGCCTCTATCGCAATCTTGGCAATTGGAAGTTCGAAGACGTGACAGACCGGGCAGGCTTGATGGGGCATGGCGAATATGGGATGGGCTGCGCGTGTGGTGATTTCGACGGTGACGGACGGACCGACATTTACCTAAGCCACACCACGGGTGGCTTGCTATACCGGAACAACGGTGATGGCAGTTTTACTGACATCACGACGCAGGCCGGAATCGACGGACGATCGTGGGGGACGAGCTGTTCGTTTCTTGATTATGACCAGGATGGAAATCTGGATCTTGTGGTGGCCAATTACCTCAAATGGAGTCGTGAGACGGAATTGAATTGTTACTCACGCGGTGGCCAGCCGGATTATTGTTCGCCGATGAATTACAAGGCCCCGGCAATGGCAACTCTCTATCGCAACAAGGGCAATGGGACGTTCGAGAACGCGACCCTCGCCGCAGGTCTGGACAAAGCATACGGCAACGGATTGGGGGTGGCCTGCGCGGATTTCGATCACGATGGCTGGATCGACATCTTTGTCGCCAACGACGCGATGCCCAACCAGCTTTGGATGAACAAAGGAAACGGGAGGTTTATCGATGAAGCCTTGACCCGGGGAATCGCCGTCAGTGCCGTGGGCATGCCGCGAGCCGGAATGGGCGTGGCTCTGGTGGACCTGAAGCAGACGGGTTGGCTGGATGTTTTCGTGACGCACCTTGTTGGCGAAGGCAACGGCTGGTTCGTCAATAACGGCGGACGCTTCACAGACACCGTGGCGTCGCGCGGCCCTAATTCATCCAGCATCCCTCTGACCGGTTTCGGTGTAGGCTTTGCAGACTTCGACCTGGACGGCCAGCTCGACCTCTATGTGGCCAATGGACGGGTAAAGTACGGACCACGTGACCTCGATCCCGCCGATCCCTATGCCGAGCCAAACACACTCCTGCGTGGACTCGGTGACGGCAATTTTGAGGAAACCAAACCTGAGGGCGGCACCGCGCGTCCCCTGCTCCACACCAGCCGCGGCACCGCTCTTGGAGACCTCGACAACGACGGCCTCATGGATGTTGTCGTAATCAACCGTGATGGCCCGGCTTACCTGTTACGAAACATCGCGCCGAAGCGAGGTCACTGGGCCATGTTCCGTGTTCGGGACAGGAAGGGCGTGGATGCGCTCAACAGCGCCGTCCGCATCGAGGCTGGCGACAAAGTCTGGTTTCGCGACTTGATTCCGAACCAGAGCTACTGTTCCAGCAACGATCCTCGAGTTCATTTGGGACTCGGAGAAGTCAGTCGAATTGATCGTGTGATAGTGCGCTGGAGAGTGGGAGCGGAAGAAGCGTTCGGGCCATTGAACGTGGATCAACTGCATGAGATCCGAGAGAGTTCCGGAACGAAGGTGTCAGGTGCCTTCAATTACTGAAGCTATCCGCGCGGATGGCCCTGTCCTTCGGCAGACCCAAACACTGCAAGCAGACCCTCACTACCGTCCGAACATTCGGGAGTAGAACGGGCGGCTGTCGAGCTCCCGTTGACGGACTTTGAGCTGCCCCATCAGCGACTGCCATGAGATGTAAACCCGGTGCCACTGATTTTCGAGGCCACGCAACGAGCCTTCATTGAGCTCGCTGACGTAGCGAATCGAAGGCGCTCCGGCCAATAGCGTGTGAACATCCTCGCGGCTGGGGGTTGGCCCTTCCACCACGCTGAGAATGATCTCCAGTTCCTGGGTGATCACGCTCTTGATTTCAAGGAATTGATTCTCATCCTCGGTGGTGAATTTCTTGGAGCGTCCAAGATTCAGGTAATGGTTGAACTGTTTCCAGCACTCGAGGTGGCTTTCCATCTGCGAGACCAGTTGATCGAGCTTCTTGTTGTGCATAGGAGCAGGATTATGATTTCGCGGCCAGTCCACGCGGCGCCAGAAACACAATTGCGCCCCCGCGGAGTTCGCGCGCCGTTAATTTGAGCGCCGAGTACTCGGCGATGATTTCGGAAAGCGGTATGTTGGCGGATTGCGCGGTTCTAAACGTTGAGATGACGACTTCGCCAATCTGTTGCACGAGCGAGGCGGGGAAATGTTGAGGCAACGTGCTGGCGAGGACGTGGCCATGCCTGTCGAGAGTGAAGGTGCCGGAAGGCAGCCTCATGAGCGTGACCGAGCCTGATTTGCCTAGAAAACTTAGGAAGCCCATTCGGACATGATTTTCTTCATTGTTTCACGAACCCGCTCCTGGGACAAGGATCGATTGAACCCGACGCACAGGTTTCGCACGGCTGTGACAAAGTCATTGGAGAAAACAGTTGAGAGTTGAATGGCCATGGCGAGCATCTGATTTCTGGTGAATTTCGGTGGTTCAGCGACTTCAGGAAGGGCAAGGCTTGAGGTTTTTGAACGCCATCACCAAGCG